>NZ_JBEYJJ010000023.1:0-68789 GCF_040636215.1 Streptomyces sp. NPDC006687 | reverse complement strand
ACCATCCGGGGCCTTGGCACCCTGGTCGGTGTGGACGGCTGGGACAAGGCGGGGCAGGCGTGGACGGGCCTGGCCAAGCTGGCCACCGGTCTGACGCTCGCGTCCATCCCCGGGGTCGGCACCGCGTTCTGGCTGGCCGACGACAAGGACCTCCCCTCCTGGATCCGTGACTCGCGCACGGCGGTGAAGGAGACGGGCAAGGCCCTGGTTCGCCTGGGACGAGTGGGGCAAGAACCCCGCCCGCGCCGCCGGGGCGGTCACCTTCAACGTCCTGACGACCGTCTTCACCGGCGGCGCCGGCACCGCCGCGAAGGCCGGCACGGTCGCCAAGGTCATCTCCGTCGCCGGGAAGGCCGGCCGCCTCATCGACCCGATGACCTACATCGGCAAGGCCGGCTCCCTGGCCAAGGTCAAGGTCGGCGACCTGTTCGCCAACCTCGGCAAGGTCGACGGGGCGTTCCCGAAGATCACCGACGTGGTGTGGAAAGACCTCCCCAAGGCCGACATGCCCGGGGTCCACTTCCCCCACCCCGAGGACACCGTCCGCCTCCCCGACGACGCAGCGGGCCGCCCCCAGTTCTACGACAAGACCACCCACCAACTCCTCGACCACCAGGGCCTCCCGAAGCAGGACCTCACCGCCGTCCCAAAGGGCCCCGACCACCCCCTGGCCGAAGTCCCGAAGCACGAGAACGTCCCGGTAGGCGTAGGCGCCCACACCGCGGACGTCACCTCCCACACCCCGGGCGGCACGGCCGGCCACACCCCGGGCGGCGTCACGGACCACACCCCGACGGGCATCACCGACCACACCCCGGGCGGCACGGCGAACCACACGCCCACCAACAGCCACACCGAACCCGGCAGCCCCACGGGCACCACCCCCGGCCACACCACCGGTGGCCACGGGGACGCCCCCACCACCGGTAGCGGCCATGGCGACGGCCCCTCCACCGGCGGCCACGGCGACGGCCCGGGCACAGGCGGCGGCCACGGTGACGGCCCGACCATTCCCCACCAGGGCGACGTCGGAAGCGGAGGCCACGGAGACGCTCCTGACTCCGCTCCGGGGGATGCCACTCCAGGGGACACCACTCCCGGTGACACCGGCGCTCAGGCGGTGGACCCCAAGGTGATCGAGGAGCGCATCAAGGAGCTGGACGACCGGCAAGGCGGCCAGGGGCACGCGCCAGGCCGACACCTCTATCCTGATGACAAGGCCCTGACCGACAGGCTCGGTACGGTCCTCCGCGACAGCAACGGCAATCCGAAGATGTACGGGCCGAACTCAAGTTACCCGGGGCTGGTCAAGTCCGAGAACAATGTCGACCCGTTGACCGGAACCACGACGGACGGTGTCACCGCCGGCGTCCACCGTGTCGGCGCCTTCGCCACCCGCTTCGACGACCCGGCGGACATGGTGCGTGCCGACGCATACTTCCGCGACGAGATGGCCCGTACCGGAATGGAAGCGTTGGAGACGCCGATCGAGGACGTGCTCGGTCCCGGAGCCCACGAGAGGTTCACCGGCTACTATCGTGACCCGGCCAATCTCAATGAATTCAAGCCGGTCGACTTCGAAGGCGGAACCATCCAGCCGGTGTACCGCATGCATGATGGGGAGCTGCGCCTGCACACCATGTTCGCCAACCCCGCGCGCGGCCGCCATCCGTAGAGGGGATTTTCCAATGGAAGAGCGTTTCAAGGGATTCCTCAGGACACACCTGAGCCTTGAGCAGGGGTACGACACGAGCGGATATCTGCGACCCACACTGATGGCTTTCAGTGATGCATACGTAGAACTGATTCGCGAAGGCTTCACCAAGATCATCGAGGACGAATCGTTCGGTCCGGATGAGTACGAGAGGTTGACCGATATCGAATTCCCTGACCGGGAAACCCTCGTTGTCTACCTTCGATCCATGTACGACTACCTCTTCAACGATGCAGCGCAGCAGCCAATGCCCCCGGCCTGACCGGCGGTGGCCACAAAGGGGCGAGAAAATCAAGTGCCAGGAGAAGCACTGGCGTGGAAGGCCGCCACCATCGACTGGAAGGCCGCAGAAGAGAGCTTCGAGCACGGAACGTCATGCGCCCGGCTCATGCGCGAGTATCTCCGGCGTGCCGCCCTCTGGGTTCAGGAACTGCAGAAGACCCAGCCCGAACCGTTCTTCAACGTCTCACAGCCGGACCGCTGGCCGTTCTTCGACATCGCCCGGTACGTCGACCCCACGGTTCAAGCCGACCCCCAGCTGGCGGGAGATCTGGAAGCGTATCTCTCCGAGCACTCCAGCAGCCTGCTCACTGCGAGGATCTGCCAGGCGGCTCTGAACTGGGCATCGCTCAGTAGCGAGGCTTTGGCCGCGTTCCCCGAACTCCCGGATCCCTTCGAGCCGCTCCTGCTGGTCTTGGAGCGTGGTGGCGCGTTCTGGATCGAGAACGGGTTCATCGACTTCGTCGGCAGCCGCGTGCGGCTGACGACTTGGGAAGATCACACGTCTACCGAGCCCATGCCGTCTCTCGATGCGGCGGCACTGGACGCACTCGACGAGGCATAGAAGGTGGGCAAGGCGGCAGCGGCTGTCCTGAGCCGCCTCTGCGTCGTGGAATGGGGTGATGGCTGGGACGACGCGTTCGGGCACGTCCAGTCGCGCCGCGTCATCTTCCGCGAATACCTCAGCCGGGCGTCCGTGTGGTCGCAGGCGTACCCCCAGTCCGCAGCCGCCTGGCCCTTCTTCGACATCACCGCTTACGCGGCGCCCGAGTTCCGCCTTTCCCACACCACGGAGGCGGAACTGAAGGCACTCCTGGCCCGCCTCCCCAGCGGCGAGGTCCGCGCCACCTGCGCCGGCGCCGTCCGTCTGGCGGAACTCCGTACCCAGGACCCAGCCGCCCTCCCGGACCTCCCCGACCTCTACGAGCCGTTGATCCTCTTCTACGAGCGGGGCGGCGAGTTCCTCCGCGAGAGCTCCGGCGCCCTCGACCTGACGGGCGTCAGCCTCCCCCTCGGCGCCCGGTCCGACTACCTCGGCAACCCACCCGTCACCCAGCTCAGCACCACCGTCCTCGACGCCCTCGACGCCGACGGCCGCATCACGTACTACACCGCCGAGGACGGCCAGGGCCCCCTCCTCAGGCGCCGCACCCTACGAGGCGCACAGCACGACGAACTATTCGGCCGCACCCTGCGGTGGGAGCCGACGGAACGAGTGGAGGCGGCCCTGTCCGAGCTGGACGAGCTGAGGGCCGCCGGACTCATCGGCGCCATGGTGACGGCTGCCGCTGACCCCGCCGAGGGAACGGGCTTCTCGATCCAAGCGGGCCACCCGGCCGTCCGCACCCGCGCGTCCGCCGCCGCCGCGGACATGGCCGACGCTGTCGGCGAGCTCTACTCCTCCGAGACCGATGACGCCGTCATCGTGTGGAACCGGGTGCCGGTCAGGCTGTCGTACGCCCACGACATCGCCGCCCTCCTCGACGACCTGGTGCCCCTCCTGGAGGAGGTCCAGCGTGCCGACTTCGCACAGGCCGAGGTCTTCTGGGGCTCCGACACGTTCTCCGCGGAATGGACCCTCGCCCGCGAGGACGAGTCGCTGAGGATCCGCTCCCGCTGGCACAGCACCCTGGGAAACTACGAGTCCCTGTTGGCCGAGTGCGGTGATGCCGTGGTCCGCCCCGAAGCATTCGTCGGCGAGTGGGCGAAGATCCTCCGGAGGATCGTGGCCGACGTCGAGGCGAAGGGGGTCCGCATGGAGGACGACGACCTCTACCGCCGCACCAAGAATCTGCTGGCCTGCTGCCCTGCGGCGTGGCCCCAGCCGGCGCCACCGACCCCGTAGCGGGGGGTTACAGCCGCGCCCCGCCGACCCCCACCCCCGCCGCGTACGCCGCCAGGCCCTCCAGGGTGTGGCCCGCCCAGCCGATGTAGCCGTCCGGGCGGATCAGGAACAGGCCGTCGCCGTACGCCCCGTGCGACGGGATCCGCACCGGCCGCGCGCCCGGGACTTCCGGCGCCCGGGACTCCCCCACCGTCAGCAGGGTCCAGTGCGTCCCCCGGTACGCGTCGAAGAGGCGGAGGCCGGCCTGGAGGGCGTCCGGGGCGCGGTCGCCGGCGTGGAGGGCTTCGGCAGGGAGGTCCGTGCGGGTTTCCACCGCCAGGGACGAGCCCCGGTAGCCCAGGCCCAGCTGCCGCGTGGCCGCGCCGCGGCGGGCTTCGCCGCGGTGGATGCGGGTCGACAGGGCGAGCATGCCCGCGGCGACGGGCCGCCGCTCCTCCTCGTACGTGTCGAGCAGCGACTCCCCCGCCCCCGCGCCCAGCACCGCGGCCAGCTTCCAGCCCAGGTTGTAGGCGTCCTGCACGCTGGTGTTGAGCCCCTGCCCGCCGGCCGGCGAGTGCACGTGCGCGGCGTCCCCGGCGAGGAGGATCCGCCCCACCCGGAACCGGTCGGCCAGCGCCGCCCGGGGCCGGAAGTCCGAGGCCCAGCCGACCTCCGTCACGTCGGACGGCTCCAGGTGGGACCGGGCGGCGACGACCGCCCGCAGTCCCTCCAGGGAGAGGTCGATCACCGGGCCGCCCTCCGGCATCTGCGCGGTGAGCTGGAAGTCCTCCGTTCCGGCGAGGGGGCAGAGGGCGAGGAAGGCGTCCCCCTCGGCGGGCGGGAAGACGTGCCAGTGGTCGCGGTCGAGGCCGGTGATGCGTACGTCGGCCACCACGACCGGGGTCGGATCGACCGTCTCCCCCGCCATCTGGATCCCGAGCAGCCGCCGCACCGTGGACCGCCCGCCGTCGGCGGCGACGGCGTACCGGGCCCGGACGGGCGCACCGGTGGTGAAGGAGGCCGTGACCCCGTCCGCGTCCTGCGTGATCCCGGCCAGTTCCCGGCCGAAGGCGACCTCTCCGCCCAGCTCCACGAGGCGGGCGTGGAGGATCTCCTGGGTGCGCCACTGCGCCACCATCCAGGGCTCGCGGTACGGCGAGCCCTCCTCCGCCTCCGCCTCGTCCCACATCGTCTGCTCGCCGAGCCGCTTCCCGTCCCGCCAGAGCATCCGCGTCGGGTACGGGCCGCCGGCGGCCCGGATGGCGTCGCCGACGCCGAGGTCGTCGAAGACCTCCAGGGTGCGCGGCTGGATCCCCTTGCCGCGCGACCCGGGGAACAGCCCTTCGGCCCGCTCCACCACGAGGGCCCGTACGCCCCGCCGCGCGAGGTCCACCCCGAGCGCCAGCCCGGCCGCCCCGGCCCCGACCACCAGCACGTCCACGTTCATGTCCGTCTCCATCTCCCGCACCCCGTTCCTTAACGTCGTTAAGTTGCGACCTCCACACCTTCCCCTTAACGCTGTTAAACTGTCAAGCGTGCCCCCTCGCAGATCCCCCAAGCTCGACAAGAAGCAGGCCGTGGACGCCTCCCTGCGCCTCCTCAACGAGGTCGGCCTCGACGGCCTCAGCCTCCGCGCCATCGCCAAGGAGCTGGACGTACAGGCCCCCGCCCTGTACTGGCACTTCAAGAACAAGCAGGAGCTCCTCGACGAGATGGCCACGGAGATGTACCGCCGCATGACGGCGGACTCCTCCCTCGACGCCCCCGGCCTCTCCTGGCAGGACCGGCTCCTGACCGTCAGCCGGGGCCTGCGCAGCGCCCTGCTCCGCTACCGCGACGGCGCCAAGGTCTTCAGCGGCTCCCGCTTCACCGGCACCGAGCACGCGGCCGGACTGGAGACGACCCTCCGCGTCCTGACCGAAGCCGGCTTCACCCTCCCCCAGGCGGTCCGCGCCACCACCACGGCGTACTTCTTCACCCTCGGCTTCGTCACGGAGGAACAGGGCGTGGAGCCCCTCCCGGGCGAGCGCCGCGAAGGCTTCGACGTCGCCGAACGGGCCGCGCGCCTGGCCGACTTCCCCCTCACCGCCGCTGCCGGGGCGCACTACTTCCAGGACTACGACCAGGGCTTCGAGGACGGCCTCGCCCTCGTCATCGCGGGCATCGAGAACCGGTACGGGCGGTGACGGGAACGGCGTACGGGTTCCTCACGGCCGCCGCGCCCGCTCCGGACGCCCTCACCAGGGCCCTGGCCCGGGCGTTCCAGCTCCCCGCAGAACGGGTGGACGTCGCCCCCGACGGGACGGTGGACGGCCGGAACGGGGACACGGCGCTCGTCACGTCCGAGTACGAGGTGCTCCGCGCCGGCGACCTGCGGGGGATGCTGCACGTCTACGCCACCGGGGAGGTCACCTCCCCGCCCGCCCCCGAGGAGGTGGCCGCCGTCCTCGCCCGGGAGGCGGGGACGCCGGTGCTGGTCGAGTGGGGGACGGTGCCGTGGGTGCGGAAGGTGTACCTGCCGCAGGGCTGGTTCACGTACGCGGCCATCGAGGACCTGGACATCGCGAAGGACCAGCCCTGGTTCCGCGTGTACGCCGTCCAGGCCGGGCTCGCCGCCTTCCCCGAGGCCGAGGTGGCGGGCCTGGACGCCGTGGTGCAGGGGGCGCCGCCCGAGACCCCGCTCGCGGACGGGCTCGGCGAGCACCGGGCGCTGCTGTGGCCCTGGGAGGCGCTGGTCTCCCGTATGGCCGCGGGCTGGCCGCCCGTGCGCTGGTACGGGGCCGACCTGTACCGGGAGGACCTCGCGGCCCGCGACCGCATCGAGGACGCCCTCCCCGCCCTGCCGGCCCCGGTCCGCGCCGCCGTCACCGCCCTCGACGCCCGCTTCCGCGCCCTGACGGTGGAGGACGCCGGCCATGAACTCGGCGCCGACCCGGCGTCCACCGCCTGGCAGTGGCACCGCCGCCCGGCCGTGCTGCCGTGGCGCGTGCTGCTGCCCGTGGATCCGGAGGCGGCCGGCCGGCTGTGGAAGTGGGTGGAGGACGGGGTCGAGGGACAGCCCGGCGGGGTGGACCTGTCCGGCCTCGACCTCGGCGGCGCCTGCCTGGCGGGGGCCGATCTCTCCTCGTCCCTCCTGTGCGGCACCGGCCTGACGGGCGCCCGCCTCACCGGCACTGATTTCTACCGCTCGCACCTCCAGGGCGCCGACCTCACGAACGCCGACGCCACCGGCGCCTGCTTCGTACGGGCCGACCTCGACGGGGCCGTCCTGCGCGGCACCGTCCTCGACGGCGCCGACCTCACCCGCGCGGACCTGTACGGCGCCGACGCCCGGGGCGCCGGCCTCCGCGGCGCCCGCCTCCTGGGCGCGACCCTCATCGGCACCGACCTCCGCGGCGCCGACCTCACCGGCGCGCAACTCGGCGAAAACGGCTTCGAGGTCACCCTGGACGAAACCACCCGCGTCACGGGCCTCAAGGGCACGGCCTACGGCCCGGCCACCCTGACCGCCCCCTCCGGCGCCTCCCGCCCCCTGGCGGGCCCGGCCCTGGAAACCTGGCTCCGCGCCCGCGGCGCCGACGTCCGCGTCCTGGCTCCGCGTCAGCCGCAGGCACGGCCGACTACCAGCTGATCACCGGCCAGACCGGCTCAGGGAACCTGCGGGTGGCGGCGTGCATATGCGCGCCCCGAGCGCGGCACGGCAGCCGCCACCCCACGACCCGCACTCGTCAAGGCAGGACCCTTGGCGTCCCCTCGCGACGAATCGCTCAACACCAGGGTGATCAACAGGTGACGAACCGTCAACACCTCGTTAGAGGTACACGCGCGGTTCCCGCTTCAGGACGACTTTTCTCACCGGTGCCGAAGGGGCCGCCGGAGCCTGCTGCGCCGCGCGGTCGATCTCGCACCAGATGCGCTTGCCCGCACCCTCGCGCTGCCAGCCCCAGCGGTCGGCGAGGCCGTCCACCAGCTCCAGGCCGCGGCCGCCCGTGTCCTCGCCGGCGGCCTGCCGGCGGGCCGGGGCGCGGTCGCTCGCGTCGGCCACCTCCACCCGTACGCCCGGGCCGCCGAGGAGCATCCGCAGGACGGCGGGACACCCCGTGTGCACGACCGCGTTCGTGACGAGCTCGGAGATCAGCAGGATCAGCGTCTCGGCGAGCGGTTCGTCCTCCCCTATCCCGGAACCCGCCAGCCGGGACCGCGCCCAGCGGCGGGCGCGGCCGACTTCGGCCGGGTCCGGTCCTACCTCCAGCTGCACCTGAAGCACCTGCACCGCTCACACCATCCGAACCGGCGGACACTTCGCCTCACGACAGGACGGGCTCACTGCTTGTGATCCCCTTGCCCAGCAGGATGGTTGACGTACAGTCACCGCTACAACCGCTTCGGGCATATTCCAGCGCGAAGGAGTAGGCGTGGTGCATACTGTGCGGCTCTCGCGTCGCCGCCGCTCAACCACTCGCATCGTGGGAGCGTACCGGAGCACACCCCTCCCGCCGGGCCGCATCGGGGCCACCGAAGGACACAAACCGATATCAACTCTCTGTAATCGGACATGAGTCCCGCGCCGTCCTTCCCGTGCCCGGAAGTGGTGCCGGAGTCGTCCGGCGTCACTCGCTGCAACCCGCCTCCGCGGCCAGGCGGGTCGCCAGGAGTTCCTCCGCCTCCCGCGCCGTCCGCCACTGCTCCGCGCGCACCCAGGCCCGCTTCAGGTGCAGGTGCACGTCCGCCTCCCACGTGAAGCCCATCCCGCCGTGGACCTGGAGGCAGTCGCGGGCCCCGCGCACCGCCGCCTCGTCGGCGAGGAGCTTCGCCGCGGCGATCTCGGCCGCGTCGCCCGTCACCGCCGCCGCGTACACCGCCGTACGGGCCACCTCGGCGCGTACGAGCATCTCCGCGCACAGGTGCTTGACCGCCTGGAAGGCCCCGACCGGCTGCCCGAACTGCTCGCGCTCCCCCGCGTACCGCACCGCCAGCTCCACCGTCCGCAGCGCGCTGCCCAGCTGGAGCGCCGCCGTCAGCAGCGCCCCCGCCTCCCGGTACGGGGACGGGGGCACCCCCGCCGCCCCCGGGGACTTCCACAGCGGGGTCAGCGGGTCCACCGAGGCGGCCGGCTCGCCGGCCGGGAGCCCCGTCGCCCCCAGGACCGCGTCCGCCTCCCCCAGGTACGCCACCAGCGGCCCGCCCAGGTCGAACGCCGTCACGACCGCCGAGCCCGAAGCCGCCCCCGGGACCACTCCGGCCGCCAGGTGCGTCGCCACCAGCGGCCCCGGCAGCAGCGCCCGCCCGGCCTCCTCGAAGACCAGCACCGCCTCCGGCAGGCCCAGCCCCACCCCGCCCTCGGACTCCGGGAGGCGCAGCGAGAAGAACCCCGCCTCGCCCAGCTCCCGCCACAGCCCCCGGTCCACGACCGCACCGCCCGCGCCCCCGGCCGGGGCCGAGGACACCGCCGACCGCAGCGCATCCCGCCCGTACCGGCCCGCGAGCAGGTCGCGGACGCCCGCCCGCAGGTCCCGCTGGTCCCGCGTCAGCCGGAAGTCCACGCCCGATCACCGCCCCTTCGGCAGGCCGAGGATCCGCTCGGCCACGATGTTCCGCTGGATCTGCGAGGTCCCCGCCGCGATCGTGTACGACAGCGACGACAGCCGCTCCCGCGTCCACTCCTCCTCCAGGGACAGCGCGCCCGCCCCCAGCACCTCGGCCGCCGCCTCGTACAGCTCCTGCCGCGCGTGCGAGTACGCCAGCTTGAAGACGCTGCCCCCGGTACCGGGGACCCCGCCCGAGCCCTGCGCCTCGCTGACGTTCCACTGCGTGAGCCGCCAGAGCGCGCCGAACTCCCCGTACAACCGCCCCAGCCTGCGCCGCAGTACGGGGTCGTCCCAGCGCCCGTTGGCCCGCGCCGCCCGGGCCAGCTCGCCGAGCGTGCGGCGGCAGGCGACGACCTCGCCGACGAAGGCGGTGCCCCGCTCGAAGGACAGGGTCACCATCGTGACCCGCCAGCCGTCGTTCTCGGCGCCGACCCGGTGCGTCACCGGCACCCGGACCTCGTCCAGGAACACCTCCGCGAACTCGGCCGTCCCCGCGAGGGTGCGCAGCGGACGGACCGTGACCCCAGGCGCGTCCATCGGCATCGCCAGCCAGGAGATGCCCCGGTGCCTGGGCGCCGCCGGGTCGGTGCGGACCAGCAGCTCGCACCAGTCGGCGACCTCCGCGTGCGAGGTCCAGATCTTGGAGCCGGTGACCACGTACGCGTCCCCGTCCCGCACCGCCCGCGTCCGCAGCGCCGCCAGGTCGGAGCCGGCGCCCGGCTCGCTGAACCCCTGGCACCACACCTCCTCCCCGCGCAGCACCGGCGGCAGCCAGCGCGCCCGCTGCTCGGCGGTGCCCTCGGCGGCGATGGTGGGGCCCGCGTGCAGCAGCCCCACGAAGTTCGCGCCGACGTACGGCGCTCCGGCGCGTTCGGTCTCCTCCAGGAAGATCAGGTGCTGGGTCGGGGTGGCGCCCCGCCCGCCGGCGTCCACGGGCCAGTGCAGGCCCGCGTACCCGGCGTCGTACAGCCGGCGCTGCCAGCCCAGGTCGTAGGCGCGCCGGCCGGGCCAGTCGTCGGGCGAGGGCCTGGGCGGCAGCTCGGGCAGCACCTTGCCGAGCCACTCCCGCAGCCCGGCCCGGAACTCCCGTTCCTCCTGCGAGTACGCCAGGTCCATCAGACGAGGTCCAGGCCCAGCATGCGGATGGCGTTGCCGCGCATCAGCTTGTGGACGGTCTCGTCGTCGAGGCCCTTCACGTGGTCGAGGGCGACCTCCTTGGTGTGCGGGAAGGTCGAGTCCACGTGCGGGTAGTCGGTCTCGAAGGTGGCGTTGTCGCGGCCGACGACGTCCAGCGAGGCGATGCCGTGCTTGTCGCGGAAGAAGCAGCAGTAGATCTGCCGGTAGTAGTACGTGGACGGCGGCTCGGGGATCAGGTCGCGGACCCCGCCCCAGGCGCGGTGCTCGCGCCAGACGTCGTCCGCGCGCTCCAGGGCGTACGGGATCCAGCCCATCTGGCCCTCGCTGTAGGCCAGCTTCAGTGCCGGGAACTTGACCAGGACCCCGCTGAAGAGGAAGTCCATCATCGAGGCCATGGCGTTGTTGAAGCTCAGCGACGCCTGGACGGCGGGCGGCGCGTCGGGGGAGGCGGCGGGCATCTGGGAGGAGGACCCGATGTGCATGTTCACGACCGTGCCGGTGTCCTGGCAGACGGCGAAGAAGGGGTCCCAGTAGCCGGAGTGGATGGACGGCAGCCCCAGGTGGGTGGGGATCTCGGAGAAGGTCACGGCACGGACCCCGCGGGCGGCGTTGCGGCGGATCTCGGCGACGGCGAGGCCGATGTCCCACAGCGGGATGATGCACAGCGGGATCAGCCGGCCGCCGCTGTCGCCGCACCACTCCTCGACCATCCAGTCGTTGTAGGCGCGCACGCAGGCCAGGGCGACCTCCTTGTCGTGCGCCTCGGCGAAGGTCTGCCCGCAGAAGCGGGGGAAGGTGGGGAAGCACAGGGACGCCTCGACGTGGTTGAGGTCCATGTCGAGGAGCCGTGCCCTGGGGTCCCAGCAGCCTCGGCGCATCTCCTCGCGGGTGATCCCCTCCAGGGTCATGTCGTCGCGGTCGAAGCCGACGGCGGCGATGTTGCGCTTGTACGGGAACTTCAGGTCCTCGTAGATCCACCAGTCGGCCGGGGGCCCGTCGGGGTCCATGGAGATCACGTACTTGCCGCCGGTGTACTCCAGCTCGCCGATGCCGGCGGTGAGGGGGCGGGGGCCGCGGTCGCGGTACTTCGCGGGCAGCCATACGTCGAAGAGGTGAGCGGGCTCGATCACATGGTCGTCGACGCTGATGATCCGAGGCAGTTCCAGTGCCATGCGGGCTCCCAATCTGATGGATCGTCAGAAACAAGGTAGGGCCGCCACCCCTGGACCGACAAGCGCCGGGGCCCTACGCTCTGCGCTTGATCTGACTCACCGTCAGCTGACGAGGGCGCCGGCGCGCCCAGGGGGAGGCCCGTGATGACGACGCCGGACAGCAGGAGCACCTCGGGCCGGGCGCCCGGCGCCGACGCCCTCGCGGTCGAGCTCAGCCGGTCGCGGACCCTCTGGGAGCTGGTCGCGCGCCGCGCACGGCTCACCCCCGCCGCCCCCGCCCTCATCGAGGCCGCCGAGGACCCCGCCGACGACCGCACCCTGACCTTCGGCGCCCTGCGCGACCGCGCCGAACGCGTCGCCGCCGGCCTCTACGCCCGGGGCGTACGCCCCGGGAGCGTCGTCGCCTGGCAGTTGCCGACCCGCATCGAGACGGTCGTGCTGTCGGCCGCCCTCGCCCGCATCGGCGCCGTGCAGTCGCCCGTGATCCCGTTTTACCGCGACCGCGAGGTGGCCTTCGCCCTGCGCGCCTCGGGCGCCGAGCACTTCGCCGTCCCCGGCACCTGGCGCGGCTTCGACCACACCGCGATGGCCGCCCGCCTCGGCGCGCGCGGGGTCTTCGAGGCGTACGCGGACCTCCCCGAGGGCGACCCGGCCCTCCTGCCCCCGCCGCCCGCCGACGGGACCTCCGTCCGCTGGATCTACTGGACCTCCGGGACCACCTCCGACCCCAAGGGCGTCCTGCACACCGACCGCTCCCTGATCGCGGGCGGCTCCTGCCTGGCCTTCGCCCTGCGCCTGACCCCGTCCGACGTCGGCTCGATGGCCTTCCCGTACGCGCACATCGCCGGGCCCGACTACACCGTGATGCTGCTGCTGTACGGGTTTCCGGCGGTCCTCTTCGAGAAGTTCGCACTGCCGGACGCCCTCGACGGCTACCGGCGCCACGGCGTCACCATCGCCGGCGGATCCACCGCCTTCTACTCCCTGTTCCTCACCGAGCAGCGCAAGGACCCCGGCACGCCCCTCATCCCCAGCCTGCGCCTGCTCGCGGGCGGCGGAGCCCCCAAACCGCCGGAGGTCTACCACGCGGTGGTCCGCGAACTGGGCTGCCAGCTCACCCATGGCTACGGCATGACCGAGGTCCCGATGATCACCATGGGCTCCCCGGACGACACCCCGGAGAACCTCGCCACCACCGAGGGCCGCCCCCCGGAGGGCATGTCCATCCGCATCACCACCCCCGACGGCACTCCCCTGCCCGCCGGCACCGACGGCGAGGTCCGGCTGCGGGGCGAGGCGGTCTGCCAGGGCTACCTCGGCCAGAAGGACACCGGGGAGGTCTTCGACGCCCACGGCTACCTGATCACCGGCGACCTCGGCCACCTCACCCCCTCCGGCCACCTGGTCCTCACCGGCCGCAGCAAGGACGTGATCATCCGCAAGGGCGAGAACATCTCGGCGAAGGAGATCGAGGACCTCCTCCACCAGCTCCCGGGCGTCGGCGACGCCGCCGTCATCGGCCTGCCGGACGAGGAGCGCGGCGAACGCGTCTGCGCCGTGGTCGAGCAGCCGGCGGGCGCCGCGCCGCTGACCCTGCCCCAGGTGACGGCGTACCTCCGCGCCCAGGGCCTGTCCCCGTACAAGCTCCCCGAACAGCTGGAGCTCGTCGACGCCCTGCCCCGCAACGAGGCCCTGCGCAAGGTCCTCAAGTACCGGCTGCGCGAGCGGTACGCCTGATCCCGGTCCGCCTGATCCCGGGACGCCGCCCCTACAGACGGCTCAGCGACGCCGCCGCGAAGAGGACGTCCCGGATCGCCTCGCGGTCGCCGGTCTGGCCGACCGCCGCGTCCTCCGGCGAGATGTGCCCGGCGGCCAGCTGGCAGAACTCCAGGCCGTCCAGCGCGACCTCCGCCACCGTGTGCTCCCGCGAGGGTTTCGCCGCCGGGGAGTCCAGGGCGATGTCCCAGCCACCCCCGCCCGCTCCCTCGATCTCCAGGTGCAGGGTGCGCCCCGGTGCCCCCGCCGCGACCAGCCCGCGCGCCGGGGCCGCCAGGCCCGAGCGGCGGCGGCCGGCCAGGGCAACGGGCAGCAGCCGTGCCGCGAGGTCGATCATGCGGTGCAGATGCGGGCCGGACGGCGGCTCGTACGGGTAGGACACCGCCTCCGCGATGTCCCAGGCGTGCACCCAGCACTCGAAGGCCCGCTCCAGGAAGGCGTCCCCGAGCGGCAGAGCGAAACCCCCGTAGTCCACGGACAGTTCGGCCACGCCCCGGCCCGCGAAGGAGACCGTGCGGACCAGGGTGTGCCCCTGTTCCCGCCAGGGTTCGCGGACCTTGCGGTTCACGGGGGCGCGGGCGGAGCTCCAGAAGTGCTCGGTGCGGCCGGTCGGGCCGCCCGGCGGCGCCTGCGGGCCGAGCGGGTCGTCCAGGCCCAGCGCGGTGGCGACCAGCCCGTCCACCGTGAGCAGATGCCCGATCACCCCCGCCACCGTGGTGCTGTGGCTGCGCCGGCGTTCCTCCTCGAACCATTTGAGCCGCACCGGGGTGTCCCACTCCGACTCCCCGAAGTCCCGCAGCAGGGCGTCCAGCCGCGCGGTCTCCGTGTCGTACGGGCTCGCCCACGCCGGCACGGGGATGCGCGCGGGCCGCTTGCCCAGGCAGTCCTCCAGCACCCGCGAGCGCAGCAGCGGCTTCAGGTCGAGGCTCTCCTCCGGGTGCAGCAGCCCGACGGCGTCGCGCAGCCGCAGCGCCTCCTCGGCGCAGGGCGCGCACTCGGTGAGGTGGTCCTCGACGGCCTGGGTCTCCTCGGCGGAACAGGCGGCCAGCGCCCACGCGCCGAGCAGGGACTTCAGTACGGCGTGCGAGGGCGGCGCCGACGGCAGTACCTCGGGCGCGCGGAGGTCGTCACCGGCCGCGCGGGGACCCGGTATCCGTACGGGAACGCCGGCCGCGGTCTCGTGGAGGCCGTCGGGAACGTCGTCTCCGGGCATGCCCTCGGCGGGGGTGTCGTCGGTGGGTCCGGTCATCGGGTGGTTCCGTATCCGCGGGGGCCGTATCCGGGCGGGGCGGTGTCCTCCCTGGGGAGGACGTTGGCGGTCGACAGCAGCTGGAGCCCGAGCCGTAGCCGGCGCCGCGCCTCGTCCTCGCTGATCTGCAGGTCGGCGGCTGCCTGCCGGTAGTCGCGGCGCTTGAAGTAGGCGAGTTCCAGGGCGGCCCGCAGCGGCGCGGGCATGGAGGTGACGATGTAGTCGGCGCGGGCGGCGGCGTTGGCGCTGCGCACCTTCTGTTCGAGTTCCTCGCGGGAGCCGCGGCCCAGTTCGGCCTGGCGCAGCCGGGCGACGGCCTGGCCCTGGGTGATCCGGGCGACCCAGGAGCGCATGGAGCCCTGTTTGGGGTCGTAGGCGTCGGGGTTCTCCCAGATGTAGCCGAAGACCTCGCGGGTGATGCGGTCCGCGGCCTTCTCGTCGCCGAGCACCCGGTGGGCGAGGCTGTGCACGAGCGAGGCGAACCGGTCGTAGAGCTCTCCGAGCGCGGCGGCCTCACCACGGGCGAGACGCTGCTGCATGCGGCGGTCCCAGCGCGGTGGAACGTCCTTCGCCATGGTGCCTCCAGCCGTGTATCGACCCGTCAAATGTAGTCGCCACCGCTCGGAGCGAGCCCGTTTTGGGGGAACCTCCCCCGTACGCGCACCCCGCGTGCTAGCGGCCGTCCGCCCCCTCCACCTCCCGTACACGCGTACGCGCCCCGCCGCGCTCCCCGTGCGCGGGTTCGATGCGGCCACCTCGTTGACCGCTCGGCTTAACGCGCAGGCCATCGAGGCCGTACGCTCCTGCCTGACTTGATCTGCACCTCAAGTGCACCCCGACGCACATGTGAAGGCGGAACGCCGCATATGGACAGCGCAGAGTACGAGCGCAAGGTCGCCTCCCGGTTCGCCACGTTCGACCAGGACGGATCCGGCTACATCGACCGCGAGGACTTCAGTACGGCGGCCAGGGCGGTCCTGGCCGAATTCGGCGTCGCCGCCCGCTCGGACAAGGGGCAGGCCGTCTTCAACGGCGCCGAGGCGTTCTGGCAGGGCATGGCCGGGATCGCCGACGTGGACGGGGACCAGCGGGTGTCCCGCGAGGAGTTCGTCACCGGGGCGGCGAAGCGGCTGCGGGACAACCCGCAGCGGTTCGCAGAGATCGCCCGGCCGTTCCTGGCGGCGGTGGTCGCGGTGGCGGACGAGGACGGCTCCGGCGCGACCCCGGCGACGGCAGCCCGCGTCCTGCGCGTCCTGGGCACCGCCCCGGACCTGGCGGTCCAGGTGGCCGCGTCCCTCGACACGGACGGCGACGGCCGCATCGCGGAACCCGACATCCTGACGGCCTTCGCCGCCTACTGCGGCGTCGACCCGGACGCCTGAGGCCCCACCTCCAGCCCCGCCCCACCCGGCCCCGCCGGCGTTTGAGGCACGGGGGCCTGGGGGCAGCGCCTCCAGACCCCCCGCGGGGCTACGCGAAGACGACCGTCCGGGACCCGTTCAGGAGAACCCGGTGCTCGCTGTGCCACTTTACGGCCCGCGCCAGCGCCTGGCACTCCACGTCCCGCCCGACCGCGACCAGCTGGTCCGGCGTGACCTCGTGCCCGACCCGCTCGACCTCCTGCTCGATGATCGGCCCCTCGTCGAGGTCCGCCGTCACGTAGTGCGCGGTCGCACCGATCAGCTTCACACCCCGCGCATGCGCCTGGTGGTACGGCTTGGCGCCCTTGAAGCTCGGCAGGAAGGAGTGGTGGATGTTGATGATGCGCCCGCTCAGCTCCTTGCACAGGGTGTCCGACAGCACCTGCATGTAGCGCGCCAGCACCACGAGCTCGACCTTCTCCGCCCGCACCAGCTCCAGCAGCCGCGCCTCGGCCTCCGCCTTGGTGTCCTTCGTGACGGGGATGTGCACGAACGGGATGTCGTAGGAGCGGACCAGCTCGGCGAAGTCGGTGTGGTTCGAGACCACCGCCACGATCTCCACCGGCAGCGCCCCGATCCGGGCGCGGAACAGCAGGTCGTTCAGGCAGTGGCCGAACTTCGACACCATCAGCACGATCCGCATGCGCTCGTCGGAGCGGTGGATCTGCCAGTCCATCCGGAAGCTGTCGCCGATGGCGGCGAAGCTGGCGCGCAGCTTCTCCAGCGTCACCTCCGGCTCGGCCTCGAAGTGCACCCGCATGAAGAAGAGCCCGGTCTCGCGGTCTCCGAACTGCTGGCTGTCCACGATGTTGCAGCCGGTCATGAACAGGTAACTGGACACGGCGTGCACGATGCCCTGCTTGTCGGGGCAGGACACGGTCAGGACGTACTGGGGCAGGGGCTGGGCCCCAGGCTGCGGGTCGCTCATGACCCCATAGCCTTTCACACCGCCTGTCACCCCGCGCGCGTCAGCATCCTCAGCGCTTCCACGGAGCTCGGCGGCTGGGCGGGGTCCTCGCCGTCCGCGAGGGACATCCGTACGTGCGCCTCGCGGGCCGCCCGCACCGCGTCGGGCCACGCCTGGTGTTCCAGGTACGCGCTCACGGGCGCGTCCGGGCCGACCTGGTGCAGGATCCGCAGCACGCGGAGCACGGCGAGGTCGACCAGGGCCGCCTCCTGCGCGTCGCGGAAGATCGTGCCGATGTACTTGTCCGCCGACCAGCTGTCGAGCCAGGTGTCCTCGACGAGCCGGTACACGGCGTCGGTGACGTCCCCGTACCCTTCGACGCCGGCGAGCCAGACCTCCTGGTGGAACGCGGGGTCGGAAAGCATGTGCAGCGCCGAGCGCACGTTGCTGCGCCAGCGCCACCACGGCATGTCGTTGAGGGGCATGCCGCCCATGGTGGAGGAGCGGCCGCCGCGGCGGGAAGAGTTCGTCGAACCTTGGGCGAATGTCACGCTTTCGATCGTACGTTCCCCCCACGTGCGATCTTCAGGCACCCGTCCGCCCCCGGGCGTTCACCTCGCCGTCACCCGATGTTGTGTACACCTCAGCACTGAGTTACCCCGGTGGCGGAAGGGTCGGGGGACATGACCACATGCCGACGCGCAACCACCGTGACCCGACTGCTCGTTGCCGCAGCGACCGGTGCGTGTCTCACCACCGCGTGTGGGGTGCTCCCCGGGGACCGGGGGGATTCCGGGGACACCCTCACGGTCATGACGTTCGCTCCGATGGGAACCAAGGCCACCAACATGCCCGGTATGCCCGGCATGGCCAAGGCGTACGAACGCTGGGTCAACGCCAACGGTGGCATCAAGGGCCGCAAACTGCGCGTCCTGACCTGCAACGAGAAGAACACCGCGACCGGCGCCGCCGACTGCGCCCGCGAGGCCGTCACCAAGAAGGCGGTGGCCGTCGTCGGCTCGTACAGCCAGTACGGGCGCGCCTTCATGGCGCCGCTGGAGGCCGAGGGGATCCCCTTCATCGGCGGCTACGGGGTCTCCCCGGAGGAGTTCCAGAGCACCCTGTCCTACCCGGTCAACGGCGGCCAGCCCGCGCTGCTCGCCGGCGCCGGCCACCAGCTCGGCCGGGCCTGCTCCCAGGTGTCCCTGGTCCGCCCGGACACCCTCGCGGGGGACACCATGCCGGTGCTGCTGAACGCGGGGCTGAAGGCCAACAACAGCCCGGAGGCGTCCGACATCCGGGCGGCCGAGGACGCCGCCGACCTGATGCCGCAGGCCCGCGAGGCCCTGGCCGACGTGAGCCCGGGCGGGGGCGGGGGCGCGGCGAGCGGCGGCGGGACGGCCAGGGCGACGGCGGGCACCGGCCCCTCCGCCGCCGCCTCCGGCAGCGCGAAGGGGGCGGCGCCCTCGTCGTCGTCGGCCAAGAGCTGCGTCACGGCCGTGCTCGGCGAGCGCACCGAGACCTTCTTCGACGCCTTCCGCCGCGCGGACTCCGCCCTCCACAGGAACCCGCAGATCTCCTCCGTCCTCGGCAGCGTCAGCCAGGCCCTGGTCGACCGCACCGGCGGCAAGGAGAGCCCCTTCGAGGGCGCCTACGTCACCAGCTGGTACCCGGTGTCGACCGACCCGCTGTGGGCGCCGATGCGCAAGGTGATCAGCGACGACGCCTTCGGCGACAACACCGTCGAGGCCGACGACAGCGGGGCCCAGACCACCTGGATCGCGTACACGGTGCTCAACCAGGTCGTGCAGAAGTTCTCGGCGGACGAGCAGATCACGGGCCGCAAGCTGGCCCGGATGCTCAACGCCTCCTCGGGCGTCTCCACCGGCAACCTCACCCCTCAGCTGAGCTGGCGCTACGAGGACATGCGGGCGGTGGCCGGGTTCCCGCGGCTGGTCAACGGCCGGGTCAGCTTCCAGGTCGTCCAGCAGGGCCGGCTCGTCGCCCAGCTCGGCGAGCAGGACGTGGACATGACCTCGGTGCTGGAGTCGGCCCCGCGGTCGGCGTAGGGCTTCGTGGCCCCCCCTGCCGTCAGAGCTGGGTCTTGTCGCGCCGGGTGAGCCCGTGCTGGGCGGCGATCGTGTTCCACAGGGTCGCCGCCGACTCCTTCGCCTTGGTGGCCTCCTCGCTCGACTTGTTGCCGTCGGCGGCGTCGTCGGTGGGCTTGGCCTTGCCGTCCTTGCAGCCGCCCTTGTCGTGGCCGGCGTCGTCCGCCCAGTCCGCGTAGCTGGTGTCGGCGTCCGCCGAGGCGTTCCACGCCTTGGTGAGGGCGGCCGAGAGGCGGGCGTGGTTGGGCAGCAGGTCCGTCTTGAGGTCCGAGAGCCGGGTGATCAGCTCCTTGCGCTGACGGGCGGCGTCGCGGAGGTCCTGGGCCGCCTGGCCGAGGTTCTTGCAGTCCTTGATGTCGTCCACGGCGCGGATCACCGTGGTCCGGCTGTCGTTGGCGTCTGCGAGCAGCTTGTCCAGCTGGACGGCCTGCGGGCGCGCCGGGTCCACGGGCGCGGTTCCGCCGGGCGCGTCGGCGGCGTTCGACCCGTCGGACTTCGGGGGCGCGGCGGCGGGGTCGTTGTTCTGCGCCTTGCCGTCGCCGAGCAGCGCCCCCACCCCGAGCCCGGCCACGGCCAGCCCGAACACGGCGGCGGCGATCACCGCGGGCGGAACCCGCCGCGCGGGCGGGGGCGGGGGCGGGGCCTGGTACTGCGGCTGCGGCTGCGGCTGCGCCGGCGGCCGCCCCCCGACCCGCTGCTGCGGCACCGCCACAGGCGCCCTCCGCCGCCCCGGCCCGGGCGCCGCCTCCCGGCCCTCGTCCCGGAACAGCCCGTCAAACCCCTCGACGGCGGCCCCGCCGCCCCCTTCGGCGGGCACGGGCGGAATGTACTGCGTGGCAGCCTCGGCCACCCCACCCCCGGGGCCGGCGGGCACCGGCGGTATGTACTGCGTCGCGGCGTCGGCCACCCCACCACCCGGCCCGGCCGGGACCGGCGGGATGTACTGCGTGGCGGCATCACCGGCACCACCACCGGGCGCGGCCGGAACCGGCCGGAGGTACTGCGTCGCGGCATCAGCCACCCCACCACCCGAACCAGCCGGAACGGGCGGGATGTACTGCGTGGCGGCATCACCCGCACCACCACCGGGCGCGGGCGGAACCGGCCGCAGATACTGCGTCGCGGCATCACCCGCGTCACCACCCGGCCCGGCCGGAACCGGCCGGAGATACTGCGTCGCGGCGTCGGCCACCCCACCACCGGGCCCGGCCGGGACCGGCGGAATGTACTGCGTGGCCGCATCACCGGCACCACCACCGGGCCCAGCCGGGACCGGCCGGAGGTACTGCGTCGCGGCGTCGGCCACCCCACCCCCCGGCCCGGCCGGGACCGGCGGAATGTACTGGGTGGCGGCATCGCCGGTGTCACCGCCGGGCGTCGCCGGGATGTACTGGGTGGCCGCATCGGCCATCCCGCCGCCCGGGCCGCCCGGCACCGGCGGCATGTACTGCGTGGCCGCGTCCGCCACGTGGGCGCCCGGGGTGCCCGGGCCCGCCGGGGCGGGTGGGGCGTACGGGGTGGCGGGGGTCCCCTGGGGCACGGGGGGCATGTACTGGGTGGCGGCGTCCGCCGGCGGGCCGCCCGGGACCGGGGGGAGGTACTGCGTCGGCGGGTGCCCCCATGGGCCCGGCTCCGGCTGCGCGGCGTAGTCCGGCCGGCCGGGCCCGCCCTGCTGCTGCTCCCCGTACGCCTGCTGCGGCGCCGCCGTGCCCTCGTACGCCTGCGGCTGCTGCCCCGCGCCGTACGGGTCCTGCGCGGGCGGGTACCCGTACCCGGGGGCCGCCCACGGCTGTCCGGGCTGCGGCGTCCCGGGCTGGGGGACGCCCCCTTGTCCGTTCTCCGTCACCGGGACTCCTTCTCGCCTGCTCCGACGTCCGCGCTCCGGGGGAACCCGCGCAGCCGTCGGGTCACGCTACCCGGTCACGGCGCGCCGGCGTCAGGCCACCTGGACCTCCTGCACCTCCAGCCTCGCCCCGAACTCGCGCACCGCAGGCTCCTCCCGGTACGGCTCCAGCCGTGCCCGGAAGTCGTCCAGGTACTCCGCCCCCCGCCGCGAGCGCAGCGTCCCCAGCAGTTCGGCGGCCTTCGCCGCCGTCTGGCACGCCTGCTCCACCTCCCGCTGCTGCACCTGCGCCGAAGCCAGCAGCAGCAGGCCGATCGCCCGCCGCCGGGCCTTCGTCGCGGGAAGCCCCCGCAGCGCCTCCTCCGCCCGCCTGCCCGCCGCGTCGGCCTGGCCGAGGTCGCGGTGGCAGTGCGCGAGCTCGTCCGCCAGATAGGCCCGGTCGAAGTGGCGGATCCACACCGGGTCGTCGCCCGACTCCGGCTCGGCCCGCTCCAGGGCCGTGACCGCCCGGCCCGACAGCACCGCCGTGGCGCGGGCGTCGCCGAGCAGGGCGTGCCCGCGTGCCTCCGCCGCGTAGAACATCGCCTCCACCCTCGGGGTGACCTGCCCGCGCGTGCCCTCCTGCGCGGAGCGCGCCAGCTGCGCGATCTCTCTCGGGTTGCCCAGCTCGGCCGCGAGGTGGCTCATCGACGCGGCCAGCACGTACCCCCCGTACGCCCGGTCCCCCGCCGCCTGCGCGAGCCGCAGCGCCTGGATGTAGTACCGCTGGGCGAGCCCCGGCTGGCCGGTGTCCACCGCCATGTACCCGGCGAGTTCGGTGAGGCGGGCCACCGCCGCGAACAGGGCCCGGCCGACCGGCTCCCGGTAGGAGCCGCCGATCAGCCCGGACACCACGGAGTTGAGGTAGTGCACGACCACGGGCCGCACGTGCCCGCTGCCGAAGCGGTGGTCGAGGTCGGTCAGGGCGGCCGTCGTGGCCCGTACGGCCTCCACGTCGGACATCCCGACGCGCGCGCCGCCGCTGCGCGCCACCTGCGGATCCGCCCCGGTGATCAGCCAGTCCCGGCTGGGCTCGACGAGCGCGGAGGCGGCCACGCTCGACCCGGAGAGGAAGTCGCGGCGTCCGACGTCGCTGCGCCACAGCTCGCAGACCTGCTCGATGGCGCCGACGACGGTCGGGGAGAACTGGAGGCCGACCCCGGAGGCGAGGTTCTTGCCGTTGGCCATGCCGATCTCGTCGATGGTGACGGTCCGGCCGAGTTTGCGCCCCAGTGCCTCGGCGATGATGCCGGGCGCCCGGCCGCGCGGCTGCTGGCCGCGCAGCCAGCGGGCCACGGAGGTCTTGTCGTAGCGGAGATCGAGGCCGTGCTCGGCCCCGCACATGTTGACGCGCCGGGCAAGCCCGGCGTTGGAGCACCCGGCTTCCTGGATGAGCGCCTGCAGCCGTTCGTTCGGCTGGCGGGCGACGAGAGGCCGTGCTGCCATGAGAACCCCCTGAGACGCGGGTGATCGCTGGAATGATCACTTCCCGCCTGAAGTGCGGAGAATCTTCCTCTCTGCGACGTGTCGTTACCCACCGGCAGCGCCCCGGCCTCCTACGCGCCCCCGGACATGCATCCGTGCGCCCCGCGTGCAGGATCGATGCACCGCCGCCCGGCGCGTTTATCCCCGTAACCCCCGGTGACGGCGGGAGTTGTGCTGGACGTGGAAGAGACCATCGCAGTCACGGAGACCGCCCCCATCCCCCAGCAGCGCGGCGAGCTGCTGCTCGACCATGCCGTGCGGTACGTCGAGGAGCGGCACTGGGACGTCTTCGCCGGCACCTGGCTGGAGCCGGGCGACGGCCGCGAGGTGTGCTCCTGCGGGGTCGCCGACTGCCCCGCCCCCGGCGCCCATCCGGCGGTGAAGGACTGGCGCTCCCTGGCCTCGGGCAGTGCCGTCGGGGTGCGGCGGATCTGGGGCAAGCACCCGTCCGCGTCCATCCTGCTGCCGACGGGCCGCACCTTCGACGTCCTGGAGGTGCCGGACTCCGCCGGCTTCCTCGCGCTGGCCCGGCTGGACCGGATGCAGCGCACCCTCGGCCCGGTCGCCCTCACCCCCGACCACCGGATGCTGTTCTTCGTGCTGCCGGGCGCGGGGGCGAAGGTGGCGGACCTGGTGCGCAAGCTGGGCTGGCTGCCGCACGCGATCGACCTGACGGCGCGCGGCGAGGGCGAGTACGTGGCGGCGCCGCCGACCCGCTACGGCGGCAAGGGGCCGGTGCAGTGGGCCCGTAAGCCCACGCCGGCGAACCGGTGGCTGCCGGACACGGAGGAGCTGATCGACGCCCTCGCGTACGCGTGCGGCAGCGAGGCGGCGGCCGCCCGGGGGCGCAGGGCGTAGCGGCCTGCGGAGCGGCCTCTCCTCTGACGTACATACCCGCGGGTTCATGACATTCGTAACTGCCGCGCCCTCTTCCCGTCCTCCTATGGTGAGGAACGTACGACCACGGGGATGAGAACGAGAGGCAGGCGCATGCCGGACCAGGGTTATGCGGCGGGCGGTTACGGGAGCGACGGCGCTACGGGCGGGACGGACGGCGCGCGACCCGCGCCGGTCACCGCGGCCGCCGCGGCCGTGCGGATAGAAGGACTGTGGAAGCGGTTCGGCGATCAGGTCGCCGTCGGGGGGATCGACCTGGAGCTGCCGGCCGGCCGCTTCATCGGCCTCGTCGGCCCGAACGGGGCCGGCAAGACCACCACGCTGTCGATGGTGACGGGGCTGCTGCGCCCGGACATGGGCCGGGTGACGGTCGCCGGGCACGACGTGTGGGCCGACCCCGTCGAGGTCAAGAAGCGCATCGGGGTGCTGCCCGAGGGCCTGCGCCTGTTCGAGCGCCTCTCGGGCCGTGAACTCCTCGGCTACATGGGCCGGATGCGCGGGCTGCCGGGTGAGGAGACCGACAAGCGGGCCACGCAGCTGCTGGACGTCCTCGACCTCGCGGGCTCGCAGCACAAGCTGGTCGTCGACTACTCGACGGGCATGCGCAAGAAGATCGGCCTGGCGGCCGCCCTGCTGCACAACCCCGAAGTCCTTTTCCTGGACGAGCCGTTCGAGGGCGTCGACCCGGTGTCGGCGCAGACCATCCGCGGGGTGCTGGAACGTTACACCGCGTCCGGTGCCACCGTCGTCTTCTCCTCCCACGTGATGGAGCTCGTCGAGTCGCTCTGCGACTGGGTCGCCGTCATGGCGGCCGGCCACATCCGCGCGGCCGGCCCGCTGGCCGACGTACGGGGTTCCGCGCCCTCCCTGCAGAACGCCTTCCTGGAACTCGTCGGCGCCCGCGACCACGCCGCCGGCGACTCCCTCGACTGGCTCGGCGGCGCCCGATGAGCACCGCGGCCGCCACCCCCCTCACCCCCCTGTTCGTCCGCCTCAAGCTCTCGCTGATGCGCAACGGGCTGAAGGGGTCCTCCAAGCGCAAGGCCGTCTGGATCGTCAGCCTGGTCCTCTCGCTGGCCTTCTCCGCCTTCGCCACCCTGGGCCTGACCCTGCTGCACGGCCACGCGCACGCCGGCACGGTCGTCGTCCTGCTCGCCGCGGTCCTGGCGCTCGGCTGGACGGTCATGCCGCTGTTCTTCCCCAGCGGGGACGAGACCCTCGACCCGAGCCGGCTGGTGATGCTGCCGCTGCGCCCGCGTCCGCTGGTACGGGCCCTCCTGGCCTCCTCGCTGGTCGGCACCGGCCCGCTGTTCACGCTCTGCCTGGCCGCCGGCTCGGTGGCCGCGGTGGCGCACGGCGCGGCGGGCGTCGTGGCGGCCGTGCTCGGCGCGCCGCTGCTGCTGCTCGGCTGCGTGGCCCTCGCCCGGGCGGTGGCCACGGCGAACGTCCGGCTGCTGACCAGCCGCAAGGGCCGTGACCTCGCCGTCCTCAGCGGCCTGCTGATCGCGATCGGGGCCCAGCTGGTCAACTTCGCCAGCCAGCGCCTGGCGCAGCAGGGCGGGCTGACGGCGCTGGAGCCGGTCGAGGCGGTCGTCCGGTGGCTGCCGCCGGCGACGGCGGTCGGCATGGTGGACTCGGCGGGCAAGGGCGCGTACGCCGAGGCGGCCGCCCAGCTGGCGCTGACCCTGGCCGCCCTCGCCGGTCTCCTGTGGTTCTGGGAGCGCAGCCTGACCCGGCTGATGGTCACCCCGGACGGCTCCACCCTCGCGGCCGCCGAACCGGAGAAGGACCGCGGCACCGGCGGCTTCTGGTCCTTCCTGCCCGCCGGCCGCACGGGCGCGGCGATGCAGCGCACGCTGCGCTACGTGGTGCGCGACCCCAAGACGAAGTCGGCGTGGGTGTCGGCGCTGGCGGTCGGCATGATCGTCCCCGTCTTCAACGCCCTCCAGGGCACCGGCTCCCTCTACCTCGCCTGCTTCGGTGCGGGGATGCTCGGCGTGCAGATGTACAACCAGTTCGGGCAGGACACCTCCGCCTTCTGGATGGTCGCCCAGACCATCTCCTCCCCGCGCGACGCGTTCGTGGAGCTGCGGGCCCGCGCCGCCGCGCTGGCGCTGGTCACCGTCCCGTACACCGTCCTCGTCACGACGGTCACCGCCGCGCTGGTCGGCAACTGGGAGCGCTACCCGGCCGCGCTGGGGCTGGCGCTGGCCCTGCTGGGCTCGATGCTGTGCACGGGCGCGCTGGCTTCGGCGCACTTCCCGTACTCCATCCCGACGGAGGGCGCGTTCAAGAACGTGGCCCCGGGCCAGGGGGGCCTGGCGTGGCTGGGCATCTTCGGCGGCATGCTCACCTCGGCGGTGATCTGCTCCCCGGTGATCGCCCTGACGATCTACACCACCTTCGCCACCGTCCCCGGCTACCTCCCCCTCCTGATCCTCCCCCTCGGCGTCGCCTGGGCCGCCCTGGCGACCTGGGCGGGCCTCCGCCTGGCGTCGACCACGGTCTCCCGCAAACTCCCGGAGATCCTGGCGGCGGTCAGCAAGGGCTGACCGCCGCAAGCCCGCCCCCGGGTGCCCCCCGGGCCTGACCAGATCGGCACACCCCGGCATGGACGGCATTTGGCCCCGGCCGCCCGACCATGCAAAAGTGCGTTCGATCGGCGGGGATCCGGGGGGAGTTGCGGATGGGCTTCGACGAGGAATGGCGCCAACTGCGGGCGGAGGCGGCCAGGAAGACCACCCCGGACGCCGCGCCCGTTCCGGCGGCGGAACCCGCAGCCCGGAACCGGCCGGCGGAGTTCCCGGGGCGGCTGGCGCAGTTCCGCGGCCGGATGGTGCTGGTGCCGTTCGACGAGCGGGGCGGGCTGTGGACCTCCCGGCTCGGGGGGCTGGACTGGATCTGCGCGTTCTCGGACGAGGAGACGCTGGCCCGGTTCGCGTTCGCCCGCGGTGAGGCCGGGCGGGAATGGGAGTTCCACCGGGTCCTCGGGGCGCGGCTGCTGGACGACGTGATACCGGCGCTGGACTTCCCCTGCGGGGTCGCGCTGGACGCGGCAGGGCCCGACGGGACGGTGTTCCCGCCCGTACGCGGCATCGTGCCGGACGCCGCCGCACTGGACGGCGGAGTGGCGGCATGACCGGAGGGGGGCAGGACGAGCTCGACGTGTCGAAGAGGGCACTGGGGCAGATCGCCCAGGGCATCACGGACGCCCTGGCGGAGCTGAGGGAACTCGGCTCGGTGGGAATGGCGGGCATGGGCGACGGCTTCACGGAGCTGAAGCTCACCAGCTTGCAGAGCGGACACGACGGCCTGACCGCGACGCTGGACACCTTCTGCGAGCGGTGGGCCTGGGGCGTGCGCTCCCTGGTCCAGGAGGCGAACACGTTCGCGTACAACGTGGGCCTGTCGGCCGGGCTCGTGTACGAGCGGGACCAGTACGTGGAGGGCGGCTTCAAGGTCCTGGCCAACGCAGTTCTCGGCGGCAGCCCCTACGCTTCGGAGCAGGACGTCACCGGCAGGGACTGGGATCAGATCCTCGCCACCAACCCCTACACCAACCTCCGGGACGCCGACTACAGCGCGGCTTCCGTCGTCGAGTCGGCGCAGAAGACCGACGCGGCGTGGAAGCAGACCTGGGAGGACATCGCCCCACGCCCCGACACCGAGAAGTCCGCGGAGGTCCACCGGGAACACCGGGCGGACGGTGAGCACCGGTGACGGACTGGGGGTCACTGGCCGACAAGGGTCTGGACGGGCTGGAGCGCACCTGGAAGTCCGCGAAGAAGACCGCCGGGGAAGCCGTCGACCAGGCCACCGACGAGGTGGGCGGTCTCCTGCACCAGGTCGGCAAGGACGGCTGGGCCGACGAGGTCGAGGACTTCGGCGACTCGGTCGCGTCGCATCTCGGGGCTTCCGTCGCAGAGCAGCAGCTGGGGCAGACGGAGCAGGCCAATGAGCTGGTCCACGGATCACCGGCCGACATCCGTGCGTCGGCGGCGCACCTGAAGGACTTCCAGGCGGCCTTCGACCGGGTGGGCCAGGGCATGAAGGCGCTGGACGCCGGCCAATGGAAGGGGGCCGCGGCCGACGCCTTCAGCGAGAGGTTCGCCGTCCATCCGCCCCAGTGGCTGCACGCCGCCGAGGCGTGCCAGAAGGCGGCCGACGCGCTCACCCGGTACGCCGACACCGTGGAGTGGGCACAGAAGGAGGCCCAGCAGGCCGTCGAGCTCTACAAGAAGGCGGTCAAGGCCCACCAGGACGCCGCCGACGCCTATGCCAAGGCCGTGGACGGCTACAACGCCGTCGCCCTGTCCGGCAAGAACCCCGGTCCGGTGCCCGTGAAACCCGACGGCGTGGGCGTCGCCGATGCCCAGCGGGCCCAGGAGATCCTCACGGAGGCCCGCCGCCAGCGCGACGAGGTCGCCGGCAGTGCCGGTACCGCGCTGACGGCCGCGCTGGAGCACGCCCCCGCCCAGCCGCCGCCCCGCCGCCAGGTCCAGGCCGCCCTCCTCGACCACGGGGTCGCCGCCTCCGTGGAGCTCGACCATTTCAGTGGCGGAGTCGTCAAGGGCACCGCAGGAGTGCTCAACTTCCTCCGCGGCATCACCCCGTACGACACCTACAACCTGACCCACCCCGCCGAGTACCAGCAGAACACCAGCATGACGCTGGCGGGCCTGGTCTCCGCCCCCGCCCACCCCGACCGCGTCGCCGGCGCCCTCATCGAGCCCTTCCGGAACGACTTCGCCGAGGGCGCCGGGCGCCTGCTGCCCGAACTCGTCGGCACCGAGGGCTTCGGAGGGGCCGCCAAGGCGGGGACGCGCGCCGGGACCCGTCTGGCGGAGGAGGCCGCGGAGAGCGCGGCGGCCAAGGAGGCCCGGGCGGCGCAGCGGGCGGAGCCGGAAGCTTCCGCCCGGTCCCAGAACGAACGGGTGTGCCGCGAGGATCCGGTCGACGTGGCGACGGGCCGCATGGTCCTGCCCCAGACCGACCTGGCCCTGCCCGGTTCGCTGCCCCTCGTCTTCACCCGCACCTTCGAGTCCTCGTACCGGACGGGCCGCTGGTTCGGCCCGACGTGGGCCTCGACGGTCGACCAGCGCCTGGAACGTGACGCGGAAGGCGTCATCCTCGTCCGCGAGGACGGAAGCCTGCTCGCCTACCCGCACCCCGCCGAGCCGGGGATTCCCGTCCTTCCGTCCCATGGGCAGCGCTGGCCGCTGACCCTCGACGCGGACGGCGGGTACACGGTCACCGACCCGGAGTCGGGCCAGGTCCGCCACTTCGCCGACGACGGTCTCCTCATCCAGCTCGAAGACCGCTCCGGCGCCTGGATCACCTTCGGCTACGACGCCTCCGGCGCCCCGGCAGCCCTCACCCACAGCGCCGGCCACGAGGTCCGCCTCACCTGCTCCGAAGGCCGGGTCACGGCCCTTTCCCTCGCCGACGGCACAAGGGTCCTCCAGTACGGCTACACGGACGGCCACCTCACCTCGGTCACCAACTCCTCCGGGCGGCCCCTGCGCTTCGGCTACGACGGCCTCGGCCGGATCACCTCCTGGACCGACACCAACGACCGCCACTTCGACTACGTCTACGACGAGCGGGACCGCTGCGTCGCCCAGTGCGGCGCCAACGGCCACCTGAACGTCCGGTTCGCGTACGAGGAGGGCGTCACCACCCTCACCGACTCCCTCGGACACACCACCCGCTTCCTGATCAACGACCGGGCCCAGGTCACCGCCGAGACGGACCCGACGGGCGCGACGACCCGGTCCGCGTACGACGCCTTCAACCGTCTCCTGACCCGCACGGACCCCCTCGGCCACACGACCCGCTTCACCTACGACGAAGCCGGCCGCCTGACGAGCGTGGTCCGCCCGGACGGCCGCGGGATACGGGCCGAGTACAACCCCCTCGGCCTGCCGGTGAAGGTGACCCACCCGGACGGCCTCACCTCCCTCGCCACGTACGACGCCACCGGCAACCGCACCTCCAGCACCGCCCCGGACGGCACGACCACCCGCTACGCCTACGACGCCCGCGGCCACCTCTCCTCGGTGACGGACGCGCTCGGGCACACGACCACGGTCCGCTGCGACGGGGCCGGCCTGGTCCAGGAGACGACCGACCCGCTGGGCGCGACCACCCGCTACCGCCGCGACGCCTTCGGCCGCCCGACCGCCGTGACGGACCCCCTGGGCCACACCACACTCCTCACCTGGAGCACCGAAGGCCGCCTCCTCCACCGCCGCAACCCGGACGGGACCGAGGAGAGGTGGACGTACGACGGCGAGGGCAACTGCCTGACCCACACGGACCCGGTGGGCGGGGTCACGGTCCGCGAGTACGGCGACTTCGACCTCCTGACCGCCCGCACCGGCCCGGACGGCGCCCGCTACACCTTCGACCACGACACCCAGCTGCGCCTCACCCGCGTCACCAACCCCCAGGGCCTCACCTGGCAGTACGTCTACGACCCGGCGGGCCACCTCGCCTCGGAAACCGACTTCGACGGGCGCACCCTCACCTACGCGTACGACGCCGCGGGGCGACTCGTGTCCCGTACCAACGCCCTCGGCGAGACCACGGCCTTCACGCACAACACGCTCGGCCAGACGGTCCTCAGGAACGCGGCGGGCCTGGTCACCACCTACGCGTACGACGCCTTCGACGCCCTGGCGGCGGCGACCTCACCCGACGCGACCGCCACCTGGCGCCGGGACGCTGCCACCGGCCGGCTCCTCTCGGAGACGGTGAACGGCCGCACCCTCACCTACGCGTACGACACCGTGGGCCGCCGCACCACCCGCACGACCCCGTCCGGCTCCGTATCCCACTGGACGTACGACGCGGCGGGCCGCCGCACCTCCCTCACCACGGCGGGCCGCACCCTGGCCTTCGAGCGCGACGCGGCGGGCCGGGAGCTGACCCGCACCCTCGGCCCGGCGCTGGCCCTCTCCCACGAGTACGACGAGATGGGCCGCCGGACCGTCCAGCAGGTGACCGGCCGGCACGGCCGGACCCTCCAGCGGCGCGGGTACACCTACCGCGCGGACGGCTACCTGACCGGCATCGACGACTCCCTCACCGGACCACGCGCCTTCACCCTGGACGCGGCCGCACGCGTCACGGCCGTGGACGCCGCGAACTGGTCGGAGCGCTACGCGTACGACGAGGCCGGCAACCAGACCACCGCCTCCTGGCCCGACCACCACCCGGGTGCGGAAGCCCAGGGCCCCCGCACGTACACGGGTACCCGCATCACCCGGGCGGGCTCGGTCCGCTACGAACACGACGCACTGGGCCGCGTCACCCTGCGCCAGAAGACCCGGCTCTCCCGCAAGCCGGACACCTGGCACTACGAGTGGAACGCGGAGGACCGCCTGACCGGGCTCACCACCCCGGACGGCACCCGCTGGCGCTACACCTACGACCCCTTGGGCCGCCGCACGTCCAAACAGCGCCTGTCCCCCACCGGCACGGTGGCCGAGGAGACCCTCTTCACCTGGGACGGCACGACGCTCTGCGAGGAGACCACCGGCCGGGTCACCTTGACCTGGACCCACCAGGGCCTCCACCCCGTCACCCAGACCGAGCACCTCGACCAGTCCGGGGCGGACGACCGCTTCTTCGCGATCGTCACCGACCTCATCGGCACCCCGACCCACCTGCTGGCCGAGGACGGCACCACGGCGTGGCACACCCGCACCACCCTGTGGGGCCCCACAACCTGGAACCGGGACGCCACGGCCTACACCCCCCTCCGCTTCCCGGGCCAGTACTACGACCCCGAATCCGGCCTCCACCACAACTACTTCCGCACCTACGACCCAGAAACAGCCCGCTACCTCACCCCGGACCCCCTGGGCCTGCCCCCGGCCCCGAACCCGGCCACGTACGTCACCAATCCGCATAGCTGGTCGGATCCCATAGGGCTTTCTCCGGAGGGGTGCCCCGCCATATCCGAAGGGAAGCTCGACTATCTCTTCAACAAGGACATAAAGGCGGACGGACACAACACGCCGAGGGCCAATCAGAACGCCGATCAACTCAGAAGCATAGGTTTCCATGACACGCCCGCCTCACGCGAATACGTCCGACAACACCTTACGGAGGCAACGAAGAACGGCTTCGAGAACATCGAAACAAACCAGTGGGGCACCTTCGGCACGACACACTCCGTCATCACAGGCCCATGGGGCATGCGTGAGGTGGAAGCGAGCTGGCAGCTGACGTCGGACGGGACCCCTCGACTCACTTCGGTCATCTTCAAGGGGGGAAAGTGGTGGACCAACATTATTGACCAGAACTAAGCACGCCCACTTTCCAGCGGAATCCACACCGGAGACGTCATGACTTTCGCCACACCAGACCCGCAGGAATTCCTCAACACGTTCGGCGTTGACGCAACCCTCTCTGGGGAGTGGCAGTACAGGTTGAATTTCTCCGACGTCGTCGAGGGGGAACTAGAATTCTCCTACGACGTCATCGGCCGTTCAGTCGCAGTCTCGTGGCTTCCCGCTACAGGGAGCGGACATTTCAACACCTTCCGCGAAGGAGCGACGCTGCTCCGCATCGACGACAGCGCCGAGTGGTCACGGCTGGTCATTGATTTCAGCACCCAGGACACCGTCGGAAACCTTGAGATCCAGATCTTTCCGCACGTGTCCATCTCGGAGCGCACCCTGATCTGCTGAGGTCGCAGGGCCGGGCTGATCTGACCAGCGCCTTTAGGTCTGGCCTCGGGTGTCAGTGGGTGCCGTTAGGTTCGTCGTATGTCGATCAACGCTGAGCTGCGCGACTCGGTGCGTTTGCCGGGTGGGGGCGCGCTCGTCAATGGGTTTGCCTTCGAGAGCCGGCAGGACGGGGGGCGGCGGGCGCTGTTGCGGAACGGGCGGGAGCTGGAGGTCTACGACCTCGATGAGCTCTTCGCCGGGGAGGTGGCGCCGGTCGGTGTCTTCCCGTTGCCGTGGGAGGGGTGGGACCGGGGGGTGCACTCCGTGAGTCCCGACGGGGCGTTCGCCGTGTTCTCCGGGCAGCGGGCCGTACGGGCCGTGGGGAGCGGCGGGGAGGTGCTCTGGGAGTACCGGCACGGGTGCTGGGGACCGGAATTGGGCCACCCGCACAGCGGGGACGAGCAGCAGGTGTGCCGGGGGCTGGAGCACGGGTCCTGCCGGGTGGCGGACGACGGCCGGACCGTCTGGGCGCACGTCGTGCACGGCGAGCAGGAGCACTGGGCCGTCCTGGACGCCGCCGACGGGCGGGAGCTGGCCCGGCTGCCGCTGGACAGCGCGGCGGCCGGCTCGTGCCACGTCTCCCACCCGGACGGCATCCACATGGGCCTGTCCATCGGCATGGGCCAGGACGGCATCCTGCTGTACTGGGCCCGCTGGGACGGCGAGAAGCTGGTCCACTGGGACCTCAACGAGACCCAGGACCGGATCCTGGCCGACGTCCACCCGGGGCACGGCGGCTTCCTCACCATCGAGCACTACGGCTCCGACCTGCGCCTGCACGCCCTGGACGGTGACCCCCTCGCCATAGCCGAGCCGGGGTCGCAGGACGAGGACCCGGACCAGGACCAGGAACCGTCCTTCTGGGACTACGGCTGCGGTTTCGTCGACGCCGGCACCGTCATCGCCGCGACCGGCGACGACGAGGAGGACCCGGACCGGGCGGGGCATTGGCTGCTCGATGCCCACACCCTGGGGATACGGGGCCGGGTCGGCTACCCGCACGGCCCCGTCGCCGGCTACGTACGCCCGCTCGGCGACGGCACCTGGCTGACCTATGACGGCAGGACGGACACCCTCAACCGCTGGAGTGCGGCTGCGGTGTAGCCGTGCCCACGGAAATGCCCTGCGCGGGCCGGCTTGGTGGAAGGTGGGGGGTCAGGCCGGGGTGGGGAGTTGCTGTGGGTGGTGCGCTGGTGCGTGTGGTGTGGAGTGTGGGCCCGGCGGATGTGCGGGCCGGGTGGCGGGCGGTGTTGTGGGGTGCCCGGGGGGAGGGCGGGATCGCCGTCCTGCTGGTGCGGGAGCGGTTCCTGACGTGGTCCTACGGGGTGTGGCGGGTGGCGGCGGCGTGTGACGCCGAGGTGGTGTTCCTGTCCGGGGAGGGGATGGTTCAGCAACGTGTCCCGCTGTACGGGGTGGAGGCGGGCGTCAGCCACTTCGCGGTGCTGCCGGGGAACCGGTTCCTGCTGGTGAAGGGGCGCTCCCGGCAGGCGAAGGACGGCAGCTGGGAGCCCAATGCCGTGGTGTACACCGCCGACGGCAGCCGTGAGCGCTCGTTCTGCGTCGGTGACGACATTCCGGCGCTGGTCACCGACCGGCACGGGGGCATCTGGACCGCGTACGGGGATGAGGGCGTCTACGGGCAGCACCCGGAGTCCGGTGACGGTCTGGCGGGCTGGAGCGGCAAGGGAGCCGCCCGCTGGGCTCCGGGCGGCCGGCTGCCCTCGTACCCCCTCGAAGGGCTGACCGGGGCCACCGAGAAGCAGGCGGTCTGGCTGGCCTGGTACAGCCACGAAGGCACCTACCTCAGCCGGATCACGCCGGCTGACGGAGACGTCACCACGTACCCGAGCCCCGTCAGGAAGCTCGACGGGCTCGCCGTGCGCGGCCCCCGGGCCCTGCTCAGCCACCGGGACCACGGCAAGCCCACCCTCACCCTGACCCGCGCCGAACTCACCGGCGGGGCATGGACGGTCACCGGTCAGGAGCGCCTGCGGATGCCCGGGCCGGTGTGGCTGGGGTGCGGGCAGGGTCGGGACGGTGTGCTGTGGCTGCGGGCCGGGGACTCCTGGGTGCGGTTCGAGGTCTGAGAGGGAGAGGACCTTGCCGGGTGGGGCGGGCCCGCGGAACGGGGCCGTGCGGGACGGGCGCCGTATGTCAGGTCCACCCCCATGGGTGAGGCGTCAACGCGAGGCCAGACCCGCGACTGCCTCCAGGAAGGGTTCCAGGACCGCGCGCAGGGCGGCCGGCTGGGCGTAGTGGACGTAGTGGCCGGCGTCCGGGATCTCGGCGTACTGGCCGGCCGGCAGGACGCGGACCATCTCCTGGGCCTCCGCACGGCCCAGTTCGCCGTCCAGGCCGCGGACGACGAGGGTGGGGCAGCGGACCTTGGCGAGCTCCTCCCAGTGGGCGTCGTACACCCAGGTCTCGCGGGCCGTCAGCATCTGACGGCGGGAGAACAGGGGGCGCCAGCCGTCCGGGGCCTGGTGCATGACCTCGGCGAAGAAGGCGCCGCGTCCGGGGTCGGGGCGCTCCACGCGCGGGTCGTCCTCGCCGAACCAGCGGCGGGCGGCGTCCTGGGTGGGGAAGGGCAGCGGCCAGCGGCGGAACCACTCCTCCCACTCCTGCTGTGATGCCTCGCCGAGCGCGGAGGCCCGCATGTCGCAGATGACCAGGGCCTGGACGAGGTCCGGGCGGCGGGCGGCGAGCTGCCAGCCGGTGAGGGCACCCATGGAGTGGCCGATGACGACGACGGGGCCGAGGCCGAGCTGCTCCACGACCGCCTCGGCATCGGCGACGAACGCCTCACGGCCGAGGGTGGGGGCGGGGACGGGGGCCCGGGTCTGGGCCGGGACGCGGGAGGGGTCGCCCGGGGCGGCGCCGCGCGCCGCCGGGTGCTCGCTCTGGCCGTGCCCGCGCTGGTCCAGGGCCACCACGCGGCGGTGTTCGCCGAGCCAGCTCGCGGTGCCGGCCCAGTGGAGGGCCCGGCCCATCAGGCCGTGCAGTAACAGGACCGCCGGTTGCCGCGGCTGGGCGGGCGGTTCGCGGAACTCCCAGGCGGCCAGTCGGACGCCGTCGGCCGCAGTGACATCGATGCGCTGAACCACCGAGGATGCACCCCCTTCGCTCCCGGCCAGACTATCGAACCCGCATTCGAAAACGGGCGTCTCGCCGACAACACCGCTCTTTCGAGTGACCTTGCTCAAGGATTGGCCGCCCCTGCCGATGGAGATCCTTTCAACAGGGAGGCGGGCCGCTCGGGGAAGACGGTCCGAAGGGGATGACCTTGAGAGCTCGGGGCTCCAGGTCAGCCAGGGGAGGACGGTCCCGGCGCCGCGAGGCGCCGGGACCACTCGTCTTCCAGGGCGTACGACTGCGTGGCCGGCGCGGCCCGCGCAGCGGCGTCAACCGCCCGCGCGGGCTCCGCCGCGTCAGCGCTTGGCGACGAACACGTGCGAGGCGATGTCCGAGTCCAGCTCGGCGGCCTCGCCACCGCTGCCGACCAGCACCCCGCCCGGGGACTCCGTCACGCTCACCACCGCGCCGGGCTGCACGCCCGCGCGCCGCAGCGTGTACATCAGCTGGGCATCGGTCTGGATCGGCTCACCGATCCGGCGGATGATCACCGTCTTGCCCTCGGTGCCCGGGTCGAGCTCCGACAGGCTGACCATGCCGTCCTCGATGAACGGGTCGGCCTCGGCCTTCTCGCCCAGCTCCTCCAGGCCCGGGATCGGGTTGCCGTACGGGGACTCGGTCGGGTGGCGCAGCAGCTCCAGCACCCGCCGCTCCACCGCCTCACTCATCACGTGCTCCCAGCGGCACGCCTCGGCGTGGACCTGCTCCCACTCCAGCCCGATGACGTCGACGAGCAGGCATTCCGCGAGGCGGTGCTTGCGCATCACGCGCGTGGCGAGCTTGCGGCCCTCTTCGGTCAGCTCCAGATGCCGGTCGCTGGCGACCGCCACCAGCCCGTCGCGCTCCATGCGCGCCACCGTCTGGCTCACCGTCGGGCCGCTCTGGTCCAGCCGCTCGGCGATCCGGGCGCGCATGGGGACCACGCCTTCCTCTTCCAGCTCGAGGATGGTGCGGAGATACATCTCCGTGGTATCGATCAGTCCGGACATTCGTGCCCCTCGGATTGCGTGCGCTGGCCCTGTCCCCAATTCTGACGCATCGGGCCGACAACCGTCCCGCGCCTGACGTCAAGGCATGTACGGGACATCCGCCCCCAGCCCCGGAGCACGCCGCCCGAGGAGGGGGGTACGGCTGGTGGGCGGGGCGCCGGGCCCGGGATTGACGCCCGTATTGACACGTCCTTGGTCCAGACCGCACGGTGAGCGGCGGACCACCGACGACGCATCCACCCCACCCCCACCTGGAAGGGCCTTCGGCGTATGAGCGAGAGCAAGCTGGCCGGGCAGTTCTTCGACGCCGCCATCGGCCTGCTGGAGCGGGTGCGCGACGAGGAAGGCGCGCGGATCGCCGAGGCCGGGACCCTGATCGCCGAGGCCGTCGCGGCCGGGCGCCGGCTGTTCGCCTTCGGCGCGGGCCACTCCTCGCTGCCCGCGCAGGACGTGGTCTACCGGGCCGGCGGGCTGGCCCTGATGAACTTCCTCGCGGTGCCGGGCACGGCCGGGGTGGACGTCATGCCGGCCACCCTGGGCAGCGCGTTGGAGCGGGTCGACGGGCTCGCCGGGGCGGTTCTGGACAGCAGCCCGGCCTCCGACGGGGATGTGCTGGTCGTCATCTCCCTCTCCGGGCGCAATGCACTGCCGGTCGAGATGGCGATGAACGCGCGGGCGCTGGGGCTGAAGGTGATCGGTGTGACGTCGGTGGCGTACGCGACGGAGACGAAGTCGCGGCACGTGTCGGGGACCTTCCTGAAGGACCACTGCGACGTCGTCCTGGACAGCAAGATCGCGGTCGGTGACGCGGAGCTGACGGCGGACGGCATCGACGCTCCGTTCGCCCCCGCCTCGACGGTGGTGACCAGCGCGATCATGCAGGCGGTGATGGCGGCCGCGGCGGGGGAACTGGCCGCGCGCGGGCTGGAGCCGCCCCTGCTGCGCTCGGGGAACGTCGACGGCGGGCACGAGTGGAACGGGCGCGTGATGCGCGAGTACCGGGACCGGATCTTCTTCCGGCACTGACCGGGCCGCCCCGGACCCGGGCCGCGAACGGGACCGTCCCGCGAACGGGACCGTTCCCGCAGCGCGGGCCGGGTGCACCGAGGCGCGGCCCGGCCGGCGCCTCGCGCCCCGGACGGGGGGATCAGGAGTCGGCCAGGTCCAGGTCGGAGGCGACCCGGGCGGCCACCTCCTCCGCGTACGAGGCGTCCGCGCGGTCGAACGCGCTGCGGGACGGGCCGCGGACGAAGGTGAGGACGCCCAGGGTGCGGCCGCGGCTGCGCAGGACCGTGCACAGGGCGTGCGCGGCCCCCGCCGGCCACTGGCGGGCCCGGGCCCACTCCTGCGCCGCCTCGCTGCCCGGCTCCCCCGGCGCACTGGCGCGGACCGGGCCGATGCGGTCCAGCGCCTGGAACGCCGGATGGGCGGGCTCGTACCGGACGGGGATCGCGCCCGGTCCCGGGAGGGCCAGGGCCAGCCCCGACGCGGACACCGCCGCGCGGACCAGCCGCCGCCCGTCCGCCGCCAGTACGTCGACCAGCGCGTGCTCCGCGAAGCCGGCCAGCGCGAAGTCCAGCCGTACGGCCGCCGCCTCCGCCGGGTCCGCGCACTCGGCGGCGGCCCGGCCGGCCCGGTGCAGCTGGTGGGAGCGGAACCGCGTCTGCCCGTTGTCCAGCTCCGCCTGCCGGGCCTCGGTGACGTCCTGGAACAGCCACCCCACCCCCAGCGGCACCGGCTCCTCCGCGAGCGGCGAGGCCAGCCGCAGGAACCCGCACCGCCAGCAGCGCCTGCGCTCCCCCTCCGGGGTCCGCACGGTCACCCACAGCTCCACCGGCCCCGGCGGCGCCCCCTCGGCCAGTACGTGCTGGAGCGCCCCCTCCAGCTCCTCGACGCCCTGGCACAGCAGATCGCCCAGGGGCCGCCCGAGCAGCGTCGTGCGCCCGGAGCCGAAGGCGCGGGCGGCGTGCGCGTTGACCACCGCCGGGCGCAGGTCCACGTCCACCAGGACGACGCCCCAGGAGGCGTCCTCCATGAGGGCCTCGCTGAGGGCGATGGAGCGTTCCAGGTCGATCTGTGCGTGGACCTCGCTGAAGGCGCAGTAGACCCCGGCCGGTTTCCCGTCGGCGCCCGGCACCCCGGCGGACTGGGTCCGTACGAGGATCCGTCCGCCCTGCTTGGTCAGTAAGGGGAACTCGTGCACGTGCCGGCCCGGCGCGTCCTGCGCCGACATCAGCCGGTCCTGCACCTCGTCGGCGTCGGCGGCCCGCACCGCCCAGCCCGCGAAGCCCCGCCGGCCCACCGCCTCGGCGGCGCTCCAGCCGAGGATCCGCTCGGCCTCGCGGTTCCAGTGCGTGATCACGCCGTCGGAGTCGAACGCGCACAGGGCGGCGTCCATCCCGTCGAGCAGCGCTGCGAGCAGATCGTCGGTGGTCTCACCACGTCCGGAAGCACTCACCTGGCACCCCCTGCAGGTGTTCGCGTGTGCGGCACGTCAGATCATTGAACTGGAACGTGACCCAGGCCACACCCGCTTCCCCGAATCATCCCGGAATGTCCCGCCCGGGAGGGGGTGGAAACAGGGGCGATAAATGGGTTGAGGCCCGCGCGGAGGCGGCCTAGGCTCTGCCGTACACGAGAAGGGAGGTGGTTCCCGAAATGTACGGAAACCGGACGCGTGAGGTGGCTGCGGGCTAAGGGCCCGTCGTCAGCAGCGCACCCAGTGCGGTGCCGCGGCGGAGTTCGCCCGGCGCCAATCCCCAGCAGTCACCCGACCCGCGGCTCGCCGGCACGTCCGGCCGGCTCCTCTCACTGCAGGAGAGGAACCCGAGCCCGCGGGTCGCCTGCGTTCTCCCCCCCCTCTCACCTCACGGGTCTCACCTCACGGGCAGAGCCGCTCGATCCGCCACGCGCCCCCGTCGAGGACGTACCGCAGCCGGTCGTGGAGCCGGTTCTCGTGCCCCTGCCAGAACTCCAGCGCGTCGGGCGCCACCCGCAGCCCGCCCCACTCCGGCGGCACCGGCACCTGCGTCCCCTCCGGGTAGCGCGCCGCCAGCTCCGCGTAGCGGCGGTCCAGCTCGGCGCGCGAGGCGATCACCCGGGACTGCTCGCTCGCCCAGGCGCCCAGCTGCGAGCCGTGCGGCCGGGACCGGAAGTAGGCGGCCGTCTCGTCGCGGCCGACCCGGACCGCCCGGCCCGTCACGATCACCTGCCGGGCGATGGGGTGCCAGGGGAACAGCAGCGAGACGTACGGGTTCTCCTCGATCTCCCGCGCCTTGCGGGAGCCGTAGTTGGTGAAGAAGACGAAGCCGCGCGAGTCGAACTGCTTGAGCAGGACGGTGCGGGAGCTGGGGCGGCAGCCGGCCCCGGCGGTCGAGACGACCATCGCGTTCGGCTCGAAGAGGTGCGAGTCGGCGGCCTCCTGGAACCACCGGGCGAACTGCGCCATCGGGTCCTCGGCGAGACCCGCCTCGTCGACGATCTCGGAGCGGTACTGCATGCGCATGGCGGCGGGGTCAATGTCCTGATCGGTCACACGGTCATCCTGCCGCAGCGACCCGCCGACGGGTGTGCCGTATGTCACGCTTCCGAAGGTCCGGCCGAACGGACAAAATCTTGGGGCCGGTCCGAGGGTTCCCGCACGGATGACCATCGGCCGTGCCGGGCATCAACGGTGATGACCGCGCCGGACCGCGAATCACGCCGGGAGCCGCGCGTGTTCGCACTATCTGAGGAGCCGCCTGATGTCCGACTTCGTACCCGGACTCGAAGGGGTCGTCGCGTTCGAGACGGAGATCGCCGAGCCCGACAAGGAGGGCGGAGCGCTCCGCTACCGGGGGGTGGACATCGAAGACCTCGTCGGCCACGTCTCCTTCGGGAACGTCTGGGGCCTGCTGGTCGACGGTGCCTTCAACCCGGGCCTGCCCGCCGCCGAGCCCTTCCCGATCCCCGTCCACTCCGGTGACATCCGCGTCGACGTGCAGTCCGCGCTCGCCATGCTCGCGCCCGTGTGGGGCCTCAAACCGCTCCTCGACATCGACGAGCGCACCGCCCGCGACGACCTCGCGCGGGCCGCCGTCATGGCGCTCTCGTACGTCGCCCAGTCCGCCCGCGGCCAGGGCCTGCCGATGGTTCCGCAGCGGGAGATCGACAAGGCCGAGTCCGTGGTCGAGCGGTTCATGATCCGCTGGCGGGGCGAGCCCGACCCCAAGCACGTCAAGGCCGTGGACGCCTACTGGACCTCGGCCGCCGAGCACGGCATGAACGCCTCCACCTTCACCGCGCGCGTCATCGCCTCGACGGGCGCGGACGTCGCCGCCGCCCTGTCGGGGGCCGTCGGCGCCATGTCCGGGCCGCTGCACGGGGGTGCGCCCTCGCGCGTCCTCGGCATGATCGAGGAGATCGAGCGCACCGGTGACGCCGTGGCGTACGTGAAGAAGGCCCTCGACAAGGGCGAGCGGCTCATGGGCTTCGGGCACCGTGTGTACCGCGCCGAGGACCCGCGCGCCCGCGTCCTGCGGCGCACCGCCAAGGAGCTCGACGCCCCGCGCTACGAGGTGGCCGCCGCGCTGGAGAAGGCCGCGCTGGAGGAGCTGCACGCCCGCCGCCCCGACCGGGTGCTCGCGACGAACGTCGAGTTCTGGGCCGCGATCATGCTGGACTTCGCGGAGGTCCCGGCGCACATGTTCACGTCGATGTTCAGCTGCGCCCGTACGGCGGGCTGGTCCGCGCACATCCTGGAACAGAAGCGCACGGGCCGCCTGGTGCGCCCCTCGGCCCGCTACATCGGGCCCGGGCGGCGCGACCCGCGCGACATCGAGGGCTACGCGGACATCGCGTCCACGGCCTGACGGTCGTCCCGGAGTGCCGGGGTGCCGAGTGCCGTGGTGCCGCGGTGCCGTGGTGCCGTGGTGCCGTCGGGGGCGCCGCATCCTTCGCGGGGTGCGGCGCCTCGCGCGTGGGGCGTCAGCCCAGGGCGGCGTCGAGGATCCTCGACCACTGGGCGACGACCCGGTCCCGGCGGGCGGTGTCGTCGGTCAGGACGTTCGCCAGGCCCAGGCCCCGCGCCATGTCGAGCAGGCCCTGCACGGTCTCCCGTACGCCCGGCACCGACTCGTCCGCACCCAGCAGCTCGACGGCGATGCGGTGGGTCTCCCGGCCCACCCTGGCCTCCAGCTCCGTCACCTGCGGGCGCAGCTGCTCCTCGTTGGAGGCGGCGACCCACAGCTGGAGCGCGGCCCGGAACAGGGCGCCGGTGTAGAGGTCGACCAGGGCCTCCACGACCGCCGGCCGGGGGGCCGGCGCGGCCTGGAAGAGCTCGCGCAGGGCGGTGGAGCGCTCCTCGGCGACGTACTCGACGGCGGCCGTGAAGAGGGCCTCGCGGGTCGGGAAGTGGTGCTGGGCCGCGCCGCGCGAGACCCCGGCGCGTTCGGCGACGACGGCGACGGTGGACCCCGCCCAGCCGTGCTCCGCGAGGCAGGACACGGCCGCCTCCAGGAGGTGCCGGCGGGTGACCCGGCTCCGGGCCTGCTTGGGCAGGGTGCCGGTCAGCGGGCCCATGACGGGTCCCGGCGTTCGAAGCGTGCGGTGATGCCCTCGCGGGCCTCGGCGGAGGCGAACAGCCGGGCGGAGAGTTCCGTCAGCCGGTCGCCGTCCCGGTCCAGGGCTTCCCGTACGCCTGCGGTGACCATCGCCTTGGTCTCCGCGAGGGCCTGCGGGGAGGCTTTGCGCAGCCCGTCGAGGACGGGTGCGAGCGCGGTGTCCGGATCGCCGTCGGTGTGGAGGGTGAGCAGCCCTATGCGGGTGGCCTCGGCGGCGTCGAAGGGTTCGGCGGTGAGGAAGTAGCGGGAGGCCGCGCGGGGGTCGAGGCGGGGCAGCAGGGTCATCGAGATCACGGCGGGGGCGAGGCCGAGGTGGGTCTCGGTGAAGGCGTACGAGGACCGCGGCCCGGCGGCGGCGATGTCGCAGGCGCCGAGCAGGCCGAGGCCGCCCGCGCGGACGTGTCCGGTGACGCGGGCGACGACCGGCTTGGGGAGGACGGTGATCTCCCGCAGCAGGGCGAGGAAGTCGGCGGGGTCGCAGGGGGACTTCAGGTCGGCGCCCGCGCAGAAGGTGTTGCCGGTGTGGGTGAGGACCACCGCCCGGGTGCCGGCGTCCCCGGCCGCCGCCGCGAGGGCGGCCCGCAGCTCTCCGACGAGCTGGGCGGAGAGCGCGTTGCGGTTGGCCGGGGAGTCGAGGGTGAGGGTGGTGATGCCGGTCGCCCGGGCGGCGTGCACGAGTGGGGCCATGTCTCCTCCGGAGGGGTCTGGTGGCGGGGTGCCGTCCTCCCGCCCGGCTCCCTCGGGGAGGGTACGCGGCCTCACCCGGGGCGGGTGCGGGGGTGGAGGCGGTCAGTAGGACTTCGGGAGGCCGAGGGTCTGGTGGGAGACGAAGTTGAGGATCATCTCCCGGCTGACCGGGGCGATCCGGGCGACCCGGGCCGCCGTGATCAGGGAGGCGAGGCCGTACTCGCGGGTGAGGCCGTTGCCGCCGAGGGTGTGGACGGCCTGGTCCACCGCCTTGACGCACGCCTCCCCCGCCGCGTACTTCGCCATGTTCGCCGCCTCGCCGGCCCCCAGGTCGTCGCCCGCGTCATAGAGCCGCGCGGCCTTTTGCATCATCAGCCGCGCCAGTTCCAGCTCGATGTGCGCCACGGCGAGGGGGTGCGCGACGGCCTGGTGGGCGCCGATCGGCTCCTGCCACACCTGACGGGTGCGGGCGTAGTCCACGGCACGGCCCAGCGCGTAGCGGCCCATCCCGATGGCGAAGGCGGCCGTCATGATCCGCTCGGGGTTGAGACCGGCGAAGAGCTGGAGCAGCCCCGCGTCCTCTCCCCCTACGCCTCCGGCGTAGGAGGGACCCCCGCCGACCAGCGCTTCGGCGGGGAGCCGTACCTCGTCCAGGACCAGCTCGAACTGCTTCTCCGCCGCCTGGAGCTCCATGTCGATCAGTGAGCGGGAGAAGCCGGGGGTCTCGCGCGGGACGATGAACAGGCAGGGCTTGAGCCGGCCCGTGCGGGCGTCCTCCGTACGGCCGACGATCAGGGTGGCGTCGGCGATGTCCACGCCGGAGATGAACACCTTGCGGCCCGTGAGGACCCAGTCGGTCCCCTCGCGCCGGGCGGTGGTGGTGATGCGGTGGGAGTTGGAGCCGGCGTCGGGTTCGGTGATGCCGAAGGCCATCGTGCGGCTGCCGTCGGCGAGTCCGGGGAGCCAGGCCCGCTTCTGGGCCTCGGTGCCGAAGCGGGCGATGACCGTGCCGCAGATGGCCGGGGAGACCACCATCATCAGCAGGGGGCAGCCGGCGGCGCCCAGTTCCTCCAGGACCAGGGAGAGTTCGGCGATCCCGCCGCCCCCGCCCCCGTACTCCTCGGGAAGGTTCACCCCGAGGTAGCCGAGCTTGCCGGCGTCGGCCCACAGCGCGTCGGGGTGGCCGCCCTCGCGGGCGAGGCGGGCGAGGTAGTCGCGGCCGTAGCGCTGTCCGAGTGCGGCGACGGCGGCGCGCAGGGCCTGGTGCTCTTCGGATTCGGTGACGGCGGGGCTCATGACGGCGTTTCCTCCTGGACTACGGCGAGCAGGGCGCCGAACTCGACCTGTTGGCCGGTGGCGGCGTGGAGCGCGGTGAGCGTGCCGGAGGCGGGGGCGAGGATGCGGTGCTCCATCTTCATGGCCTCCAGCCAGAGCAGGGGCTGCCCGGCGGTGACGGCGCTGCCGGGGGCGAGGCCGTCGGCGACGCGGACGACGGTGCCGGGCATGGGGGCGAGCAGGGAGCCCGGTTCGGTGCGGTCCTGAGGGTCGGGGAACCGGGGGACGCGGGTCAGGGTGTGGGAGCCGAGGGCGGGGGTCCCCCCGCCGAAGGCAGGGGGAGAGTCCACGTAGAGGGTGTTCGATTCGTGTTTCACGTGGAACATCCGCCGGACGCCGTCGACTTCGAGGGTGACGAGGGCGGGCGTGGCGGCCAGCACGCGGACACCGGGCCGTTCGACCGGCTGGTACTGGACCTCGTACGTGGTACCGGAGACGGTGTAGCGGCGGGTCTGCGGCTGGGAGCGGAGGTTGCGCCAGCCGCCGAGGCGGGAGGCGAGCGGGGCGCCGGGGGCCGGAGCCGCTTCGGCGAGGGCCGCTGCCAGGCAGGCCAGTTCGGGGTCGGCGGTGTCTTCGGTGAGGGCGGCGAGGTGGCGGTCGTAGAAGCCGGTGTCGAGCCGCGCGGCGGTGAACTCCGGGTGGCACAGGGAGCGTACGAGGAGCTCCCGGTTGGTGGCCGGCCCGTGGATCCGGGCCCGGGCGAGGGCGCCGGCGAGGACGCGGACGGCCTCGGCGCGGGTCGGGGCGTGGGCGACGACCTTGGCGAGCATGGCGTCGTAGTGGACGGAGACGGTGTCGCCGGCGGTGAACCCGGTGTCGACGCGGACGTGTTCCGGGAAGTCGAGGGTGTGCAGCATCCCGGTCTGCGGGCGCCAGTCGAGGGCGGGGTCCTCGGCGTAGAGGCGGGCCTCCACGGCGTGGCCCGAGGGCTCGGGCGGGGCGGGCGGGAGGGGTTCGCCCTCGGCGACGCGCAGCTGGAGGGCGACGAGGTCGAGTCCGAAGACGGCTTCGGTGACGGGGTGTTCCACCTGGAGGCGGGTGTTCATCTCCAGGAAGTACGGGCGCCCGTCGGAGCCGATGAGGAACTCGACCGTGCCCGCCCCCTGGTAGGACACCGCCCGGGCGGCGGCCACCGCGGCGGCGTGCAGGCGGCCGCGGAGCTCCTCGGGCAGGTCCGGGGCGGGAGCCTCCTCGATGACCTTCTGGTGGCGCCGCTGGAGGGAGCAGTCGCGGGTGCCCAGCGCCCAGACGGTGCCGTGGGCGTCGGCGAGGACCTGCACCTCCACGTGCCGGCCGCGCTCGACGTACGGTTCGGCGAAGACCTCTCCGTCGCCGAACGCTGACAGCGCCTCGGCGCTGGCCGCGTCCAGGTTCTCCTTCAGGGAGTCCAGGTCGCGTACGACCCGCATCCCGCGCCCGCCGCCGCCCGCCGCGGCCTTCAGCAGCAGGGGCAGGTCCGCGGCGGTGGCCGTGGCGGGGTCGACGGGCTCCAATAGCGGCACCCCGGCGGCCCGCATGAGGTCCTTGGCCCGGGTCTTGGAGGCCATGGCCTCGATGGCGGCGGGCGGCGGGCCGATCCAGAGGAGTCCGGCGGCCTGGACGCGGCGGGCGAAGTCCGCGTTCTCGGAGAGGAAGCCGTACCCGGGGTGGACGGCGTCCGCGCCCGCCGCGCGGGCCGCCTCGATCAGCAGGTCGGCGCGCAGGTAGGTGTCCGCGGGGGCGGCCCCCGGCAGGCGTACGGCCGTGTCGGCCGTACGGACGTGCAGGGCGTCGGCATCGGGGTCGGAGTGGACGGCGACCGTGGCCAGCCCCAGGGCGCGGGCCGTGCGGAAGATCCGTACGGCGATCTCGCCCCGGTTGGCGACGAGGAGCGAGCTGACCGGGCTCGTCACGTTCGCGATGTGCGTCGTGTGCGTCGTGTGCGTCGTGTGCGTCGTGTTCGTCATGGGCGGGCTCACATCCGGAAGACGCCGAAGCCGCCACGGGCGCCCTCGACGGGGGCGTTGTGGACGGCCGACAGGCACAGGCCGAGAACGGTACGGGTGTCGCGCGGGTCGATGACTCCGTCGTCGTAGAGCCGCCCGGACAGGAACATCGGCAGGGACTCGGACTCGATCTGCGCCTCCACGAAGGCCCGCATCCCGGCGTCGGCCTCCTCGTCGTAGGGCTGTCCCTTCGCGGCGGCGGACTGGCGGGCCACGATCGAGAGCACCCCGGCGAGCTGCTGCGGCCCCATGACGGCCGACTTCGCGCTGGGCCAGGCGAAGAGGAACCGGGGCTCGTAGGCGCGGCCGCACATGCCGTAGTGGCCGGCGCCGTAGCTGGCCCCGATGAGGACGGACAGGTGCGGTACCCGGGAGTTGGACACCGCGTTGATCATCATCGAGCCGTGTTTGACGATGCCGCCCTGCTCGTACTCCTTGCCGACCATGTAGCCGGTGGTGTTGTGGAGGAAGAGGAGCGGGATGTCGCGCTGGTTGGCGAGCTGGATGAACTGGGCGGCCTTCTGCGACTCGGCGCTGAACAGCACGCCCTGGGCGTTGGCGAGGATGCCGACCGGGTAGCCGTGGAGGGTGGCCCAGCCGGTGACGAGGCTGGGACCGTAGAGGGGCTTGAACTCGTCGAAGTCGGAGGCGTCGACGATCCGGGCGATGACCTCGCGCGGGTCGAAAGGGGTCTTCAGGTCGGGCGGGACGATGCCGAGGAGCTCCTCCGCGTCGTACAGCGGCTCGGCGGCGCGGGGCGGTTCGGGGTACGGCTTGCGGTGGTTGAGCCGGGCCACGATGCGGCGGGCCTGGCGGAGGGCGTCGTACTCGTCCAGGGCGTAGTGGTCGGCGAGGCCGGAGACGCGGGCGTGCATGTCGGCTCCGCCGAGGGACTCGTCGTCGCTCTCCTCGCCGGTGGCCATTTTGACCAGGGGCGGGCCGCCCAGGAACACCTTGGAGCGGTCCTTGATCATGACGGTGTGGTCGGACATCCCGGGGATGTACGCGCCGCCTGCGGTGGAGTTGCCGAAGACGACGGCGACGGTGGGGACACCGGCGGCGGAGAGGCGGGTGAGGTCGCGGAAGACCGCCCCGCCGGGGATGAATATCTCCTTCTGGGAGGGCAGGTCGGCGCCTCCGGACTCCACGAGGCTGATGCAGGGGAGCCGGTTCTGCAAGGCGATCTCGTTGGCCCGCAGGGCCTTCTTGAGGGTCCACGGGTTGCTGGCGCCGCCGCGCACGGTGGGGTCGTTGGCGGTGATCAGGCACTCGACGCCCTCGACGGTGCCGATGCCGGTGACCATCGAGGCGCCGACGGGGTGGTCGCTGCCCCAGGCGGCGAGCGGGGACAGTTCGAGGAACGGGGTGTCGGGGTCGAGGAGCAGCTCGATCCGTTCCCGGGGGAGCAGCTTGCCGCGGGCGCGGTGGCGGGCGGTGTACTTCTCCCCTCCGCCGGCCAGTGCCCTGGCGTGCTCGGCGGCGAGCGCGTCGAGCCGCTCCAGTGCGGCGGTACGGGCCTGGGCGTGCTCGGGGGCGAGGGGGTCGACGGCGGTACCGAGACGGGTCATGGACGGATCCCCTCCGGGGCGGACGGCAGCAGGTGGGCCGGAACGGGCACGTGGCGGGAGCGCAGCCATTCGCCGAGCGCCTTGGCCTGGGGGTCGAACCGGTGGCCGGAGGCGACCCCGTCGCCGAGGAGCCCGGCGATGGTGAAGTTCAGCGCCCGCAGGTTCGGCAGCTCGTGGCGGGCCACGGAGAGGGGGGCGGTCTCGGGGAGCAGGGTCTGGAGGGCGTCGACGGTGAGGGTGTCGCGGAGCCACTCCCAGGCGGCGTCGCTCTCGACCCAGACCCCGATGTTGGCGTCACCCCCCTTGTCCCCGGACCGGGCCCCGGCGAGCAGCCCGAGGGGGGCCGGGGTGAGGGTGGGCCCGTCGCCCGGGTCCGTCACCGCTGCGGGGCGCGGTGAGGGGGGCGGCGGGGCGGGCGGGCCTGCCGTGGTGGGTGCGGGGGCGATCTCCTGGCGGGTCCCGTCCGGGAGGACCGCCACGTGGGGGACCGAGCCCGCCGGGGCCAGGGTGGAGGTGAACACCCCGTACGGCTGGGCCGCGCCCGGCGGGGCCGTGATGTGGAAGCCCGGGTAGCTCGCCAGGGCCAGCTCCACGGCCGCCGACGTCAGCTGCCGGCCCACCCGCTCCGGCGAGGGGTCGCGGACCACCAGGCGGAGCAGCGCGCCGGCCGTCTCCTGCGTGTCGGCGTCCGCGCGGTCGGTGCGGGCCAGGGTCCACGTGGCCTCCGCCACCCCGTCCAGGGCGTCCGCCAGCTGCTCGCGCACCAGCGCCGCCTTCGCCTCGACGTCCAGGCCGGTCAGCACGAACACGACCTCGTTGCGCCAGCCCCCGACCCGGGTGACGCCCACCTTGAGGGTGTCCGGCGGCGGCTCGCCCACCGTCCCGCTGATCCGTACCCGGTCCGTGCCGTCCGGGGTCAGCCGGACCGTGTCCAGGCGGGCGGTGACGTCGGGGCCCAGGTACCGCGCGCCCTGGGTCTCGTACAGCAGCTGCGCGGTGACCGTGCCCGGGGAGACCAGCCCGCCCGTGCCGGGGTGCTTGGTGATGACCGCCGAGCCGTCCTCGCGGACCTCCGCCAGCGGGAAGGCGGGCCGGCGCACGTCGTGGGCGGTGAAGAAGGCGTAGTTGCCGCCGGTGGCCTGGGTACCGCACTCCAGGACGTGCCCCGCGACCACCGCCCCCGCCAGCCGGTCGTACTCCTCGGGCCCCCAGCCGAACCACCACGCGGCGGGCCCGCTCACCAGCGCCGCGTCGGTGACCCGGCCGGTGACGACCACGTCCGCGCCGGCCCGCAGGCAGGCTGTGATCCCGGCGCCGCCGAGGTAGGCGTTGGCGGTCAGCGCCCCGGCCGGCACCCCCGGCCCCTGCGCCGCGGACCCCGCGGACCCGGGCCGCATCAGGTCGTCCCCCTCGACGTGTGCGACGCGGACGGGCACCCCCACCTTCCGCGCCAGCGCGCGCACCGCGTCCGCCAGCCCGGCCGGGTTCAGCCCGCCCGCGTTCGTGACGATCCGTACGCGCCGCTCGTGCGCGAGTCCGAGCCCCTCCTCCAGCTGCCGCAGGAAGGTCTTGGCGTAGCCGAGGCCGGGGTCCTTCAGGCGGTCGCGGCCCAGGATCAGCATCGTCAGCTCGGCGAGGTAGTCGCCGGTCAGGACGTCCAGCGGCCCCCCGGTCAGCATCTCGCGCACCGCGCCGAACCGGTCGCCGTAGAAGCCGGAGGCATTGCCGATGCGCAGCGGACGCCGGGCCGTCACCGCGTCCCCCGGGGCGCGCGGCCCTGGCCGGCCGGGCCGGCGAACGCCTGGGCGATGTCCAGCCAGCGGTCGGCGTCGGGGCCCACGGCCGTGAGGTCCAGGTCGGCGCGGTGGGCGCGCTGGGTGACCAGCAGGCAGAAGTCCAGCGCCGGGCCCGTGACCCGTTGCGGGGCGTCCGCCGGCCCGTACGCCCACACCCCGGACCCGTCCGCAGCGGTCAGCTCCACCCGGAACTCCCCTTCGGGGGCGGGCAGTCCCCGCACGGCGTACGCGTAGTCGCGCGCCCGTACCCCGAGCCGCGCGACGTGCCGCAGCCGGGCGGTCGGGGCCCGGCGCACGCCGAGCGCGTCGGCGACGTCCTGGCCGTGGGCCCAGGTCTCCATCAGGCGGGCCCCGGCCATCGAAGCGGCCTTCATCGGCGGCCCGTACCAGGGGAACCGGACGTCCGGCGAGGCGGCCGCCAGGGCGCGGTCCAGCGCCTCGCGGCCGGCCCGCCACCGGGCGAGCAGCTCGGCGGGCGCCAGCCGGGCCCCCTCCTCGGCGCCGTCGTCGACGAAGGAGTCCGGCGCCTTGAGGGCCGCCTCGACCTCCTGCGCGAACCCCTCGGCGTCCGTGAGGGCGAGCAGCGCGGCGCGGTCGGTCCAGTGCAGGTGCGCGATCTGACGGGCGACGTCCCACCCCTCGGCAGGCGTCGGCCGCGCCCACTGTGGGTCCGGCAACTCCCCCACCAGGCAGTCGAGTTCCCGGCCCTCCTCACGGAGATCGGCGAAGACGGCGACGACGGACGGCTCGGGCACGGCGTGCTCCCCTCTCGGCGTGGGGGAAGCCTGGCAGCAGCCCGGGAAACAATCAAGCGTGCTTGCATGATTTTCCTCCGCCCCCGCCGGATTCCCGCCACTGCCCAAAGCACCTTCCCCACGCGGAACTTGGGCCGATCCGCGCCTTCCCCGAGGCCCACGGCCCCGGGGCGGGCCGCCGCCCCCCGGGCGATTCCGGCCGTACGCCCCCGGCTCCCGAACACGCCCCGCGCACCACGCCGATACTGAGTCCGCCGCCGCACGCCCGCACGCCCGCCCGACCTCCCCCCGCATCCGAACCGTCCATGCCCCGAGCCGACGAGACGACGAGGATGATCCGACGTGCACCCTGCTGCCCACTGCCTCTATCCCGAACTTGACGCGACCGCCCTCACCGCCTTCGCCGCCGCCCTCGAAACCGGTGAGGGCACCGGACTGCCCCCCGCCCGCGCCGCCGAGGTCCAGGCCGTACGGGCCGCCGCCGTCTTCAGCCGGGGCAAGGTGGCCGGCGCCGACGGCGACCTCCTCGACGCCGCGCTCTGGCGGCACACCGGCTCCGCCCCCCGGCCGGCGGTGGTGATGCCCGCGCCGTGGACGGACCTGGGCTGGCCCGCGTACGCCGTCCAGGCGTCCCGCCTCGCGCTGCGCGGCTACGACGTCCTCGCCTACAGCCCGCGCGGGTTCGCCGCCTCTGAGGGCCACGCCGACCTGGCCGGGCCCTTCGACGTCACCGACGGCCGCCACGCCCTGGACCACCTGCTGGAGCGCGCCGCCGGACCCGTCACCCGGATCGGTTTCCTCGGCGTCTCGTACGGCGCCGGCATCGCCCAGCTCGTCGCCGCGCACGACGCCCGGGTGGACGCGGTGGCGGCGCTCAGCGGCTGGTGCGACCTCGGGGCGGTGCTCCGCGAGAACCGCACCCGCCGCACCGCCGCCGTCCACGCCCTGCTCACCGCCTCCCCCCGGGCCCGGCTCAACCGGCCGGCGCAGGACGCGCTGGAGGCCGTCCTCGCCGGCCGGGACACCCCGCAGAGCGTGGCCTGGGAGGAGCAGCGCTCACCGTTCACGCAGGTCAAGGAGCTGGGGCGGCGGCAGGTGGCGGTCTTCCTCGCGCACGCCTGGCACGAGACGCTCTTCCCGGCCGGCCAGGTGCTGCGGATGTTCCAGGAGCTCCGCGGGCCCCGGCGGATCGACCTGTCCATCGGCGACCACGGCGGCCCCGAGATGGCCGGCCTGCCCGGGCTGCCCAACCGGATCTGGACCGACGCCCACCGCTGGTTCGACCGCCATCTCCTGGGCGAGGACAACGGCGTGGACGAGGAGGGCGAGGTGCTCTCCGAGGTGATGTGGAGCCGGACCCTCGAACCCGCCCCCACCTGGCCCGTCCCCACCCGCCGGGTCCGCCGCCTGCACCTCACCGGCACCGGCGAACTGGCCGACGCGCCCGACCCCGGCTGGGCGGCGGGCGTGGTGTGTGGGGTGGAGACGCCGGTGACGGTCGCCGAGGCCGTCGCCCGTTCCGGGGCCGCCGAGCTGGCGGGCCTGCCGAGGCGCTACCCGGACGCCGCCGCCACGGACGGCGCGGCGACGGCCGTTTGGACCGCCCCCGCCACGACGGCCACCACCCGCCTGCGCGGCACCCCGCGCCTGCGCGTCACCTACCGGGCCGCGAACTCCGGCTCCACCTTCGTCGCGTACCTCCTGGACCTCGCCCCGGACGGCTCGGCCCGTCTGATCACGCACGCCCCGTTCAGCGACCTCGACTCCCCGCCGGACAGCCTGATCAGCGCGGACCTCGACCTCCACCCCACCGCGTACGACCTCCCCCCGGGCCACCGCCCGCTGCTGGCCCTGGCCGCCCACGACCCCTTCTACGCCGACGCCAACCTCCCCCGGGCCACCCTCTCCTTCACCTCGCCGGAACCGGTCCCGTCGTACCTGGACCTGCCGCTGGCGTGAGCGCGTACGGGGTGCCGGTCAGGGCTTCTGGGCCCGGACCGCGCCCATGCTCGCCGCGATGACCAGGGCTATCGCCAGGGCGTCCAGCGGGGACATGGCCTGGTGGAGGACCAGGAAGCCGGCCGCGGCGGCGATCGCCGGTTCCAGGCTCATCAGGATCGCGAACGTGGGGGCCGGGAGGCGGCGCAGGGCGAGGAGTTCCAGGGTGTAGGGGAGCACCGAGGAGAGGACCGCCACGCCCAGGCCGAGGGCCAGGGTGCCCGGGACCAGGAGGGCGGAGCCGGCCTGGACCGCGCCGAGGGGCAGCGAGATGACCGCGGCGACCGCCATCGCCAGGGCCAGGCCGTCCGCCTGGGGGAAGCGGCGGCCGGTGCGGGCGCTGAAGACGATGTACGCCGCCCACATCGCGCCCGCGCCCACCGCGAAGGCGGCGCCGAGCGGGTCCAGCGCGCCGAAGCCGAAGCCGCCGCTGCCGTGGCCGGAGAGGAGGACGACGCCGCCCAGGGCCAGGCCGGCCCAGAGGAGGTTGACCAGGCGGCGGGAGACCAGGACCGAGAGGGCCAGCGGGCCGAGGACCTCCAGGGTGACGGCGGGGCCCAGGGGGATGCGGTCGATGGCCTGGTAGAAGAGGCCGTTCATGCCCGCCATGGCCACGCCGAAGGCGACGACCGTGCCCCAGTCCGCGCGGGTGTAGCCCCGTACCGTGGGCCGGCAGAGGGCCAGGAGCACCAGGGCGGCGGCCGCCAGGCGCAGCGTGACGACCCCGGCCGCGCCCACCCTCGGCATGACCATGACCGCCAGGGCGGCGCCGAACTGCACCGAGACCCCGGCCGAGACGACGAGGGCCACGGGGCCGAAGCGGCTGCCCTTGCGGGGCCGGAGGGAGGCGGACGGCCGGGCCGGGGCGGCGGTTTGCGTCAGGGAGGGGGAAGGTGCGGGCATTTATCCAGGTTAAGGGGTCGGTAAGGGCCGTGCCTGCGTGTCCTGGCTTACATCGGATCCCGGTGCGGTTCCGGGGGGAGCGCCGCCGCGAGGAGTTCCGCCAGGTGGCGGGCGCGGTGGCCGGAAAGCTGGGCGATCTGCGTGCGGCAGGAGTAGCCGTCGGCGAGGACGGCGGCGGCGGGCGCGGCGGCGCGCAGGGAGGGCAGCAGCTGTTCTTCCGCGCAGGCGACGGAGACGGCGTGGTGGCCCGGCTCGAAGCCGAAGTTTCCGGCGAGGCCGCAGCAGCCGCCGCTGAGCTCCCCGGTGAGCCCGGCGCGCTCGCGCAGCCGCCGGTCGGCGGCGTCGCCGAGGACGGCGTGCTGGTGGCAGTGGGTCTGGCCCACGACGGGCCGGTCCAGACGGGGCGGAGTCCAGTGGGGGGCGTACTGCTCCAGGGTCTCGGCGAAGGTGCGGACCGCTGCCGCGAGGCGGTGGGCGCGGGGGTCGTCGGGGAGGAGGGCGGGGAGGTCGGAGCGGAGGGCCGCGGCGCAGCTGGGTTCCAGGACGAGGACGGGACCTTCGGGGTCGCCGAGGACGTCGAGGGTGCGACGCAGCACCGCGCGGGCCCGGGTGAGCCGGCCGGTGGAGAGGTACGTGAGGGCGCAGCACGGCTGCCCGGCGGGGACCGTGACGCGCAGACCGGCGGCGGCGAGGACGCGGACGGCCGCCCGGGCGGTGCCGGGAGCCAGGTGGTTGGTGAACGTATCGGGCCACAGCGTCACCACCGGCGAGGACTGCGGCAGGGGCGAGGCCGCCGGACCGGCGGAACCCCTCGCCCGGGACCCCGGTGCGAAGGCAGGCCCCGGCCCACCGGCCGCCACACCACCAGCCTGCGGCGCGGGCACGGGCGGCACGGCAGACCCGGACGCCGCGGGCGGCACCGAGGACCCGGAGGGCGTGGCCGGCACAGTGCGCCCGGACGCCGCAGGCGGCACGGCAGACCCGGACGCCGTGGGCGGCACGGTGGGCCCGGACGTCCCAGGCGACACCGCAGGCCCGGACACCCCAGGCGACACCGCAGACCCGGACACCCCAGGCGGCACCGCAGACCCGGACACCCCAGGCGGCACCACGGACCCGGACACCCCAGGCGGCACCGCAGACCCGGACACCGCACGCGACCCGTGGCGGGCCCACCAGCGGGTGAAGGGCGTCCTCGCCACCGGGGGGAGCTTCCGTTCCCGGGCCAGGCCCGGGACCCGCAGCAGCCGCCCCGCCGCGTTGGCCGGCCGGGACAGCCGCAGCGCGGCGATCAGGCGCAGCCACGCCGGGAGGCCGCCCAGGAGGTAGTGGGAGAGGGGGCGCAGGCGGCCGCGCCAGTGGTGGTGGAGGAACTCCGACTTGTACGCGGCCATGTCCACCCCCACCGGGCAGTCGCTGAGGCACCCCTTGCAGCCCAGGCAGAGGTCGAGCGCCTCGGCCACCTCCCGCGAGCGCCACCCGTCGCGGACGATCTCCCCCGCGAGCATCTCGTGCAGCAGCCGTGCCCGGCCCCGCGTGGAGTGCCGTTCCTCCCCCGTCGCCCGGTACGACGGGCACATCACCCCCGCCCCGCCCGTGTCCACCGAGCGGCACTTGGCGACGCCGACGCAGCGGGCGACCTCCGGTGCCAGGGGGGCGGAGGGCGGCAGGACGGCGAAGCGGAGGTTCTCGTCCAGGCGGGCCGGGCGGACCAGCATCCCGGGGTTCATGCCGCCCGCCGGGTCCCACAGGTCCTTGTAGGCGCGGAAGAGCCCGATCACCTCCGGGCCGTACATGCGCGGCAGCAGCTCCGCCCTGGCCTGGCCGTCCCCGTGCTCCCCCGACAGGGAGCCCCCGTGGGAGACGACCAGGTCGGCCAGGTCGCCGGAGAAGGAGCGGAAGCGGGCCACACCCGCGGCCGAGACGAGGTCGAAGTCGATGCGGACGTGGACGCAGCCCTCCCCGAAGTGCCCGTACGGGGTCCCCCGCAGCCCGTACCGGGCGAGCAGGGCGCGGAACTCCCGCAGGTAGGCGCCCAGCCGGGCCGGCGGGACCGCGCAGTCCTCCCAGCCGGGCCAGGCCATCGCACCCCCGGGCAGCCGGGTCGCGGTGCCGGCGGCGTCCTCGCGGATCCGCCACAGCGCCCGCTGCCCCGCCGGGTCCGCGACCACCACCGCGTCGAGCGCGTCGGCGGCCCGTACGAGGCAGCGCGCCGCCCCCTCGTCCCGGGTCTCGACGAACAGCCAGGCCCCGCCCCGGGGCAGTCCGGCCGCGTCCCCGACCAGGTCCCGGGCCATGCCCTCCACCGTGAGCGGACCGTGGGGCAGCAGCCCCGCCGCGGCGTCGGCGGCCGCGCTCTCGTCGGGGTAGCCGAGCACCGCGAGGGCGGGGGCGGGCGGGAGCTCCACCAGGCGCACCACCGCCTCCGTGACCACCCCGAGGGTGCCCTCGCTCCCGCAGAAGGCCCGAGCGAGCCGGGTACCCCGTTCGGGGAGCAGGGCGTCGAGGCCGCCGTAGCCGGAGATACGGCGGGAGAAGCCGCCGCCCATCCCCGTCCGCAGCACCGCCAGGTTCCCCGCCACCAGCTCCCGCAGCCCCTCGGGGGCCCCGGCCCAGCCGTCCGCGAGCCGGTACGCCGCGCCCCCGTACGCCGTCACCGACAGCGCGGCCACGTTGTCGGCGGTGGTCCCCCAGGCCACGGAGTGCGCCCCGCAGGCGTTGTTGCCGATCATCCCGCCGAGGGTGCAGCGGGAGTGCGTGGACGGGTCGGGGCCGAAGGTCAGCCCGTACGGGCGCACCGCCTCCCGGAGCCGGTCGAGGACCAGCCCGGGCTGGACGACGGCCGTGCGGGCGGCCGGGTCCACCGACACCAGGGCGTTCATGTGCCGGGTGAGGTCGAGGACCACCCCGGTCCCCGTCGCCTGCCCGGCGATGGAGGTACCGCCGCCGCGCGGCACGACCGGCACGCCGGCCTCCGCGCAGACCCGCAGCGCCGCCGCCACGTCGCCGGCGTCCCGGGGGGCGACCACGCCGACGGGTACCCGCCGGTAGTTCGAGGCGTCCATGGTGACCAGGGCCCGTGCGGCGGCACCGAAGTCCACCTCGCCGCGCAGCTCGGCCCGCAAGATCCGCTCAAGCTCTCCTGGAGACGTCACGGCACCCACCCTCCCACCACCCCCGCATCACCCGCCCGTGTCTCACCCGGTGGACGCGCCTCCGACACGCGGTCCGGGACCCGATACGCTCCGCTCGTGGCTGAGATCCAGATTCCCGCTGACATCAAGCCCGCCGACGGACGCTTCGGCGCGGGCCCCTCCAAGGTGCGGACCGAGGCGCTGGACGCCCTCGCCGCCACCGGTACCTCCCTGCTCGGCACCTCCCACCGCCAGGCCCCGGTCAAGAACCTGGTCGGCTCGGTGCGCGAGGGCCTCCGGGACCTCTTCTCCCTCCCCGAGGGCTACGAGGTGATCCTGGGCAACGGCGGCTCCACCGCCTTCTGGGACATCGCGACCGCCGGTCTCATCGAGCGGAAGTCCCAGCACCTGACCTTCGGCGAGTTCTCGTCCAAGTTCGCCAAGGCCGCGAAGCTCGCGCCGTGGCTGGACGAGCCGTCCGTCATCTCCTCCGAGCCGGGCACGCACCCCGAGCCGGTGGCGGAGGCGGGGGTGGACGTGTACGCGTACACCCACAACGAGACCTCGACGGGTGTCGCGGCGCCCATCAAGCGCGTCGCGGGCGCCGACGCCGGGTCCCTGGTCCTGGTGGACGCGACCTCGGGCGCGGGCGGACTCCCGGTGGACATCACCGAGACCGACGTCTACTACTTCGCCCCGCAGAAGTCCTTCGCCTCGGACGGCGGCCTGTGGCTGGCGGCGTTCTCCCCGGCGGCCCTGGAGCGCGCCGCGCGCGTGCACGCGTCGGGCCGGCACATCCCGGAGTTCTTCTCGCTGCCGACGGCTATCGACAACTCGCTGAAGAACCAGACGTACAACACCCCGGCGCTGGCCACCCTCTTCCTGCTGAACCAGCAGCTGGAGTGGATGAACGGCCAGGGCGGCCTGGAGTTCACCACCTCCCGCACGGCGGCCAGCGCACGCAACCTGTACGGCTGGGCGGAGGCGTCGAAGTACGCCAGCCCGTTCGTCCAGGACGCCGGCAAGCGCTCGGCGGTCATCGGCACGATCGACTTCGACGACGCGGTCGACGCGGCGGCGGTGGCGAAGGTGCTGCGCGCCAACGGCATCGTGGACACCGAGCCGTACCGCAAGCTCGGCCGCAACCAGCTCCGCATCGCGATGTTCCCGGCGATCGACCCGGCGGACGTGCAGGCGCTGACGGCGTGCGTGGACTACGTGATCGAGCGCCTCTGACCGCGGTGGCGGTCCGCTGAGACGCGGGGAGCCCCCGGCGCCGTGGAGGTGCCGGGGGCTCCTGGCGTTCCGGCGGGGGACCTTGGACCCCAAAATCGGGGCAAAGAGGAAGCAAACGGATCATCCTGGGCCCGCCTGCCACCTGCGTCTTCACGGGACGGGACCTTCGGCGGCGGGCTCCCCGGGGCTGGGCAGCGAACACCACCCAGCGGGCGGAATGTCCCTCATGTCTGGTGTGCTGGAAACCCCGGCCGTCCTTCACGAGGAGACCCCATGCGCACCGTACGCACCCTCCCGGCGATAGCCCTCGCCTCGACGCTGGCCCTCGCGGGCGGCGCCGCCACCGCCACCACCGCCTTCGCCGCGACCCCCGCACCCGCGCCCGCCGCCGCCCGGGCGTCCCTGAGGGTGCCCAGCTCGCCCGTGCAGCCCGGCGACGCCGTCAGCGTCACCGTGACCGCCCCGGCCGGCTCCAGGAACCTGACGGTGTCCTCGTCCGCCCTGCGCCCCCTCACGCTCCGCCCCGCCCCGGACTCCACCGCCACCTGGACCGGTACCGCCACCGTGGCCACCGTCAAGGACGGCGGCTACGCCGTCACCCTCACCGCCTCCGGCCCCGACGGCGCCCCCCTCCAGGCCCGTGCCCGGCTCACCGTGCAGACCACCGCCGTCACCCCCGCGCCCACTCCCCGGAGCTGACGCCCGACCGGGTTCGCGCACCTCACGGGCGGGGCCCGCCCGTTCACGCGATACCTTCGCAGCAGGACGTGAAAGCAGCACAGTGGAGGCAGCGGCGTGAACGTGCGAGTGACGGCGGCCCAGAGCGGCTTGGACCCCTTCAGCACCACCCGGCTGCGGAGGGCGGTGCTCGACGCGTGGGCCGCCGGACCCGCCCGGTTCCGGGAGGACGCCAACGCCGAGGAGGACCTGGCGCTCGGCGGCTACCGCGACCGGCTCGTGGTCGAGCTGGCGCAGAACGCCTCCGACGCCGCCGCCCGCGGCCGCGTCCCCGGCCGGCTGCGGCTCACGCTGCACCCCGCCGTCCCCGGCAGCGCCGGCCACGGCGTGCTGGCCGTCGCCAACACCGGTGCCCCGCTGGACGCCACGGGCGTGGAGTCGCTGAGCACCCTGCGCGCCTCCGCCAAGCGCGAGGGCGCCTCCTCCGCCGACACCGTCGGCCGGTTCGGCGTCGGCTTCGCCGCCGTCCTGGCCGTCTCCGACGAACCGGCGGTGCTCGGCCGGCACGGCGGCGTGCGCTGGTCCCTGGCCGAGGCCCGCGAAATGGCCGCCGAGGCCGCCCACTTCAGCCCCGGCCTCGGCGACGAACTGCGCCGCCGCGACGGCCACGTCCCGCTGCTGCGCCTGCCGCTGCCCGCCGAGGGCACCGCCCCCGAGGGGTACGACACCGTCGTCGTCCTCCCGCTGCGCGACGCCGCCGCCGCCGACCTCGCCGAACGCCTGCTGCACGGCGTCGACGACGCCCTCCTGCTCACCCTGCCCGGGCTGACCGAGGTCGTCGTGGACACCCCCTCCAGCGGCACCCGCACCCTCTACCGGCACACCGACGGCCCCTACACCGTCATCGAGGACTCCGCCTCCGGCACCCACCGCTGGCGCACCGCCCGCGCGAACGGCCCGCTCGACCGGGCCCTCCTCGCCGGCCGGCCCGTCGAGGAACGGCTGCGGCCCGCCTGGAGCGTCACCTGGGCCGTCCCCGTCGACACCGACGGCGCCCCCCAGCGCCCCCGCACCGCACCCGTCGTCCACGCCCCGACCCCCACCGACGAGCCCCTCGGCATCCCGGCCCTGCTCATCGCCTCCCTGCCGATGGACACCTCCCGCCGCCACCACGCGCCTGGCCCGCTCACCGACTTCCTCGTGGAGCGCGCCGCCGACGCCTACGCCGGGCTCCTCGCCTCCTGGGAGCCGGTGACCCCGGCCCTGGTGGACCTCGTCCCCGGACCGCTCGGCAGGGGCGAACTCGACGGCGCCCTGCGCGCCGCCGTCCTCCAGCGGCTCCCCCGCACCGGCTTCCTCGCCCCCGCCGCCCCGTCCGAGGAGCTGACCCGGCTGCGCCCCTTCGAGGCCGAGGTGGTCGAGGGCGCCGGAGCCGACACCGTACGGGTCCTCGCGGAGGTCCTCCCGACGCTGCTGCCCGCCGGGCTGGAGCGCCGGCCCGAGCTGCGCACCCTGGGCGTGGGCCGGCTCCCGCTCGGCGAGGCCATCGAGCGGATCGCGGGCATCGAACGCACCCCGCAGTGGTGGCACAGCCTCTACGACACCCTGGCCGGAGTGGACCCCGACCGGCTCTCGGGGCTGCCCGTACCGCTCGCCGACGGCCGGACCGCCATCGGCCCGCGCCACATCCTGCTGCCCGGCGCCGACACCCCCGCGGAGCTGGCCCGGCTCGGGCTGAAGGTGGCCCACCCCGACGCCGCGCACCCCCTGCTGGAGAAGCTGGGCGCCCTGCCCGCCACCGCCCGCGCCGTCCTGACCACCCCGCAGATCCGGGCGGCGGTGGCCGCCTCGCTGGACGCGGGCGAGATCTGGGACGAGGACTCCGACGCCCCCGACGCCGACGAGCTCGCCGAGATCGTCCTGACCCTGGTCCGCGACGCCGGCCTGGCCCCCGGCGACGAGCCCTGGCTGGGCGCCCTGGCCCTGCCCGACGAGGACGGCGAGCCGGCCCCGGCCGGGGAACTGCTCCTCGCCGGCAGCCCGCTGGCCTCCGTGGTGCGCGAGGACGAGATCCCGTACCTGGACCCCGAGCTGGCCGCCCGCTGGGACGAGGAGACGCTGGCCGCCTGCGGGGTGCTGACCACCTTCCAGCTGGTCCGCGCCACCGACGTGGTCCTGGACCCCGACGAGCTGGAGCCCCGCGAGGGGGACTACGCCGAGCCGGACGACGTGGGGCTGCTGGACGCCGTCGACGTGTGGTGCGAGGACCTCCTCGACCAGCTGCCCGACTCCCCCGTGCCGCCGGTGGCCACCGAGCTGATCGCCGTACGGGACCTCGACCTCGTCGACGACGACCGCTGGCCCCAGGCCCTGGCGATGCTCGCGCAGCCCCCGCTGCGGGACGCGCTGACCCAGCCGGTACGGGTGCTGCTCCCGGACGGCACCACCCGCTCGGTTCGCCCGTACACCGCCTGGTGGCTGCGCGACCACCCGGTGCTCGACGGCCGCCGCCCGGCGGGGCTGCGCGCGGCGGGCGGGGACCCGCTGCTGGCGGGCCTGTACACGCCGGCGGACGCGACGGGCTTCGAGGACGAGCAGGTGCTGCGCGCCCTGGGCGTACGCACCTCGGTGCGCGCGCTGCTGGAGGAGCCGGGCGGCGCGGCCGAGCTGCTGGGCCGCCTCGCCGACCCGGACCGGGAGGTGTCGGGGCAGCAGCTGCACGGGCTGTACGGGGCGCTGGCCGGCCTGGACCCGGAGCAGGTGACGCTCCCGGACGAGCTGCGGGCGGTGGTGGACGGGGAGGTGGTCGTGGTGGACGCGGCGGAGGCGGTCGTCTGCGACGCCCCCGACCTGCTGCCGCTGACGCGGGGCCTGCCGCTGCTGCCGGTGGCCCCCTCGCGGGCGGCGGACCTGGCGGAGCTGCTCCAGGTGCGGCGGCTGTCGGAGACGGTCCCGGCGGAGGTGACCACGCCGGGCGAGGTCCACGAGGTCCCGGAGCCGGTCCGCTCCCTGCTGGGCCCCGCCACGCCGGAGACGTACGTGGAGCACGAGGAACTGGTGGCGGGCGGCACCGAACTGGACTGGCGCCTCACCCCGGACGGCGTCCTGCACGCGGCCACCCTGGAGGGCGTCGCGGCGGGCCTGGCCTGGTCGGCCGCCCAGTGGCCCCGTCGCTTCGAGGTGGCGGCCCTCCTGGAGGACCCGTCCCGCACGGCGGAACTCGCACGGGACAGGTGGTTCGACTAGAGGGTTGGGGGGCCTAGACGGCCTCGACGACGATACGGTGGCCCGCCAGGAGGCGTTCCAGATCGTCGACGTCCGAAGTCAGGACGGTCACCTGGTTGCCGCGCCCCGCCTCGCGGAGGGCGACGGCGGCCAGGACCGCGTCGATGGCGTACTTGTGGCCGTGCAGGCCCGCGTCCTTCAGCAGGGAGCGGGCCGCATCGATGGCCGTGTCATCGGTGTGCACGACTTCGATCTTCGACATCGCCCAGTCCCAGAGGCGTGCCGCCTTGGCCTGATGCGGATCCCACGCCTCGAGGGTCGTGAGGGCCGAGGTGAGAATCGGCGTCTTGGCCCGCCATGCCTTGTGCAGGCGGGCCAGCATGACCCGGTCGCCGCGCACGGTCTTCGACAGCGCCTCGGAATCGAGGACGAACACCCTGGTGCGCAAGAGGGTCCGGGGGGTGGGGCGCGGCGTCATGCGGCTGCCTTCCCCTCGTTCCGGGTGACCTCGCCTTCCTGTCTCAGCGCGTCGGGCTTGGCGTTCATGGCGTCGTGCTTGGCGTCCATCTCGTCGAGCCAGGCGTCGGCGGCGCGCAGTTCTTCCTCGGTGAGCTCGCCGTACTCCTCCTGCAGGAGGGCGTTCAGCTCGCCCAGCTTGTCGATCCGGACCTGGTTCTCCACGGCCGCGGTGACGTACGCGGAGACCCCGCGCTCGTCCACGGACGCCTTGATGTACTCCAGCACCTCGTCGGGCAAGGTGATGGTGACCTTCTTGGTTGCCATACCGCGAGTATGCCCACTTCCCCCCGGCCCGCGCCATCACCCAGAAGGGTGCACCCGCCGCCGGCCGGGCGGACCGCCCGGCCGGGGCGCGGGGCGGTCACGCCGCCCGGGCCAGCTCGCGCGGCGCCGTCGCCGGGACGAAGGTCAGACCGCGGCGGTCCAGGCGCAGGCGGAGGTTGCCGACGCGGCGCAGGATCAGGCCGACGGCCACCGCGGCGGCCAGGGAGACAAGGCCGCCCGCGGCCATGCCGAGCCGGGCCCCGTAGGTGTCCGTGATCCAGCCGACCAGCGGGGCGCCCACCGGGGTGCCGCCGGTGAAGACCATCATGTACAGGGCCATCACCCGTCCCCGCATCGCGGGATCGGTGGCCATCTGGACGCTGGAGTTCGCCACGACGTTGACCGTCAGCCCGAACATCCCGACGGGCACCAGCAGCGCCGCGAACAGCCAGAAGCCGGGGGCGAACGCCGTCACCAGCAGCAGGACGGAGAACAGCACCGCCGCCGCCACCAGCAGCCGCAGCCGGGTGCTGCCGCGGCGGGCGGCGAGCAGGGCTCCGGCCAGGGAGCCGGCGGCGATCAGGGTGTTGAACACCCCGTACGTGCCCGCGTCCCCGTGGAAGACGTCGTCGACGAAGGCCGACAGCCAGATCGGGAAGTTGAAGCCGAAGGTGCCGATGAAGCCGACGAGGACGATCGGCCAGACCAGCTCGGGCCGGCCGGCGACGTAGCGCAGGCCCTCCCGCAGCTGCCCCTTGGCGCGCGGCTGCGGCCGCACCGGGTACAGCTCCCGGGTGCGCATCATCAGCAGCGCGGCGATCGGCGCCGCGAACGAAAGCCCGTTCAGCAGGAAGGCCCAGCCGGAGCCGACGGCGGTGATCAGCACACCGGCGATCGCCGGGCCGACCAGCCGCGCGGACTGGAGGTTGGCGGAGTTCAGGCTGACGGCGTTGGCGACCTGCGCCGGGCCGACCATCTCGGAGACGAAGGTCTGCCGGGCCGGGTTGTCCACGACGGTGACCAGGCCGAGCAGGAACGCGGCGAGGTAGACGTGCCACACCTGGACGTTCCCGGCCAGGGTGAGCGCGGCGAGCGCGATGCCGGTCAGGCCCATCGCGGCCTGCGTGGCGATCAGCAGCGGCCGCTTGGGCAGCCGGTCCGCGAGGACACCTCCGTAGAGGCCGAAGAGCAGCATCGGCAGGAACTGCAGGGCGATGGTCACGCCCACGGCGGACGCGGAGCCCGTCAGCGACAGGACCAGCCAGTCCTGCGCGATGCGCTGCATCCAGGTGCCCGTGTTCGAGACGGCCTGGCCTGCGGCGAAGAGCCGGTAGTTCCGGATCTTCAGTGAGCTGAACATCGAGTGCGAGCGGGGGCCCGGTCCTCTGTTCCCGCTCGGGGTCTGGGGGGTGGGTAGATGGCCGGGTGCGGAGTCCCCTCCGGTTCCGGTACGCAAAAGCGTTCGCCTCCTGGCGTCGTTCCTACAGGTGCGCGAGCTTCTCCAGGACGGGGGCGGCGGCGCGGAGCTTGGCCCATTCGTCCTCGGTGAGCTCGGCCGCGAGCCCGGCCAGGAAGGCGTTGCGCTTGCGGCGGCTCTCTTCGAGCATCGCTTCGGCCTCCTCCGTCTGGCTGACCACCTTCTGCCGGCGGTCCTCGGGGTGCGGTTCCAGCCTGACCAGTCCCTTGGCCTCCAGCAACGCGACGATGCGCGTCATCGACGGCGGCTGGACGTGCTCCTTGCGGGCGAGCTCACCGGGGGTGGCGTGGCCGCAGCGGGCGAGGGTGCCGAGCACCGACATCTCGGTCGGGCTCAGCGATTCGTCGACGCGCTGGTGCTTCAGGCGCCGGCCCAGCCGCATGACGGCGGAGCGGAGGTCGTTCACGGCGGCAGCGTCGTCGCCATGGGAGAGGTCAGGCATGTATTTAGCATAACTCATTACTGTGACTAACGAACCCGCGTTCCGTCCGGCCGGATCACTCGTACGGGTGAGAGCGGCTCGGAAAGCGACGCGACGGCGCCCCCTGTGGCCCGACCCTGTCGCCATGGGGACACATGTGCTGAGCATGCGCATAGACGGGGACCTGCTGGAGCGGCTGAGACACCATGCCGCCAAACGCGGAATGAGCGTCCAGGACTATGTCGTCCGGACGCTCATTCGCGATGACTTCGACGAGCGGTTCAAGGCCGCCGTCGACGAGACGGAGAAGTTCTACGGGCTTACGTGAGCCCCAGCGCCGGCATCGCGTAGTAGAAGACGAAGACCGCCGCGACCACGTACATCGCGGCCGGGACCCCGCGTCCCCGGCCCGTGGCCAGGCGCAGCACGCAGAAGCTCACGAAGCCCATGCCGATGCCGTTGGTGATCGAGTAGGTGAACGGCATCATCACCATGGCGATGAAGGCCGGGACGGCGATGGTGAAGTCGCTCCAGTCGATGTCGCGCACCGAGCCGGCCAGGATCAGGAAGCCGACCGCGACGAGCGCGGGAGTGGCGGCCTGCGAGGGGACCATCGTGGCGAGCGGGGTCAGGAAGAGCGAGACGGCGAAGAGTCCGCCGGTGACCACGTTGGCCAGGCCCGTACGGGCGCCCTCGCCGACGCCCGCCGTGGACTCGACGAAGCAGGTGGTGGCGGAGGACGAGGTGGCGCCGCCGGAGGCGACGGCGAGGCCGTCGATCAGCAGGACCCGGTTGATGCCGGGGAAGGTGCCGTCCGGCCGGGTCAGCTTGGCCTCGTCACCGACGCCGAGGATGGTGCCCATCGCGTCGAAGAAGCAGGACAGCAGCACGGTGAAGACGAACAGGACGCCGGTGAGCACCCCGACCTTGCCGAAGCCGCCGAAGAGGCTGACCTGCCCGACCAGCCCGAAGTCGGGGGCGGACACGGGGTTGCCGGGCCATTGCGGGACGGTCAGGCCCCAGGCGAGGTCCGGCAGGTCGGCGACCAGCTGCACCACGACCGCGACGACCGTCATCGCGACGATGGAGATCAGGATCGCGCCGGGCGTCTTGCGGATCAGCAGCGCGAGGGTGAGCAGCACGCCCACGATGAAGATCAGCACAGGCCAGCCGTGCAGGTGGCCGTTGCTGCCGAGCTGGAGCGGGACGGTGGTGTGCGCGGCGTCCGGGATACGGCTGACGAAGCCGGAGTCCACCAGGCCGATCAGCATGATGAACAGGCCGATGCCGATCGCGATGCCCTTGCGCAGGCCCGTCGGGACGGCGTTCATGACGCGCTCGCGCAGGCCGGTGGCGACCAGCAGCATCACCACGAAGCCGGCCAGGACCACCATGCCCATGGCGTCGGGCCAGCTCATCCGCGGGGCGAGCTGGAGGGCGACGACCGTGTTCACGCCGAGGCCGGCGGCCAGGGCGATCGGGACGTTGCCGATGACACCCATGAGGAGGGTGGAGAAGGCGGCCGTCAGGACGGTGGCGGTGACCAGCTGGCCGCCGTCGAGCTGGTGCCCGTACATGTCCCTGGCGCTGCCGAGGATGATCGGGTTCAGCACGATGATGTAGGCCATCGCGAAGAAGGTCGCGAAGCCGCCCCGGACCTCGCGGGCCACGGTCGAGCCGCGTTCCGAGATCTTGAAGAAGCGGTCGAGGCCGCCGGCGGGGGCCGCGGGGGGTGCCGAGGTGGTCATGCGGTCCTCAAACTGGGTCGAATTAGCGGTTCCTACGAAGGAATCCGGCCGTAGGCAAACCGTTTCAGTATGAACACATGAACGGAGGGCAGTCCATCTCCGCGCGTAGACACGGAATCCGGGCCCCCTGGACGGCCGCCTAGACTGGTCGGCATGGCGAAGTGGACCCCTAGGCACGAGGCGCCCGAGCCCCTGGAGGGGCCGGTTGTCGCCACCATCACCGGCGGAACGATCCTCTGGTTCGCCATGTTCGTGGTCCAGCTGCCCTTCTACGGGTGGTTCGCCGACCGGGAACTGCTGTGGTGGCTGTGGACCTGTGCGGCCGGCGGCGGGCTCGGCCTGATCGGCATCTGGTACGTCCGCGGCCGCGACGCCGCCCTCAAGCGCCACGCGGCCGGGCAGGCCGGGCAGGCCGGGCAGGCCGGGCAGGCCGGACAGGCGGAACCGGGCCGGCGCGCCGCGCGGGACCAGCGGCCGGAGTAGGACCCGCCCCCGCTCGGCGGGTGAAGTGCGGGCTCGCCCTTTACCGTCGAAAACATGACGCAGTGGGTGAGGACCGACCAGGACGGGCCCGACCGGCCCGGGGCCGCCGCCATCGACGCGGGAGCCGAGCTGGACCCCGTCCACCCCGTGAAACCGCCCGCCCCCCGCTTCCGTCCGGGCGGTCTGAGCACCGCCGAGGTCGCCGAGCGCGTCGCGCGCGGCGACGTCAACGACGTACCGCTGCGCTCCTCGCGCTCCACCGCAGACATCGTCCGCGCCAACGTCTTCACCCGCTTCAACGCCATCATCGGCGTCCTGTGGGTGATCATGCTCATCGTCGCGCCGATCCAGGACAGCCTCTTCGGCTTCGTGATCGTCGCCAACACCGGCATCGGCATCCTCCAGGAACTGCGCGCCAAGAAGACCCTCGACGGGCTCGCCGTCATCGGCGAGGCCAAACCGAGCGTGCGGCGCGACGGCACCACCGCCGAGGTCTCCACCACCGAGATCGTCCTGGCCGACGTCATCGAGCTCGGCCCCGGCGACAAGGTCGTCGTCGACGGCGTCCTCGGCGAGGCCGAGGGGCTGGAGATCGACGAGTCTCTCCTCACCGGCGAGGCGGACCCCGTCCTGAAGAAGCCCGGCGACCCGGTGATGTCCGGCTCCTTCGTCGTCGCCGGCGGCGGCGCCTTCACCGCGACGAAGGTCGGCCGCGAGGCGTACGCCGTCCAGCTCGCCGAGGAGGCGGCCCGCTTCACCCTCGTCCACTCCGAGCTGCGCAGCGGCATCTCCACGATCCTCAAGTACGTCACCTGGATGATGGTCCCGACCTCCATCGGCCTGATCATCAGCCAGCTCGTCGTGAAGGGCGACGACCTCAAGGGCGCCATCGCCCGCACCGTCGGCGGTATCGTCCCGATGATCCCCGAGGGCCTGGTCCTGCTCACCTCGGTCGCCTTCGCCGTCGGCGTCGTCCGGCTCGGCCGCAAGCAGTGCCTCGTCCAGGAGCTGCCCGCCATCGAGGGCCTCGCCCGCGTGGACGTCGTCTGCCTCGACAAGACGGGCACCCTCACCGAGGGCGGCATGGACGTCACCGAGGTCCGGCCGCTCGGCGGAGCGGAGCCGGAGTACGTCGGAAAGGTGCTCGGCGCCCTCGGCGAGTCCGACCCGCGGCCCAACGCCAGCCTCCAGGCCATCGTCGACGCCTACCCCGACAGCGCCGACTGGCGCTGCACCGAGTCGCTGCCCTTCTCCTCCGCCCGCAAGTACAGCGGCGCCAGCTTCAGCGAGGGCGACGGCGAGCACACCACCTGGCTGCTCGGCGCCCCCGACGTGCTCCTGCCCGGCGGGGACCCGGCGCTGGAGGAGATCGACGGCCTGAACGAACAGGGGCTACGGGTGCTGCTGCTGGCCCGCTCGGCCCGTGAGCTGGACGACCCGGCGGTGGCCGACGGGGTGCGTCCCACGGCCCTGGTCGTCCTCGAACAGCGGCTGCGGCCCGACGCCGCCGACACCCTGCGGTACTTCGACGACCAGGACGTCAAGGCGAAGGTCATCTCCGGTGACAACGCCGTCTCCGTCGGGGCGGTCGCCGGGAAGCTGGGCCTGCCCGGCGCCGAGAACACCGTCGACGCCCGGCACCTGCCCGCCGAACGGGACGCGATGGCCGAGGTCCTCGACGGCAACGCCGTCTTCGGCCGGGTCACCCCGCAGCAGAAGCGGGACATGGTCGGCGCCCTCCAGTCCCGCGGCCACACGGTCGCCATGACCGGCGACGGGGTCAACGACGTCCTCGCCCTCAAGGACGCCGACATCGGCGTCTCCATGGGTTCGGGCTCCGAGGCCACCCGCGCGGTGGCGCAGATCGTCCTGCTCGACAACAGCTTCGCCACCCTGCCGTCGGTGGTCGCCGAGGGCCGCCGGGTCATCGGCAACATCACGCGCGTGGCGACCCTGTTCCTCGTCAAGACGGTGTACTCGGTGCTGCTGGCCATCCTGGTGGTCTGCTCCCAGGTGGAGTACCCCTTCCTGCCCCGCCACCTGACCCTGCTGTCCACCCTCACCATCGGCGTCCCGGCGTTCTTCCTGGCGCTGGCCCCCAACAAGGAGCGGGCGCGGCCGCACTTCGTGAGGCGGGTCATGCGCTACGCCCTGCCCGGCGGGGCGGTCGCGGCGGTGGCCACCTTCGCCTCGTACCTCGTCGCGCGGGCGCACTACACCGGCCCGGACGCCCTGACCTCGGAGACCAGCGCGGCGACGCTGACGCTGTTCCTGACCTCGCTGTGGGTGCTGGCGATCATCGCGCGGCCGTACACGTGGTGGCGGGTGGCGCTGGTGGCGGCGATGGGCGGCGCCTTCCTCGTCGTCCTGGCGGTGCCGTGGCTCCAGCACTTCTTCCAGCTGCGGCTGGAGGGGGTGACGATGCCGTGGATCGCCGTCGCGATCGCGGCCGGGGCGGCGGCGCTGATCGAAGTGGCCTTCCGCTGGGTGGACCGCCGCTTCCCGGCGTAGCCCCGAGGCGTGCGCCGCTGCGCGGGCCGACTCCCCGCCCCGCCCTTCACCCGTTCCTCCCCCAACTACCGCTGGGAGGTGCCCCAGGGGCTCCGCCCCGGACCCCGCGCCTCAATCGCCGGCGGGGATGCTACGACCTTCACGCCGAACGAGCGGCCCAACCTGAG
>NZ_JBEYJJ010000022.1:0-70456 GCF_040636215.1 Streptomyces sp. NPDC006687 | reverse complement strand
TCAAGGCCGACAGCGGCAAGGAACTCGACGCCAAGATCCTCGACCCCGCCTGGCAGTCCATCCTCGTCACCGACGACCCCCTCGCCACCACCCTCAAGACCGAGTCCGACTGGGCCGTCAAGGCCAAGCTCCTGGACAAGCCCGACCTCACCGGCATCTACGATCTGACCCTCCTCAACAAGGTCCTCAAGACCGCCGGCAAGCCCGAGGTCACCGACGCCGGCCTCGGCGCCAGGTAACCGGCCCGGAACCGGCCACGACGGCGGGGCACGCGGTGACGCGTGCCCCGCCGTCGTGCGCGCGCCGTGCGGCGCCGTGGCCGCGCCACGTTTGAACGGCCGTCCAGCGAGCACCGGCGAAAGCGAGGGGGCGACCGCCGCCGACCCGGGGGAAGGAGCGGATCATGGCCGTGGACCAGGACGTGGCGGGCCGGGCGGCCCCCCGCAGCGACGGGGGCGGCGGCCGGGACGGCGAGACGCGGGTGACGGTGTGGGTGGCCCTCGCGGCGAACCTCGCCATCTGCGGGGCCAAGGCCGTGGGCGGGATCGTCGCCGGATCGCCGGCCCTGCTCTCGGAGGCGGCCCATTCGGTGGCCGACAGCCTCAACGAGGTGTTCCTGCTCGCCTCCGTCCGCCGCAGCAGGCGCCCGGCCGACAAGCGGCATCCCTTCGGCTACGGCAAGGAGCGGTTCTTCTGGTCGCTGCTCGCCGCGGTGGGGATCTTCGTGACGGGCGGCTGCTTCTCGGTGTTCCAGGGGGTGCAGGCGTTCCGCTCGGGCGGCGGGGAATCGCACGAGGGGTATGTGATCGGGCTGATCGTCCTGGCCGTCGCCCTCCTCGCCGAGGGCCTCTCGCTGCTGCGTGCGGTCCTCCAGGTGCGCGGGGCCGCGCGGGCGGCCGGGCACACGATGGCCGAGGAGGTACGGCAGGGCCGTGACCCTGCCCTGCGGACGGTGCTCGCGGAGGACAGCACGGCCTGTGCGGGTGTGCTCCTGGCGATGGCCGGGATGGCGCTCCACATGGTGACGGGAGAGGTGGCGTACGAGGCCGCCGCCTCCGTCCTCATCGGGATCCTGCTCGTGTACGTGGCGTACGTGCTCGGCAAGGGCGCCCGCACCCACCTGATCGGCGAGGCCGCCGACCCGGGCCTGCAGGAACAGGTCCGGGCCCTGCTCGAAGGGCAGCCCGAGATCGACTCCGTGACGGCCCTGCTGACCATGCGCCTGGGGCCCGACGCGGTCCTGCTCGCCGCCGGGATCGACCTCACGGCCGGGTACGACAGCGAGACCGTGGAGGACGCGATGGTCCGCGTCCGTACGGAGCTGAAGGAGCGCTGGCCCGAGCTGGACCAGGTCTTCCTGGACGTCACCGACGCCGCGTCGGCCCGCCGCTCCGCGTCCCGCCCCCGCCCGCCGGCCCACGGCTGACCCCGTCGCCCGGGACGGCCGGGCGGGCGGGGCCGCTCAGTCGTCGAAGACGATGTCGTCGGCACCGCAGATGTCCGCGGACATGTTGCGGCCCATCATCCGCAGCGCGGCCCCGGCCAGCTCCTCGTCGATGTGGGCGACCGCGTCGCGCGGCACGACGACCTCGAAATGGCGGATGTGGGCGTCCAGCGCCGAGTACAGCACGCACTGCTCGGTCACCTGTCCGCAGAGCACCAGCCGCTCGGCGCCCAGCTGGCCCAGCAGGTAGGACAGCGGGGTCTGGAAGAACACCGAGTGCCGGGCCTTGACCACGAAGAGCGAGTCGTCGTCGGGGGCGACCGGCTCCACCAGGTCCTTGTGGCGGCCCCCCAGGGCCGCCTCCAGGATCTCCCCGTGGTGGGAGCGCCACTCGCCGAAGTTGTCGTTGACGTAGACGACGGGCGACCGGCTGGCGCGGGCACGCTCCAGCAGGGCGGTGATGCCGGGCAGCGCCGCCCGGACGGACGGGACGAGAGCCTCGGCGTCCTCGTGCTCGTACGTGCTGAGCATGTCGATCACGATGAGCGCCGTACGGGGCATGGGAGCCGCCGCCTCTCTCGTCTCGTTTCTCCGTCCGGTCACCCCCAGTCTCGGTCATCCCGCCCCGCCCGGCCGCTCCCGCGCGGCCGCTTCGCCGCTCAGCCGGAGGCGCGCAGGGCCGCCGTGTGGGCCCGTACCTGGTCGGGGGTCAGGTAGGCGTCCGTGTACTCCCACTCGCGCAGGGTGGGCTGTTTGGCGGACCGCATGCCGATGCGGACGAAGTCGTCCCCGGCCATCGCGTTGAGCATCCAGTTGGTCAGGACCCGCGTCTTGGCCACGTTGGTGCGCAGCGCCGACCAGTGGTACCCGCGGGCCACGGCCTGGGCCGGCAGGCCGCGCAGCGGGATGCCCAGCGGCTTGGAGACCGCGTCGGTGCCGCCGAGGTCGACGACGAGGCCGAGGTCCTTGTGGACGTACGGCCGCAGGGGCTGGTGGCGCAGCGTCGCGATCAGGTTGTCGGCGAGGGTGCGGCCCTGGCGCAGGGCGTGCTGTGCGGTGGGCGGGCAGATCGCGTCCTCCTTCTGCGCCGCGAGGTCCGGGACGGCCGCCGCGTCTCCCAGCGCGAACACCCCGTCCGCGCCGGGCACGGTCATCTCGGGGGTCACCAGCAGCCGGCCCTTGACGGTCTGCGCGTCGAGCGTGCCGATCAGCGGGCTGGCGGCCACCCCCGCCGTCCAGATGAGGGTCCGGCTGGGCAGCACCCTGCCGTCGGTCAGCGTCACCTCCGTGGAGCTCGCCTTTGCGACGCTGACGCCGAGGGAGACCTGGATGCCGCGCCGCCGCAGGATGTCCAGGGCCGTGCGCCCCAGGGCGTCGCCGAGCTCGGGCATCAGCTTCGGGGCGAGGTCGAGGAGGTGCCAGCTGATCTGGCGGGGGTCCAGGCGGGGGTAGCGCTTCACGGCGTGGTGGGTGAGCCGCTGGAGGCAGGCCGCCGTCTCGGTGCCCGCGTAGCCGCCGCCGACCACGATGAAGCAGAGCCGGGCGGCCCGTTCCGCCTCGTCCTCGCTGGCGTCGGCCAGGTCGAGCTGGGAGATGACGTGGTCGCGCAGGTAGGTGGCCTCGGCGAGGGTCTTCATGCCCCGGGCGTTCTCGATGAGTCCGGGGATGTCGAAGGTGCGGGTGATGCTGCCGGGGGCCAGCACCAGGTAGTCGTACTCCTGTTCCGTCAGCTCGCCGGTGATCTTGCGGACGATGCAGACCTTCGCCCGGGTGTCGACACCGACGGCGCCGCCGGGGATGATCCGGGTCCGGTAGCGGCTGCTGCGCCGCAGCGAGACGGCCACCGACTGCGGGGTCAGCACTCCGGACGCCACCTGCGGCAGCAACGGCAGGTACAGCTGGTAGGAGTTGGGGGTGACCAGGGCGATGTCCGCCTCGGCGGGCGCCAGCCGGCGCTCCAGCCGGCGGACGCACTCCACCCCCGCGAAGCCGGCTCCCACCACGAGGATCCTCGGTCGAGTCACGGTGTCCGTCCTTTCTCGGGCCTGCCAGGTCTTCCCTCACCTGCCCCGCCGGACCCCGGTGTGCACACGGAAGCGGCCACCCGCGCCGCGCGGTTCACCCGCCGTGGCCGGGCCGCAGCTCGATCCGGTCGGGGGCAAGGTCCACGGCGACGCGGTGTTCCATGCCCAGGGCCGCCAGGAACTTCTGGGGGAGCTGGACGCGCCCCGAGCGGTCGAGGACCACGTACTCGCGTTCGCTGACCGATTCCTCGCCGTGCTCGTCGGTGACCAGGCTGCGCAGGACCTCGCTGCTGGTGCGGCCGTCGCGGATGGCCACGGTGCGGCGCACCTCTCCCGCCACCATGGGGTCGTGCGTCACGATGACCACCGTCACCCCGAGCTCCTTGTTCACGGTGCGGAAGGTCTCGAAGACCGCCGCGGCCGTCTCCGAGTCCAGTTCGCCCGTGGGCTCGTCGGCCAGCAGCACCTTGGGGTCGTTCGCCATCGCCACGGCTATCGCCACGCGCTGCTGCTGCCCGCCCGACAGCTGCCCCGGGCGGCGGTGCGCCAGGTCCCCGATGCCGAGGGCGTCCAGCACCTCCGCGACCCGGGCCGCCTGGCGGGCGCGGGCCCCGCGCCGGGAGCCGCCCGCCGTCAGCTGCATGGGCAGCGCCACGTTCTGGGCGGCCGTCAGGAAGGGCAGCAGGTTGCGGGCCGTCTGCTGGAAGACGAACCCGACGGCCTCACGGCGGTAGCGCAGCCGGTCCCGCGCCGACAGCTCCAGGAGGTCGTAGCCGGCGACCGCCGCGCTGCCCGCCGTCGGGACGTCCAGGCCCGCCAGGATGTTCAGGAGGGTGGACTTGCCGCTGCCGGAGGCGCCGACGAGGGCCACCAGGTCGCCCTGGGCCACGGTCAGCTCCAGCCCCTGGAGGGCCTGTACCTCGATGCCGTCCGTGCTGAAGATGCGTACCAGGCGGTCGCAGGCGATCGCGGCGTCCGGCGCGGGGGTGCGCGGGCGCGTGGCGTCCGCCGCCCTGCGGCTGAGCTCCTCGTAGGTCGGCTGGTCGGTGTTCAACGCTGGTCTCCCGCTCTCAACTCGGTGGTGATCTGCCGCCGCCCGGAGGTCGCCGCCTCGGCGAGGACGGCCGCGGCCACCAGGGCGGCCAGGCCCAGGGCCGGGGTCAGCACGGGTGCCACGGCGAGCCGTACGCCGGTCGGTACGAGGGCACCGACCAGGGTGGACAGGTCCAGCGCCGGCCCCAGCAGGGCCACCGCGGCGGCCGCCACCAGGGCCCCGCCCAGGGTGGCGGCCAGGGTCTGCGGCAGGGACTCGGCGAGGATCAGCGCCACGCCCTGGCGCCGGGGCAGCCCCATGGTGCGCAGCCGGGCCAGCAGCGCGGCCCGTTCGGGGACGCTCCGCAGCAGCGTCAGCAGCACGGCCAGCAGGGCGAAGGCGGCCGCGGCGGCCACGCAGGACCAGAACAGGCGCTCGGCGGAGCCCTGGAGCGGGTCGGCGCCCAGCTCGGCGACGTACTCGGCGCTGGTGCGCACCTGGTAGCGCTCGTCGGCCGGCTTCGCCCCGGAGCCCGGCTGCGGCGCGGGGGCGGCCGGGGGCGTCGCCGCCGGGTGGGAGGCCCGGGCCAGGGCGCGCAGCCGGCCGGCGTCGACGGAGCCGAGGGCGAGCCACCGGTTGGGGCGGGTCCCGCCGTGGACCAGGGCCGTCGCGGGCCCCGCCGGCAGGACGACGGTCTCACCGGCCGGACCCGGGGGCACGGGGGTGCAGCCGAGCGTGCCGGCGGCCCGGACCCGCAGCTCCCCGCCGGGCCCCGCCCGCAGGGTGTACGTGCCCGGGCCTGCCTTCCGGGCCAGTCCGGCGGTGAACAGCACCGGGGCCGGGGCGTCGGCGGAACCGGTGGCCGCGCCGCCCAGCAGGGCGGGGTCGAAGGGGCCGCAGCCCAGGGAGCGGGAGAGTTCCGCGTAGGCGGCGGGGTCCGCGACGAGCAGGGTGACCCGGGTACGGCCCTCGGCGGTGCCGAGGACGAAGGCGTCGTCGTCCGTCCACACCGGTACGGAGGTCCGTACGCCCGGCAGCCTGCCCGCCGCCTCCACCAGGCCGTCCGGGAGCGCCGCGCCCCCGACCGAGGTGACCTCCGCGTCACCGCCGATCGTCCGGTGCGCCCCTTCCAGGCGGGCCGCGTCCACGGAGGCCAGGACCGCGGCCCCGAACCCGCCGGTCGTGACGGCCAGGAGCAGGGCGACGAGCGGCAGCACGGAGGGCCCTCCCCGGCCGCGGATCCCTGTGCCCCGTGCGGCCCGTACCAGCCCGAGGAAGCCGACCAGCCCGCGGCGCCGGGCGGCCGCCCGGGCGAGCCAGCCGGTCACCAGGGGCAGCAGCCGGGCCAGCAGCAGGCCCCCGCACAGCGCGAGCAGCAGCGGGGCGGCGATCAGCAGCGGGTCGGTGCCGCTGCCGGCGGGCGCGACCCCGCGGCGGCGTACCTCGTACACGGCGGCGCCGGTGGCGGCGAGGGCCAGCAGCTCGCCCAGGGGCCTGCGCCAGCGCGCCGCCGGGCGCGGCGGGGACAGCAGCAGGGCCGCGCGGACGGGGAAGGCGAGCAGGGTGACGAGGGTGACGGCGGCGGCGTACAGGAGCGAGGCGGCGAGCCGGGGGGTGGGCAGCAGCAGGACGGCGAGGGCGGTGGCGGCCACGGCCGCCGGGAGCACCGTGACGGCGCCCTCGCCCAGGAGCCGGCCGACGATGCCGGCGCGGGAGCCGCCCCGCGCCAGCAGCAGCCGCAGCTCGGCCTCGCGGCGGTCGGCGGCGAGCGCGCCGGCCAGGCACAGCACGACGAGGGCGACCCCGGCGACCCCGGCGGGTCCGATCGCGGCGAGCGGTGCGGCGGCCTGGCTGCGGGCCCGGGCCTGGGTGAACAGCTCGGGCAGCCGCGAGTTGGTCCGGAGCATCTCGCGCCCGGTCTGCGCGAGCAGTTCGGCGGAGACGGGCCCGGTCAGGTACGAGGCGATGTCCTGCTCGGTGGCGGCGAGCCGGTCCGCGCGCAGGCGTCCGGTGTCCACCGGCAGTCGCCAGAAGTCCTCGGGGGTGGGGCTCCAGGCGCCCAGGCGGGGCAGGTCGGCCGCTCCGACGAGGGCGTCGGCGGCCCAGTAGGTGTTCTCCCCCTTCTGGAACAAGCAGGCGGAGGCGAGGCAGCCCAGGTCCGTCCAGTACTCCTCGGACTCGTCCGTGACCGTGTAGAGGCCGACGACCTCCGCGCGGGGCCCCTCACCGGGCACCGGTGAGGCCGTCAGGACCGTTCCGACGCCGGCTCCGAGGGTCCGGGCGGCGCGCTGCGAGAGCGCGATCCGCAGCGGAGGGCCGCCCGCCGCGGCGCCGCCGGGAGCGGGATCCTCGTCCGGCCAGCGCCCCTCCACCAGCCGTACGTGCTCCTGGGCGTGCCGGACGTACAGCAGGCGCATGACGGGCGGCAGGCCGGAGGGGGCGGCGAGTCCCGGGTTCAGCAGGTCCCGGCCCTTGACGGTCCAGCTGCCGTGGACCGTAGTGGCGGGGTCCACGTGGAAGCTGCCTCCGGTGTGCGCGAGCAGGGTCGCGCGCACGGAGTCGAGGCGGTCGGTGCCCTGGTCCCGCTGCGGGGGCGGGGCGGTCGCCAGCAGGCTGGTGTAGCTGGGGCCGCCGCGTTCGAGGAAGGCCCGCAGCGCCTGGTCGGCGCCCCGGTCCTGGGCCCGGGGCAGGGCGGCGGCCAGGCCGACGGCGACGAAGGCCAGGACGGCGGCGAGCACACTGCCCGCCCCGGCCGCCCGCAGCCGGGTCCTGACCCAGGGCGCGGGTTTCCGGGCGGACCGGGACGGCTTCGGGCCGGCGGCCGGCGGGGCCGCGGATGACGGCGGGGTGGTCACATCTCCTCCACGGGGCGCAGCCGGGCGGCGATGTCGCGGCCCCGGGGGCCGCTGAAGGCGGCCGACAGCAGGGGGACGGCCGCGATGGCGGCGGCCGCCAGCAGGGTCTGCCACAGCGGCAGGTCCACCCGTACGGGCGGGAACGGCCGGTGCCCCGCCCGGGTCAGTACGACCAGGGGCGCCATCAGCCGGACGAGGGCGAGGCCCAGCGCGGTTCCCACCGCCGTCCCGAGGAGGATCAGCGCTCCCCCCTCGGCGGAGGCGGCCCGGGCCAGCGACCGGCGCGGGCTGCCGAGGGCGAGCAGCACCGAGAACTCCCGCCCCCGTACCCGCCGTTCGGCGGCGGTGGCGGTGGCGAAGCCGATGGCGGCGAGGACCGCGCAGGCGGCGGCGAGGGCGGCGAGGGCGCTCTGCGGGCCGGCGCTCAGCGGGTCGTCCAGCAGCCCGGCGGCGGTCTCCCCGCTGAGCTGGACGCGTTCGGTCCTGGCTCCCTCGCGGAGCGCCCGGGCCGCGCGGGCGGGGGCCGGATCGGCGGCGGAGGCGGCGGGCAGCCACCATTCCGTGGGCACGGGCGGCTGCTGGCCGCCGGATTCCAGCAGGAACCGGCCGAGGGTGTGCAGGTCGACGGCGAGGGCCGTGCGTCCGGCCACGGGAAGGGCCTCCACGGCGGCGGTGATCCGCAGCGGGACGGTCACCCCGTCGACGGTGGTGTGGACCGTGTCGCCCGGGGAGGCCCCGAGGGAGCGCAGGTAGCCGGTGGTGGCGACCGCCGGGACGGTGGTGGCGGGCGGGGCGGCGGGGGCGGGGAACAGCTGGGCGTGGACGCCCCGTTCGGTGCCGAAGCCGCCCCAGTAGCGCAGCCGCAGCAGGTCGGTGGAGCCGGCGGGGAGCGGCGCCAGGGCGGGGGCTCCCGGGGAGCGGGGCCCCGGCGGGGGCGCGAGCTGCCAGCCCCCGGGGCCTGCCGCAGGTGGTGCGACGGCCACGGCCGCGCCGTCGGCGGTGTCGGCGGCGGAGATCCGGCGCAGGGCCAGTTCGGCGCCGTCCCCGGCCGGGCCGCCGTCCCCGGCCGGGCCGCCGTCCCCGGCCGGGCCGCCGTCCCCGGCCGGGCCGCCGTCCCCGGCGTAGGCCAGGTGGACGCCGGCCAGGGCGAGGGGGGTCGCGGCCGATCCGATGGGGGCGTCGGTCAGGGCGTCCAGGGGGAAGCGGAGGGTGGCGTCGCCGCCGGCGGGCAGGGGGGTCTGCGGGGTGCTGTGGACGACCCCGAACCGGTCGCGCAGGAGCAGGCTCACGGCGGCCCAGCTGGTACCGGCGGACCGGACGCTCACGTCGAGGTCGATACGGCGGGGGGCGCCGGGCAGGGTGACAGCGGGGGCGGGCGCGGGTCCGGCCAGCGGGGCGAACAGGTCCCGCAGGGCGCGGCCGTCGCGCAGGTCGGCGCGGAGCGGTACGGTCTCTCCCGCCTTGACGGCGTCCAGTGCGAGGAGGTCGGCGGTGCCCCCGCCCGGCAGTGGCTGGTCCCGGCGGAACACGGGGATCAGCCGGTCGCCGCCCGGGAGGGCCCCGTAACGTCCGCCCTGGCCCATAGGGGACATACCGCTGCCGGAGATCCGCAGGCCCCCGGCGGTCGCGAACTCGGCCTGGTCGCGCTGGGAGGCGGACCAGGCGGCGTGCTGGCCGAGGGCCAGGACCCCGCTGGAGACGGCGAGGACGAGCAGCAGTACGGGCCCGGTCGCCCGGCCGGGCCGGCGGGCGAGCTGCCAGCCGAACAGGGCCGGCCCCAGGCTCCGGCCGCCTGCCGCCAGCCGCCCCGCGGCCCGCGCGGCGAACGGCAGCAGCCGCAGGACCAGCAGCGTGCCCGCGCACAGCGCCAGGACCGGGGCCGCGACCAGGGCCGGGTCCACGCCGAGCCCGCCGTCGGCGGGGCCGGTGTCCGTGGCGGCCGTGTCGGAGCCCCCGTAGTGGGACAGCTGCTGGTAGCAGAGGACGGCGAGGGCCACCACGGCCAGGTCCAGTCCGGAGCGTGCGGCGCCCGTCACCAGAGCCTGCCGGCTGCCGGCGCGGCGCAGGACGGCGGCCGAGGCCCCGCGCAGGGCGGAGGGCAGGGTGGTGAGCAGGACGCAGGCCAGGGCGCAGCCGGCCGCGACCGGCCACACCAGCCAGGTGTCGGGGAGGTCCAGGTGAGCCCGTCCGAGCGGCCCGAACCGGCTGAAGAGGCGCAGCAGGGGGGGTGCCAGCAGCGGGGCCAGGACGGCGGCGGGCAGGGCCAGCAGCAGCGACTCGGCCGCGCCCAGGGCGCCGAGGCGCCGGCGGGAGGCGCCGCGCGCGGTGAGCAGGACCCGTTCCGGCTCCTGACGGGTGGTCATGAGGTGGGCGACGAGGAGCAGGGCGGCGGCCGAGAGCACGGCGAGCTGGAGGGCGCCGACCAGCAGGGTGGAGCGGGCGACCAGCAGCCCTGAGTCCACCTGGGCGAGAACCTCGGGCAGTTCGGTAGCTGCCTGGAGGGAGGAGGTGCGCTTGAGCGCGGCCACGGCGGGTGCGGTGGCGGCCCGGACGGCCCGGGCCCCGGGGGCGGTGACCGTGCGCAGGTCCGGGGTGAGGAGGGTGCCGCGGTAGTCCTGGAGGAGGCCGCCCGTGGTGAAGGCGGTGTCGTCCACCAGGAGCGGGCCGTAGGTGGTGAAGCTGGCCACCTGGATCTCCCGGCCGCCGAGCGGGTCGAGCCGCCAGTACGCGGAGTCGGGGTCGGTGGCCCGGTACACGCCGGTGATCAGTACGGTCAGCGGGGGTCCGCCGAACCGGTCGTCGAGCCGGACGGGCGCGGGGAGCGCGGATTCGGCGAGGCCGAGCCGGGCGAGCGCCGTGCGCGGTACGGCCGCCTGGAGCGGCTGCGCGGGGGCGCCGGCCGGGGCACCCGGCTCAGCGGCGGCGGGCCGGGGCCAGTCGCCGGCGAGGAGGCGCAGGTGGCCCCGCCCGAGGGCGGCCAGCACGGTCAGGTCCGCCTCGCGCCCGCCGGCGGTGGGGCCGGGCAGCCCGTAGGAGCGGCTGCGGGCCACGCTCTCGGAGGACACCGGCAGCGTGCCGAAGACCTGGCCGGCGAAGGCCCGTACGGCCGTGTCGTCGGCGGTGCGCGAGGACGCGGGCCGGCTGCTGGTGAGGACGACGGTGGTCCGGGGCTGTTCCGGGCCGGTCAGTGCCCGGCGCAGCCCCTCCTGCCCGACGCCACGGGTGAAAGCCGTCAGCGCGGTGAGCGCGGTGGTGGTGATCAAGATGGTGAGCAGTGCGGCGACGGCGAGCGGCCATCGCCCGCGCAGCCGGCGCACGACGAAGCCGAGCACGTGGCGCAATCCTCCCCCGTCCGGACTTTTGGTACCGGATAGCGGACGATGCTGTCAGATTCGGATCATCAGTGGAAGGGACTTGCGTGACTCTTGTGGCGGATGCGCAAATGTGAGCAGAAGGCGACAGCGGCCCTCCGCCCGGGAGACGAGGGCCGGGCACGCCGCACACTCGACTCCACGGGGGACCCCAGCTCATGACGGCCCATCAGCCCACATCAACGACGGTCACCACGGCGGCACAGGGCGGTGACGGGCCGATCGTGCGCGTCGAGGACGTCCACCACGGCTTCGGCAGCGGAGCCCAGGCCGTCCAGGCCCTGCGCGGCGTCTCGTTCGAGATCCCGCGCGGCCGGCTCACCGCCCTGCGCGGCCGTTCCGGCTCCGGCAAGACCACCCTGCTGAACCTCGTCGGCGGCCTCGACACCCCGGGCGGCGGCCGGATCCTCCTCGACGGCACCGACCTGGCGTCCCTCGGCGAACGGGGCCTGCTCGCCCTGCGCCGCGACCGCATCGGCTTCGTCTTCCAGTCCTTCGGGCTGATCCCCGTCCTGTCCGCCGCCGAGAACGTCGGCGTCCCGATGCGGCTGCGCCGTGTCCCCGCCAGGGAGCGCGAGGAACGCGCCCGCACCCTGCTCGCCCTGGTCGGCCTCGCGGACCACGCCGACCAGCGCCCCGGCGAGCTCTCCGGCGGCCAGCAGCAACGCGTGGCCGTGGCCCGGGCGCTGGCCAACGACCCCGAGCTGATCATCGCCGACGAGCCCACGGGCCAGCTCGACCTGGAGACGGGCCGGTCCATCATGGAACTCCTGCGCGCGGTGGTCCGCAGCAAGGGGGTCACCATCCTGGTGGCCACCCACGACCCGAACCTGATCGGCCTCGCGGACCACGTCGTGGAACTGCGCGACGGCCGCATCGTCGCCCCCTGCGCCGACCCGGCGTGAACCCGGCCCCGTGACGCGCCCTGGAAACGTCCCGCTATGTCCCGCGGTGCCCATGGCTCCCCCGCCGGCCCGGGCGCGGCCTGGCGGTCCGGCCTATCCTGGAGACGGCGGCCGGAAGTGCGAGCGGCCTCCCGGCCACCGGGTCCGGGCACGCGCGCGCACCCCTCTCCGAAACCCCAGCGCCCGCGTGCCGGCTCGGCGCCCCGGTGAGGACACGACCGGCCCGCGCGGCCGGAGACGGACGGGAGGACGTGGCGGTGCCGGAAGGATCAGCACAACGCCGGATCGTGGTGGTCAGGCATGCCAAGGCGGTCCCCAAGCGGGCCACCGACGACTTCGGGCGCGGCCTGTCCGACCGGGGATCCCACGAGGCCCCCCTGGCCGGGGACTGGCTGGAGCGCTCCGGGTACGCGGTGGACCTGGCCCTGTGCTCCTCGGCACGGCGGACCCGCCAGACCTGGCAGCTCATGCTGCCCCGGCTGAGCCAGCCGCCGCCCACCCTCTACCAGGACCGCCTCTACGAGGCCGACGCGGACGGCCTGCTCGCCGCCGTGCGGGAGGCCGCCGACGAGGTGGCCGGGCTGCTGCTCATCGGCCACAACCCGGCCGTCCAGGAGTTCGCCCGGAGCCTGTGCGGCGACGGCCCGCCCGAGCTCGTCGAGCGCGTGCGGGCCGGCTTCCCGACCGCCGCCGTCGCCGTGTTCACCGTGGACGGCGCCTGGGAGGGCGCCGGTCCCGGCACGGCGCGCCTGACCGCGTTCCGGGCGCCCGGCGACGAGGACTGACCGGCTTCACCCGGCAGGGGCCGCCGGTTCTCCGGCGAGGGCGGCCAGGACCCGGTCCGGGGTCAGGGGCAGTTCGCGCAGGCGCCGTCCGGTCGCGCGGCTCACGGCGTTGCCGATGGCCGCCGCCGCGCCGACGATGCCGATCTCCCCGATGCCCTTGCTGCCCATCGGGTTGAGGTGCTTGTCGTGCTCCTCGATCCAGTGCGCCTCGACGGCGGGCACGTCGGCGTTCACCGGCACGTGGTAGGAGGCCAGGTCGCGTTCCGCGAAGTCGCCGAACGCGGGGTCCAGGCCGCTGTGTTCGGTCAGGGCCATGCCCAGCCCCATCACCATCCCCCCGATGAACTGGGAGCGGGCCGTGAGGGGGTTGAGGACGCGGCCGGTGGCGAAGACGCCCAGCAGCCGGCGGACCCGTACCTCGCCGGTGACGGTGTCCGCCTGGACCTCGGCGAAGTGCGCCCCGAACGCGTGGCGCGCGTACGGTGACTTCTGCTTCGCCGACTGGGTGGTGTCGGCGGACGCGGAGAGCCCCGCGTCCGGCAGCGGCCCGTGGTGGCGGGCCAGCCGGTCGGTCAGGGCGGTGCAGGCGTCGTGGACGGCCCAGCCCCAGGACGCCGTCCCGGTGGAGCCGCCGGCGACGGGTCCGGCGGGCAGCTCGCTGTTGCCGAGGGACAGCGCGACGGCGTCGAGCGGAACGCCCAGCGCGTCGGCGGCGATCTGCGAGAGGACCGTACGGGCGCCCGTGCCGATGTCGGTGGCGTTGACCTCGACGAGGTAGCTGCCGTCGGGGCGGGCGTGGGCCCGGGCGCCGGCCGGGGCGATGTACACCGGGTAGGTGGCGGCGGCCACGCCGCTCCCGATCAGCAGGGGCCCCTGCCGCAGTGGCGGCCGGGGACCCGTCCAGCCGAAGCGGCTCGCGCCCTCGCGCAGGCATTCCACCAGGTGGCGGCTGCTGAAGGGGCGCCCGCTGTCGGGCTCGGTGGCCGCGTCGTTGCGTACGCGCAGCTCGACGGGGTCCATGCCGAGGGCGTCGGCCAGCTCGTCCATGGCCGACTCCAGGGCGTACATGCCGGGGGTCTCGCCGGGGGCGCGCATCCAGGAGGGGGTGGGCACGTCGAGCGCGGTGACGCGGTGGGTGGTGCGGCTGTCCGGGACGGCGTACATCACCCGGGCGGGTACGGCCGCCTGTTCGACGAACTCGCGCACCTGCGAGGTGTGGGTGGTGACCTCGTGGGTGAGGGAGAGGAGGGTGCCGTCGGGGCGGGCGCCGAGCCGCACGCGGTGCAGGGTGGGCGCGCGGTGGCCGACGGTGGCGGCCATGTGCTGGCGGGGCAGGGCCACGGTGACGGGGCGCCCGCAGTGCCGGGTGGCCATGACGGCGAGGACGACGTGCGGCCGGGGGGTGCCCTTGGAGCCGAAGCCGCCGCCCACGTGCTCGGCCAGGACGGTGACCCGGTCCTGCGCCAGCCGGAACAGCCCGGCGAGGACGGCGCGGACCACCGTGGTGCCCTGGCAGGAGTCGTACACCGTGAGGTGGCCGCGTCCGGCGTCCCAATCGGCGGTGGCGGCGTGCGGCTCCATGGCGTGGTTGTGCAGCGGGGGCACCGCGTAGCGGACGTCGACGCGTACGGGCGCGGCCTCGAACGCCCCGTCGGGGTCGCCCTGTTCGCGGTGCGCCGGGTAGCCGCCGTTGACCTCCTCGGGGGTGTAGAGGCCCGGGTGGTCCTCGCGCAGGACGACGTCGTGCGGCTCGGGCTCGTAGCTGACGCGCACGGCGTCGGCCGCGGCGCGGGCGCCCTCCAGGGTCTCGGCGACGGCGAGCGCCACGTACCAGCCGCGGTGCGGTACCCGCAGGTCCTGGAGGAGCTGGAGGGTGGGGTCGTCGGAGGGGCCCAGGCGCGGCGCGTCGTAGGGGGTGAGGACGGCCAGGACGCCGGGCAGGGCCAGGGCCGCGGCGGTGTCGACGGCGGTGATCCTGCCGCGGGCGATCGTGGCGGGCACCGGCCAGGCGTAGGCCCGTCGCGGGAGGTGGCGTTCGGCGGCGTACAGCGCGGTGCCGGTGACCTTCTCCGGGCCTTCGCGCCGCGGGACGGGGGCACCGAGGGAGGTCCGGGCGCTGGTGTCGAGGGTGGCGGAGGTGGGGCTCATCGTGGTCCTGTTCCTGCTCGGCGGCGCCGCTCACGGCATGGCGGGGGGTCCAGGGTGCGTACCGGCGGCCAGCGTGGCGAGGGCGTCGCAGGCGAGGTTGCGGGCGAGGGGGATCTTGTACGCGTTGTCGCGCAGGGGCTGCGCCCGGGCGAGTTCGGCGTCGACGGCCGCGCGGACGGTGTCCGGGTGCGGTTCGGCGCCGGTCAGCCGGGCCTCGGCCGTGGTGGCCCGCCAGGGCCGGTGGGCGAGGCCGCCGAAGGCGAGGGCGATCCGGCGTACGCGGCCGTCGTCGGGGCCGAGGTCGAGGACGACGGCGACGGAGGCGAGGGCGAAGGCGTACGAGGCGCGTTCGCGGGCCTTGCGGTAGAGCGAGACGGCGCCGGCGGCCGGGGCGGGCAGCAGCACCGCCGTGATGATCTCTCCGGGGCGGATGACGGTGTCCTGCTCGGGGCGGTCGCCGGGCAGCCGGTGGAACTCGGCGGCCGCGACGGTGCGGGTGGTGTCCGGGCCCGCGTACAGCTCGACCTCGGCGTCCAGCGCGGCGAGGGCCACGGCCAGGTCGGAGGGGTGGGTGGCGATGCAGTGCTCGGAGTGTCCGAAAATGGCGTGGTCGCGGTGGATTCCCTCGCGGGCCCCGCAGCCGCTGCCGGGTTCGCGCTTGTTGCACGGCTTGGAGGGGTCCTGGAAGTAGCCGCAGCGGGTGCGCTGGAGCAGGTTGCCGCCGGTGGTGGCGACGTTGCGGAGCTGTCCGGAGGCGCCGGCGAGCAGGGCCTGGGAGAGCAGCGGGTAGCGGGTGCGGACCCGTGGGTCGGCGGCCAGGTCGCTGTTGCGGACGGTCGCGCCGACGCGCAGGCCGCCGTCGGGGAGGTCGGTGATCTCGTCCAGGGGGAGCCTGGAGAGGTCGATGAGGGCGGCGGGGGTCTCGACGCCCAGTTTCATCAGGTCCACCAGGTTGGTGCCGCCGGCGAGGTAGCGGGAACCGGGGTGCGTGGCGTAGGCGTCGGCGGCCTCGCCGAGGCTGGTGGCGCGTACGTAGGCGAAGGGCTTCATACGGTCACGTCCGCTCCGGTCCGGGTGGCCGCGGTGTCCGCGCCCGCCTCGGCGACGGCCCGGACGATCGCGGGGTAGGCGCCGCAGCGGCAGATGTTCCCGCTGAGCCGTTCCCTGATCTCCTCGGCGGTCAGCTGGACGGCCCCGGTCCCGGCGGCGGTGACGTGCGAGGGGTCGCCGGCGGCGGCTTCGCGGAGGGCGCCGACGGCGGAGCACAGCTGGCCGGGGGTGCAGTAGCCGCACTGGAAGGCGTCGTGGGCGAGGAAGGCGCGCTGGAGGGGGTGCAGGGCGCCGTCGGGTCCGGCGAGGCCCTCCACGGTGGTGACCGCGCAGCCGTCGAGGGTGACGGCGAGGAGCAGGCAGCTGTTGGCGCGTCGGCCGTCCACGAGGACGGTGCAGGCGCCGCACTGCCCGTGGTCGCAGCCCTTCTTGGCGCCGGTGAGGCCGAGGTCCTCGCGCAGGGCGTCGAGGAGGGTGACGCGGTGGTCCAGGTCGAGGTCGTGGCGGTGCCCGTTGACGCGCAGGCTCACGCGGGAGCGGGTGCCGCCGACGAGGGCGCCGTCCGGCGTGCCGGGCGCCGGGCGGGGTGCGGGCGGGTCGGGTGCGTGGGCCACGACGAACTCCCTTGTCGTCCGGTGGGGAGGAACATCCGTTCCGTCCCACCGCCCAGCCTGGCCCCTCACCCGCCCGCACGCCCACCGCGCCCCCGGCGTGCTCCCCGGACCCACCCGTACGGCCGACGGCCGGCCGCGTAACCTCTGGCCTGTGATCAGTAGGAAAGTCGTACTCTTCGATGTCGACGGCACCCTCATGGACGCCGTCGAGAACCAGCGGCGCGTCTGGCACGCCTGGGCGGACCACCACGGGCTCGACGGGGACGAGGTGTACGCCGTCGCGCTGCGGACGCGGCCGGTGGAGACGTTCGCGGCCGTGGCCCCCGGGGAGGACCCGGACGCGTGCCTCGCCCTGCTGCACGCGCTGGAGGACGAGGACGTACGGACGGGCACCTACGCGGCCTTCGACGGCGCCGCCGCGCTGCTGGACGCGCTGCCGGCCGGCCGGTGGGCGCTGGTGACCTCGAACTACGAGCACCGGGTGCGCGCGCGGTTCGAGCGGACCGGGCTGCCCCTGCCCGGCCTGGTCGTGGACGCGGCCCGCGTCAGCGAGGGGAAGCCGTCGCCGGTGCCGTACCTCCTGGCCGCCCGGGAGCTGGGCGTGGACCCGGCCGACTGCCTGGTGATCGAGGACGCGCCCTCCGGCGTACGGTCGGGGCGCGCGGCCGGGATGACCGTCTGGACCGTCAACACGCCCTCGCCCGCGGAGGGCTCGCACCGGCACTTCGCCACCCTGGCCCGGGCCGCGCCCGAGATCCTGGCACTGGTCAGGGGGTGACGGCCGCCGACGCGGTGTCGATGAACTCGTCCAGCACCTCGCGGGAGCGGACGAGGTCGGTGATGAGGCGGTCGATGCGGGCGCGCTCGGCGACCAGTTCGGTGACCAGCCGGGCGTCGGTCCGCTCGGTCGGGCCCGCGTCGACGTCCCGCATGCACGGGAGGAGTTGGGCGATCTTCTTGCTGTTGAGCCCCGCCGCGTACAGCGACTGGATGCGGATGACGCGGTCGACGGCCCAGGCGCCGTAGTCACGGTGGCCGCCGGGGGTGCGCTCCGCGACGAGGAGGCCCTGCTTCTCGTAATAGCGCAGGGAGCGCTCGCTCACGCCGCTGCGCCGCGCCAGTTCACCGATCCGCATCCCGACCCCGTCCTCCGCAAAGGCACTTGAACCTGACACCGGTGTCAACTTCTACCGTACCGGCATGACGAACACCACCCCGAACTCCCCTGCCACCTCACGCCTCTTCGAGCCCGCCCGCCTCGGCCCGCTGGCCCTGCCCAACCGCCTCGTCATGGCCCCCCTGACCCGTAACCGGGCCTCCGCAGACGGCGTCCCCACCCCCCTGATGGCCACGCACTACGCCCAGCGCGCCTCCGCCGGGCTGATCATCGCCGAGGGCACGACACCGAACGCCGCCGGCCAGACCTTTCCCGACATCCCCGGCATCCACACCCCGGAGCAGGTGGCCGGGTGGCGCGCGGTGACCGGGGCCGTACGGGCGGCGGGCGGGCGGATGTTCCTCCAGCTCCAGCACGGCGGCCGGATCGGGCACCCCGACACCAGCGGGCTCACCCCGGTCGCCCCGTCGCCGCTGCCCCTCCCCGACGGGATCCACACGCGCGCCGGGCACACCCCCTCCGTCGTCCCGCACGCGCTCACCCCCGACGAGATCCGGGCCACCGTCGCCGACTACGCCACGGCCGCGCGGCGGGCGGTCGCGGCGGGCTTCGAGGGCGTGGAGGTGCACTCCGCCAACGGGATGCTGCCGCACCAGTTCCTCGCTCCGAACACCAACCGGCGGACGGACGCGTACGGCGGCCCGGTCGCGCACCGGATCCGGTTCCTGGCCGAGACCGTCCGGGCCGTGGCCGGAGCCATCGGCCCGGAGCGGGTCGGCCTGCGGATCTCGCCCGGACGCACGATCAACGGCGTGCAGGAGGGCGCCGAGACCGAGGCCCTCTACACGGCGCTGCTCGCCGCCCTGGCCGACGGGGGTCTCGCCTACCTCCACATCGTCTTCGCCGACCCGGACCAGCCCCTGTTCCACACCCTGCGCGCGGCATGGCCGGGCACCCTGATCGCCAACCCGGACCTGGGCTGGGGCGGCCCCCTCCCCGCCGACGGGGGCCGCGCGGCCGGCGAGCGGCTCCTGGCCTCGGGGGCCGATCTGATCGCCCTCGGCCGCGCCTTCGTGGCCAACCCCGACCTGGTCGAACGCCTGCGCACCGGCGCACCGCTCAACCCCGTACGGGAGCAGTACCTGATGTACACGGGCGGGGCGGAGGGCTACAACGACTACCCCACCCTCGCCGAGGCCCCCGTCCCCGCACCCGCTCACGCCCCCGCCCCCGTGACGGCGGCGTGACGGCCGGTGCGAGGACGGCGAGGCTTCCCCCGGCGCCCGGCGGGCCCGCGCCCTCAGCTCAGCCGGGCGTCGGCGTAGACGGTCATCGCCTCACGCTGATAGGCGGCGAGACCCTCCGCGATCTTGTCGAAGTTCTCACGGAAGCGCGGGTCCTCGACGTACGTCGCCCCCAGTCCCCTGTACGCCTCGGCGTTCGGGGTCCAGAAGCGGCAGACGCTCCGGTAGTGGACGTCGACCTCGGCCTGGACGGCCGGGTCGGCGACCGGGGTGCCGGCGGCCATGAACTCCGCGAAGCGGATCATCTGCGCGGTGACCTCGCGCTGCCACTCCTCGGCGGCCTCCCCGTCCAGGCCCTCGACGGCCTGCCGGGACTCCTCGTACGCGGCCGGCCAGCGCTCGCGGACCTCGGCCTCCATCGCGGGGTCGGGCTGGAAACCCTCGAAGAGGTTCTCTGGGCGGTTGATCTTCACCATGGTCTCGTCATCCTCGCTTTCCTCCAGATCGGCGATGGTGCGGGCCACCGTCCGGGCCAGGGTCCCGATCCGGTCCTGCTCCGCGAGCAGCCGTGCGTGGTGCTCGCGCAGCACGGACACGGGGTCGGCCTGGCTGTCCAGGACGGCCCGGATCTCCCGCAGGCCCACGTCCAGCTCCCGCATCAGCAGGATCTGCTGGAGCCGGAGCAGCTGGGACTCCCCGTAGTACCGGTGCCCGTTGCCCGCGACGTACGCGGGCGGCAGCAGACCGATGTCGTCGTAGTGCCGCAGCGTCCGGGACGTGACCCCCGACATCCGGGCCACCTCCGCGATCGACCAGGCCGTCATCGGCGCTGTCCTTCCGTCGCCGGGGCCGGCGCTTCCGGCCCCACACGAGGACCGTACGAGTTGACGCCGCGTCAACCGCAACCCGGAGCCGCACCGTCCTGTGCCGTCAGCGCCTGGGGCCGGCGGCCCCGGCCGACGGGGGGAGTGGGGTCTGACGTGTGCTCAGGAGCAGGGCGTACCGCCCAGCGTGAAACGCGCCGGGGAGGCGTTGGTGCCCGCATACCTCGCCTGGAAGCCGAAGCTCACACTGCCGCCGGGCTCCAGCGTGCCGTTCCAGCCGGCGTCCCGGGCGGTGACCGCGCTGCCGGACTGGCTCACCGTGGCGTTCCAGGCGCTGCCGATCCGCTGGTCACCCGCGAAGCTCCAGCCGAGCGTCCACCCCGAGACCGGGGAGCTTCCCGTGTTCCTCAGGGTGACCGTCGCCGTGAAGCCGTCGCCCCAGGCGTTGTCGACCCGGTACTCCACCGCGCAGGAGGCCGCCGGGGCGCCGCGCCGCTCGGCCGCGAAGGCCGCCAGCCAGGCCAGCGAGGCGTTCCAGTTGACCGCCACCTCGTTGGTGGAGTACGAGCCGATGTCGTCCACGTAACACGCCGCGGGAGCGCAGCCGGCGAGCTTCTCCCTGGCCACCGGGTCCTCCAGTCCCGCGTTCGGGCCCCCCGCCAGGGAGCCGGCCGGCGGATGCGGCAGGGAGGCGTCGTTCTGGTGGGCCCAGAACCGGTGGTGCTGGTTCTCGGAGGGGCGTTCTCCGTAGCCGGTGACGTAGGAGAGGTCGAGCGCGTTGCGGCCGAGCAGGTAGTCCAGGGACTCCAGCGCCCCTGCACGGTAACGCTGTTGGCCGGTGATCTCGTACGCGACGGCCAGCACCATCGCGTTGTTGGTGGCGGCGCTGTTGGAGCCCCACACGTATCCGGTGGCGGGGAGGGGCACCGCGTAGCCCTGTCCGGACATCGTCGACAGGTGGCCGTCGGCGGCCGTGGTCAGCAGGCCGCGCAGCCGCGCCACGTCGTCGGCGGGCAGGCTCACGCCGGGGACGGTGGCGAGGGTGATGCGGCCGAGCGTCGCGGTGCCGCCCCACCAGAACGCGTCGACGGGCTTGGCGTGGTGCGGGGAGGAGGTGACGGCGTCCCGGTACGGCGACTCCCCCGTGGTGGCCAGGAGTTCCGCCGCCGCCCAGTAGAACTCGTCGGAGACGTCGGCGTCCTCGTAGGCACCGCCGCCGGTGGTGTCGCCCGCCGGGGCGAGTACGTCCGGGTGGGCCTTGGCGGCCGTCCAGGCGCGGCGGGCGGCGTCCAGGCAGCGCGCGGCGAACGCGGCGTCGTACGGCGCGTACACCCGGGCGCACTGCGCGGCCGAGGCCGCCAGGTTCAGCGTGGCGGCGGTCGACGGTTTGTGCACCTCCCGCTGCTCGGAGTCCAGTTCCGGCCGGGTGGGCAGGGCGGTCCACTGGGCGTCGTGCACCTTGTGGAAGGCCATCCCGGCCAGCGGCTTCCCGGCCGGCACCTGCATCCGCATCAGGAACTCCAGCTCCCAGCGGGCCTCGTCCAGCACGTCGGGCATCCCGTTGCCCCGCTCCGGCACCCTCAGCGTCGCGTCGCCGAGCGCCGCGTCACCCCCCGAACGGCGCGCCCGTTCGAAGGAGTTGACCAGTTCCCAGACGGAGATGCCGCCGTTGACCACGTACTTGCCCTGGTCCCCGGCGTCGTACCAGCCACCGCGCACGTCCAGGGAGTAGTCGCACGCCCCGGCCTGGCAGGGGGTGCTGCTGTCCCCCTTGTTCGGGGCGACGCCCAGGTGTCCGGCAGGGCGGGCGTAGGCGACGCCGCCCGCCAGGGCCGCGTCGATCGCGATGCCGCTGCGCTGCTGGTAGAAGAAGGACATGCTGTCGGCGCGCAGTCCGTCGTACAGCGATGCGGAGAGGTCGAAGGGGTGGCTGCTCTGGCCGCCGACGGTCAGGGTGTAGCCGGTGCCGGTGCCGGTGTACGCGCCGAAGTCCACCAGGTGCGTGGACTGGCCGGACGCCTGGTCCGCGCCGCGCACGGTGGTGGTGCCCGAGGCGGCCACCGCGCCCGTGGAGTCGCGCAGTTGCCAGCCGAGGGGAGTGGTCGCGGGGCTGACCACGGTGGCCCGCTTGGGGCCGTCGGGCAGGTAGCCGAGCTGGTTGACCCGGACGGGTGTGCCAGCTACGGCGGGGGCGGCGGCCACGGTGGGAGCGGCCGCGGCCGGGCCGGCCAGGGCGGTCAGGGACGGGCCGCCGGCAGCCAGGGCCAACCCGGCGAGCACGGCGGCCGCGCGGCGGGACACACCGCGCGCGAAGGTGACAGGAGGAGGCACGGGCAGGGCCTTCCTAGGCGAAGAATGGGAGCGCTCCCATGAAGCCAGCCGCCGGAAGGCCCCGTCAAGTGCCGTGCCCGGGCGGGCACGGCGCCTTCTCCGCCTCAGGAGGCCGTGCGGGCGCCCGAAAGCCGGCCGGCGGTGTTGCCGTAGTAGGCGTCCGGTCCGTGCTTGCGGGTGAAGTGCCGCTCCATCAGATGCACCGGCGGCGGGGAGGTGTCCCCGAGGCGGGCTCCCAGCGCCAGGGTGTGCAGCGCCATCTCCGCCACGGCCTCGCAGACGATGGCGTTCTCCAGCGCGGCCGTCGCGGTGGCGCCCCAGGTGAAGGGGCCGTGGCGCGAGACGAGCGCTCCGGGGACCTCGTCGGCCCGGCGGGCGTCACCGTCGAGCCGGGCGACGATCACCTGTCCGGTGTTGTACTCGTAGTCCCGCGCGCACTGCTCGGCGGTGAGGTCCGCCGTCACGGGGACGGGCCCGTTGAAGGTGTCGGCGTGGGTCGTGCCGAGCACGGGGATCGGGCGGCACGCCTGGGCGAAGGCGACGGCGTGCGCCGAGTGCGTGTGGGTGACGCCCCCGAGGGAGGGGAAGGCCAGGTACAGGCAGCGATGGGTCTCGGTGTCGGTGGACGGCCTGAGGTGCCCGTCGACGACCCGCCCGTCCTCCAGCGCCACCACCACCAGGTCCTCCTCGGTGAGGTCGGCGTAGGAGACCCCGGACGGCTTGATGACGAAGACCCCGGCGTCCCGGTCCACTCCACTGACGTTCCCCCAGGTGAGGGTGGCCAGCCCGGCTTCCGGGATGCGCAGGTTGGCCGCGAGGACCTCGCGCCGGAGGTTCTTGAGGCTGGTCTGGCTCACTACGCTCTCACCGTCTTTCCGGTATGCGCTGCGGCTGCCCGGGGCCGGGGCATCCGGCAGGCTCCGCGGTCGCGCATCAGGGGCTGGGCCGATCGGGGGCAACTGCCGGAGCCACGACCGGGCTCCGGCCGCTGTCCCCTGTCGAATTGTTAGCGCTAACAGGCGATGAGCTCAAGAGGGAAGAGCACATTCCCGTCCGCACCATGCGATCGGCACTGCATAATGTGAACGCCCACATCGGCATGGCCGCTCGACGAGGAAAGGACGAGAGGTGACCCGGCTCCCAGACGTCTCGCGAGCGCCCACGATGACGGACGTCGCGCGCGTCGCAGGCGTGTCCCACCAGACCGTTTCGCGGGTGCTCAGCGACCACCCGAACGTCAGCGCCAAGACCCGGGCCGCGGTGACACAGGTCATCGAGCAGCTGGGGTACCGCCGCAATTCGGCGGCCCGGGCCCTGGCCACCCGCCGGACCCACACCCTGGGCGTCATCGCGGTGAACACCACGCTCCACGGGCCCGCCAGCACCGTGGCGGGGGTGCAGGAGGCGGCTCGCGACCGCGGCTACCTGACCTCAGCCGTCACGCTCCGGACGGCCACCCAGACGGCCCTCGCCGAAGCCATGCAGCACCTCGCCGGCTGGGGCGTGGAGGGGATCGTCGCCGTCACCCCCCAGCGCGCCGCGGTGCGGGCGCTGGCGGCACTGGAAGCTCCGTGCCCGGTGGTCACCGTGGAAGGCGGCCACACCCTGGACCTGCCGGGGGTGTCGCTGGACCAGAACCTCGGCGCCCGCATGATCACGGACCATCTCCTCGCCTCCGGCCATTCCACCGTGTGGCACGTCGCCGGCCCTCCCGACTGGCTGGAGAGCGAGGCCCGCACGCAGGGGTGGGAGGACGCCCTGCGCGAGGCCGGAGCCGAGGTGCCGCCCCTGCTGCGCGGTGACTGGAGCCCTCTCTCGGGCTACCAGGCCGGCCAGCAGCTGGCGGGCCGGGTACGGGCGTCCGGCGGACGGGGGGCGGGCCTCACCGCGGTGTTCGTCGCCAACGACCAGATGGCCCTCGGGGTCCTGCGGGCCTTGCGGGAAGCGGGCCTGCGCACCCCGGAGGACGTGGCGGTCGCCGGCTTCGACGACATCCCCGAGGCGGAGTTCTTCCCGCCGCCGCTGACGACGATCCGTCAGGACTTCGCCTCCCTCGGCCGGGACAGCATCGGCCTGCTCCTGGACCACATCGAGGGCCGGGCCAAGGAACCGGCGCACCTGGTGGTGGCCCCCGAGCTGATCGTGCGCGCCAGCACGGCCCGCAGGATCACTCCCTCCGGCGCCTGACCCGCCCTGCCCCGGTCCCCCCGGGGGGAGCGGGGCACGCCCCCGGGGGATGGAGCGGCGGCCGGGGGTCACCCGGCGGCGGGGCGGCGGCCGCTCATCAGGCGTTGCAGCACGATGAACACGAGCAGCAGGGCGCCGATGACGATCCGGGTCCACCAGGAGCTGAGCGTGCCCTGGAAGTTGACCACCGTCTGGATCAGGCCGAGGACCAGCACCCCGAGGGCGGTGCCCAGGACGAAGCCGGAACCTCCGGTCAGCAGCGTGCCGCCGATCACGGTGGCGGCGATGGCGTCGAGCTCCATGCCGAGGGCGTGGAGGGCGTAACCGGAGAGCGTGTAGAAGGTCAGCAACAGGCCGCCGAGCGCGGAGCACAGGCCGCTGACGCCGTACACGGCGATCTTGGTGGAGCCCGTCGGCAGACCCATCAGGCGGGCGGACGTCTCGTTGCCGCCCAGCGCGTACACGGTGCGGCCGAAGCGCGTGTGGTGCAGGACGACGAAGGCGGTCACCAGCACGGCCAGGGCGATGACCACCGGGATCGAGACGAACAGTCCCCCCGGGCCGTACAGCCGGGTCTGCGCGATCGCCGCGGTGGTGGGATCGCTGATCGTGAGGGATTCGGTGCTGATCGTGTAGCAGAGCCCCCGGGCGAGGAACATGCCGGCCAGGGTGACGATGAAGGGCTGGATCTCGAAGGTGTGGATGATCCACCCCATCAGCGTCCCGCTCGCCGCCCCGGCCAGCAGGACCAGGGGGACGACGGCGGCCAGGGGCCAGCCGTGCGACTCGACCAGCCAGGCGGTGATCATGGTCGAGAGGGCCACCATGGAGCCGATGGACAGGTCGATGCCGCCGGTGAGGATGACGAAGGTCGCCCCGACCGCGACGACCAGCAGGAAGCCGTTGTCGATCAGCAGGTTCAGCACGACCTGGGCGGACAGGAAGCCCTCGTAGCGCACCGATCCGATCCCGAACACGACGAGCAGCAGCACCGCGGTGACGATCAGCGGGATGCGGGTCCGGGTGCGCGGGGACACGGTCGCGAGGGAGCGGGTGAGGTGCGTGGCGGCGTGTCCGGTGCCCGTGCTCATGCTCGTACCTCCTGCTGCCGCGGGGTGTCGCCCGCCGGGGTGTGGGATCGGGGAGCCCCGCGGCGGCGCATGACCTTGGCCCGGAAGGCGGGGGACTGCACGAGGCAGATGGCGATGACCACGAACGCCTTGAACACGAGGGTGGTCTCGGGCGGGACGCCCAGGGTGTAGACGGTGGTGGACAGGGTCTGGATGATCAGGGCGCCCAGGACGGTTCCACCGAGGGAGAAGCGCCCGCCGGTCAGGGCGGTGCCCCCGACGACGACGGCGAGGATCGCGTCGAGTTCGATCCACAGGCCGGCGTTGTTGCCGTCGGCACTGGAGACGTTCGAACTGATCATCAGCCCTGCGACGGCGGCGCACAGCGCGCTGAAGACGTAGACCAGGGCGAGCAGACCGCCGGCCCGGATGCCGGCCAGGCGGCTGGCGGCGGGGTTGCCGCCGACGGCCTCGATCAGCATGCCGAGGGCACTGCGACGGGTGAGGACGGCGGTGAGCGCGACGAGGACGGCCGCCAGCAGGACGGCGAACGGGAGGGCCAGCCAGTAGCCGCCCCCGATCATCTTGTAGGGGGCGCTGGTCACGGTGATGATCTGGCCGTCCGTGATCAGCTGGGCGACGCCGCGGCCCGCGACCATCAGGATCAACGTGGCCACGATGGGCTGCACCCCCAGCCACGACACCAGGAAGCCGTTGGCCAGGCCCAGCACGAGGGCGACCCCGAGCGCGAGGGCCACGGCGGTGAGCATGGTGGCGACGCTGCCGGGATGCGCGGCGGTGGACAGGTGCCCGCAGGCGAGCGCGCCGGCGATGGCGACGGTGGAGCCCACCGAGAGGTCGATCCCGCGGGTGGCGATGACCAGGGTCATGCCGAGCGCCACCAGGACGAGGGGCGCGCCGAACCGCAGGATGTCGACGAGGCTGCCGTAGAGGTGGCCGTCGCGTACGCGGACCGCGAAGAAGTCGTGGTGGAACGCGAGGTTGCCGAGGAGCAGGGTGAGCAGGGTGGCCGCGGGCCACAGCAGGCGGTGGCGGGCCAGGCGTCTCCCGGTCGCGCCGGCCGTCCCGGACGGGGCGGGCTGGAGGGTCATGAGTCCGTTCCGGTGGCGATGGTGGTGAGGAGGCGGTCGGGCGTGACGGTGCCGTCGTTCGCCAGGGTGGCCACCATGCGGTGGTCGCGGAGGACGGCGATGCGGTGGCTCAGGCGCAGGACCTCTTCGAGTTCCGCCGAGATGAACACCACGGCGGTGCCGTCGCCCGCCAGGCGGGCCACGAGTTTCTGGATCTCCGCCTTGGCCCCGATGTCGATGCCCCGGGTGGGTTCGTCGAGGATCAGCAGCCGCGGTGCGGTCAGCAGCCAGCGCGCGAGGAGCACCTTCTGCTGGTTGCCTCCGCTGAGGTGGCGTACCTGCGCTTCGGGGTCGGCGGGGCGGATGTCCAGGGCCCGGATCCACCGCCCCGCGAGCTCGTCCTGCCTGGCGCGCGGCAGCGGCCTGGTCCAGCCCCGGACGGCCTGGAGGGCGAGCACGATGTTCTCGCGGACGGTGAGCTCGCCCACCAGTCCCTCGGACGTGCGGTTCTCGGAACAGAAGGCGATGCCCCGGGCGATGGCCTGGCGGGGGCCGCGCAGGAGCACCTTCTCGCCCTCGATGCTCACTTCTCCGGCGTCCGCGCTGTCCGCGCCGAACAGCAGGCGTGCCGCCTCGGTACGGCCCGAGCCCAGGAGGCCGGCCAGTCCGACGACCTCGCCCGCGTGGACGTCGAGGTCGAAGGGTTCGATCGAGCCCGTGCGGGTCAGTTGCCGCGCCTGGAGGAACGGCCGGCCGCCCGCCCGTCCGGCCCCTTGCGCGGGGCCGCGGTCCGACAGCTGGTCGAGGGTGGCCAGTTCTCCGCCGATCATGCGCTGCACGAGCGTCACCGGGGTGAGCTCGCCGATGGGGTACTCGCCTTCCAGCCGGCCGTTGCGCAGGATGGTGACCCGGTCGCACAGATCGAATACCTGGTCGAGGAAGTGGGTGACGAACAAGATGGCCACACCGCGGTCCCGCAGCCTCCGTACCAGGGCGAAGAGCTGGGCCACCTCCTCGCGGTCGAGGCTGGAGGTGGGTTCGTCCAGGACGAGCACCTTCGCCGAGACGTCCACCGCCCGGACGATGGCGACCAGTTGCTGGACGGCCAGGGAATGCGAGCCGAGCAGGCTGGTGACGTCCAGGCCGAGCTCCAGTTCCGTCAGCAGAGCCGCCGCCCGCCGGCGCGTCGCGGACCAGTGGACGAGACCGAACCGGCGCGGTTCGCGCCCGAGGAGGATGTTCTCGGCGACCGAGATGTTGGGGCAGAGATTGACCTCCTGGTAGACGGTGCTGATCCCGGCCCGCTGCGCCTGGAGGGGGTCCCTGAAGGCGTGGGGCCGGCCGTCGACGACGAGGGTGCCGCCGTCGGCGGGCTGGACACCGGTGAGCACCTTGATCAGGGTGGACTTCCCGGCGCCGTTCTCTCCCATCAGGGCGTGCACCTCGCCCGGGAAGAGCCGCAGGGCGACCCCGTCGAGGGCGAGCACACCCGGGAACCGCTTGCGGATGCCGTGGGCCTCCAGGACCGGCCGCGCGTCGCGGGTGCCCGTGGGCGGCGGGGTGGACGGGGATTCCATCCGTCCTCCTCTCGTGTGTGGGTCCGCGTCAGTACGTGCGGGACGGCAGCGCGGCCGCGGCCTTGTCCTGCGGGAACACGCCTTCCTGGGTCTCGACCCGGGCCGGTACGCTCTCCCCCGCGACGACCTTCCGGGCCAGCTCCATCAGCTGGTCGCCGAGGAGCGGGTTGCACTCCACCACGACGTTGATCTTGCCCTCGGTCATCGCGGTGAAGGCGTCCTTGATCCCGTCCACCGAGATCACCTTGATGTCCGTCCCGGGCTTCTTGCCGGACTCCTCGATGGCCTGGATGGCGCCGAGGGCCATGTCGTCGTTGTGGGCGTAGAGGACGTCGATGTCCTTCTGGGACTTCAGGAACGCCTGCATGACCTCCTTGCCCTTGGCGCGCGTGAAGTCGCCCGACTGCGAGGCGACGATCTTGAACTTGCCGTCGCCGCGGAGGGCCTCGGCGAAGCCGGCCTTGCGGTCGTTGGCGGGTGCGGAGCCCGTGGTGCCCTGGAGCTCGACGATGTTGACCGGACCCTGCTCGCCGGCGTAGGCGCCGGTCAGCCACTCCCCCGCGGACCTGCCCTCCTTGACGAAGTCCGAGCCCAGGAAGGTCTTGTAGAGGGAGGTGTCCTTGGTGTCCACGGCGCGGTCGGTGAGGATGACCGGGATGCCCGCGTCCTTGGCCTCCTTGAGCACGGTGTCCCAGCCGGACTCCACGACCGGCGAGAAGGCGATCACATCCACCTTCTGCTGGATGAAGGTGCGGATCGCCTTGATCTGGTTCTCCTGCTTCTGCTGCGCGTCGGAGAACTTGAGCTGGATCCCGGCCTTCTTCGCCGCCTCCTGGACCGACTTGGTGTTGGCGGTGCGCCAGCCGCTCTCGGCGCCGACCTGGGCGAAGCCCATGGTGATCGCACCGCCGGAACCCCCCTTGGTCTTGGCGGACGGGCCCGGGGCGGGGCCGCCGGAGGGGGCTTCGGTCGAGCAGGCGGTCAGCGCCGAGGAGGCGAGAAGCGCGGCGGCGGCGAGGAGGAGAGCTGCTCTGCGAGCCATGAGGGAATCCTTCGGGTCGGATGCGGCAGGAGAGGCGTGCCGTGAGGAAGGGGGAGCCCTGAGGAAGGAGGAGTCGTGAGGAAGGGGAGCCGTCGCATTGTGAGCGCTAACAAAGACGGTTCTCAACCCCTGTGCAGGCGTCACCTGTCCGCGTTACCTGTCCGTTATCGAGCCGGGGTGCCCCCAGGAGGCGTCATTCATGTGATCCCCCCGGACCCCTTGCCTCACCGCATTGTTAGCGCTCACACTGCCCAGGGCAGCGAGCTCCGCGGCCGGCAGCGCCACCGCCGCCCCACCCTTCCCGCGAAAGGCACTCCGTTGACGTCACCCCCTCCCCTCACGCCCGCCCCTCCCTCCGGCGAACCGGAGCAGTACACGGTCGGCGTCGACTTCGGCACGCTGTCGGGCCGCGCCGTGGTGGTGCGCGTCCGCGACGGGCAGGAGCTGGCGGCGGCGGTCCACCCCTACCGGCACGGCGTCATCGACCGGCACCTGCCGCACGGGGGCGCCCGGCTGCCCCCGGACTGGGCCCTGCAACACCCCGAGGACTGGCGGGACGTACTGCGACACGCCGTACCGCGGGCCGTGGCGGCGGCGGGGATCGACCCCGCATCGGTGATCGGCATCGCCACCGACTTCACCGCCTGCACCGTCCTGCCCACCCTGGCCGACGGAACCCCCCTCGCCGAGACGGACCTCGCCGGACGGCCGCACGCGTGGCCCAAGTTGTGGAAGCACCACGCGGCCCAGCCGCACGCCGATCGCATCAACGCGCTCGCCCACGCCCGCGGGGAGAAGTGGATCGCCCGCTACGGCGGCCGGATCTCCGCGGAGTGGCAGTTCGCCAAGGCCCTCCAGGTCCTGGAGGAGGATCCGCTCGTCTACGACACCTGTGAGCGGTGGATCGAGGCCGCCGACTGGATCGTGTGGCAGCTCACCGGATCCGAGTCCCGCAACGCCTGCACGGCCGGATACAAGGGCATCCACCAGGACGGCGCCTACCCCGGCGAGGAGTACCTGGCGGAGCTGAACCCCCGGTTCGCCGACTTCGCACGCACCCGCCTCGCGTTCCCCCTCTCCCCGCTGGGCTCACGCGTCGGCTCCCTCCGTCCCGAGGCGGCGGCATGGACCGGGCTGCGCGCCGGGATCGCCGTGGCCGCGGGCAACGTCGACGCCCATGTCACCGCGGCGGCCGCCAAGGCCCTGGAGGACGGCCGGCTGCTCGCCATCATGGGCACCTCCACCTGCCACGTCGTGAACGCCTCCGTCCTCGCCGAGGTCCCCGGCATCTGCGGTGTGGTGAACGGTGGGATCGTGGAGGGGACCTACGGCTACGAGGCGGGCCAGAGCGCGGTCGGCGACATCTTCGCCTGGGTACTGGACCAGGGCGTCCCGCCGGACTACCTCTCCGAGGCCGCCGACCGCGGCGAGGACCTGCACACCCTGCTGACCCGCAAGGCCGCCGCCCAGTCGGTCGGGGGCCACGGACTGGTCGCCCTCGACTGGCTGGGCGGCAACCGGTCCGTCCTCGTAGACCACCGTCTCTCCGGAGTCATCGTGGGCCTGACCCTCGCGACCCGCCCCGAGGACGTCTACCGCGCGCTGCTCGAAGCCACCGCGTTCGGCACCCGCGTCATCGTGGAGGCGCTGGAGAAGGGCGGCGTACCGGTGCACGAGTTCATCGTCGCGGGCGGACTGGCCAAGAACGAACTGCTGATGCAGATCTACTCCGACGTGCTGCGCCGCCCCGTCTCCCTCGCCGCGTCGGACCAGGGGCCCGCCCTCGGGTCGGCCATCCACGCCGCCGTGGCCGCCGGCGCCCACCCCGACGTACGGACGGCCGCCGCCGCGATGGGCCGCCGGCTGCCCGCCGTCTACACACCCGACGCCGGCCGGGCCGACGCCTACGACGCCCTCTTCGCCGCGTACCGGCTCCTGCACGACCAGTTCGCCACCGGCGGCCTGCTGCACCGGCTGAGGAGCATCCGCGACACGGCCCACCGCACCGGCTGACCCGCCCCGCCGTCCGTCCTCCCCGTCCGCCCGCCGCCTCGACGCCGTTGCGGGACACCACACTTCAGGAGGCCATGTGCCCAGCCCCACGTCTCCCGTCCAGGAAATCTGGTTCCTCACGGGCAGCCAGCGCCTGTACGGGGAGGAGACGCTGCGACAGGTCGCCGGACAGTCGCGGCAGATAGCCGCCGCGCTGGCCGACTCCTCCGGCATCCCCGCGCGCGTCGTGTGGAAGCCGGTGCTCACCGACGCCGACGCCATCCGCCGGGTCTGCCTCGAAGCGAACGCCGAGGACCGGTGCACCGGGCTCATCGCCTGGATGCACACCTTCTCGCCGGCGAAGATGTGGATCGCCGGACTGGACGCGCTGCGCAAGCCGCTGCTCCACCTGCACACCCAGGCGAACAAGGCCCTGCCCTGGGACACGATCGACATGGACTTCATGAACCTCAACCAGGCCGCCCACGGCGACCGCGAGTTCGGGTACGTCCAGGCCCGCCTGGGCGTGCCCCGCAAGACCGTGGCCGGCCACGTCAGCGACCCGGTGACGCGGGCACGCGTCGCGGTCTGGGCGCGGGCGGCGGCGGCCCGGTCCGAGCTGGCGACCCTCAGGCTCGCCCGTTTCGGCGACAACATGCGCGACGTGGCCGTCACCGAAGGGGACAAGGTCGAGGCCCAACTGCGCTTCGGCGCCTCGGTCAACACCTACGGCGTCAATGATCTGGTGGAGGTCGTCGACAGCGCGGACGAGAGCGAGGTGACCTCCCTCGTCGAGGAGTACGCGGACCTCTACCGCCTGGCGCCGGAGCTGCGGCCGGGGGGCGGAAGGCACGACTCGCTGCGCTACGCGGCCCGCATCGAAGCCGGACTGCGCACCTTCCTCACCGCAGGCGGCTTCAGGGCCTTCACCACCAATTTCGAGGACCTGGGCGGACTGCGCCAGCTGCCCGGCCTCGCGGTCCAGCGGCTCATGGCCCAGGGGTACGGCTTCGGAGGGGAGGGCGACTGGAAGACCGCCGTCCTGCTGCGCGCCCTCAAGGTGGCCGCCGCCGGCCTCCCCGGGGGCACCTCCTTCATGGAGGACTACACGTACGACATGACGCCCGGCGAGGAACTGATCCTCGGCGCGCACATGCTGGAGGTCTGCCCCTCGCTCACCACCGCAAGGCCCAGCTGCGAGATCCACCCCCTCGGCATCGGCGGGCGGGAGGACCCGGTCCGTCTGGTGTTCGACGCCGCCCCCGGCCCGGCGGTCGTGGTCGGTCTCGCCGACCTCGGCGACCGCTTCCGCCTGGTCGCCAACGACGTCGACGTCGTGGCGGCCCCGCACCCGCTGCCAGCCCTGCCCGTCGCCCGCGCTGTCTGGCGGCCCCGCCCCGACCTGCGGACCTCCACCGAATCCTGGCTGACGGCCGGAGGGCCGCACCACACCGTCCTCAGCACCGCCCTGACCTCCGAACACCTCGACGACCTCGCGGAGATGATCCGCCTGGAACTCCTCCTCATCGAGAAGACCACCACCACCCGGCAGTTCCGGCGCGAGCTCCGCTGGAACCAGGCGTACCACCGGCTGGCACGGGGGCTGTGAGAGGGGCGTACACACGCCCGGCCGTATGGGAGCGCTCCCACTCTGCGGACTCCGAGTGGGGGCGTCAAGACGCGTGCGGGGTCGAAAGCCTTTCGCCGAGGAATGTGTCCGACCCCCTTTTCCTCGGCGTCAGTTGGCGCTACGGTCTGGCCCCAACCAGTGGGAGCGCTTCCACCGATCGGCGCTCCACGAGCGTCGCCTCGCTCTCTTCCCGGTCGCGGCCCGGCCCTTTCCGGCTGCGACCGCGAGTCCCCACCACCCGCGGACACGCGTTCACCGGGCCGCACCCTGGCCTGGTCGGCGTCCGTACTCCCCCCGTGCGAGGCAACGCCCCCACAACGGCGCCGGGCCCGACGACGGCCCGCGCGCCCCGGCCCGAAAGGCACCCCACCACATGAGCCGCGTCATCCCCCGCACCGCGCTACTGGCCGCCCTCGGTCTCGTCACGGCCGCCGGCGCCACCGCCACCGTGTTCGGCACCCCCGCCGGCGCCACCGCCGCCGGCTGCAAGGTCGAGTACCAGATCACCAACCAGTGGAACAACGGCTTCGGCGCCAACGTGATCGTCACGAACACCGGCGACCCGGTCGCCTCCTGGACCGTGGAGTGGTCCTACGCCAACGGCCAGCAGGTCACCCAGGGCTGGAACGCCGCGATCAGCCAGTCGGGGGCGGCCGTCACGGCCAAGAGCCTCTCGTACAACGGCTCGCTGGCCACCGGCGGTTCGACGTCGTTCGGGTTAAACGGCTCCCACAACGGCACCAACGCCGTGCCCGCGGCGTTCAAGCTGAACGGAGTCACCTGCAACGGCGCCACCACACCCCCCACCACACCGCCGACGACACCGCCCACCACCCCGCCCACCACGCCTCCGCCCTCGGGCGGCAAGGTCGACAACCCCTACGCGGGGGCCAGGGTGTACGTGAATCCCGAGTGGTCCGCCAAGGCGGCCGCCGAGCCGGGCGGCACGAGGGTGTCGAACCAGCCCACCGCCGTCTGGCTGGACCGCATCGCCCTCGTCACGGGCACCAGCGGCAAGATGGGCCTGCGCGACCACCTCGACGCGGCCCTGGCGCAGAAGGGCAGCGGCGAACTCGTCGTCCAGCTGGTGATCTACGACCTGCCCGGACGGGACTGCTCCGCCCTCGCCTCCAACGGCGAGCTGGGCCCGACCGAGATCGACAAGTACAAGACGCAGTTCATCGACCCGATCGCCGCGATCCTCGCCGATCCCAAGTACGCCGGTCTGCGGATCGTCACCGCCGTCGAGATCGACTCGCTGCCGAACCTCGTCACCAACGTCTCGGGCCGCCCGACGGCCACCCCCGCCTGCGACGTGATGAAGGCCAACGGCAACTACATCAAGGGGGTCGGCTACGCGCTGAACAAGCTGGGCTCGGTCCCCAACGTCTACAACTACGTGGACGCGGGCCACCACGGCTGGCTCGGCTGGGACGACAACTTCACCGCCTCCGCGCAGATGTTCCAGCAGGCCGCGACCGCCGAGGGCTCCACCCTCTCCAAGGTGCACGGCTTCATCGTGAACACCGCCAACTTCAGCGCGCTGAAGGAGGACCACTTCACGATCGACGACTCGGTGGGCGGCACCTCCGTACGCCAGTCCAAGTGGGTCGACTGGAACCGCTACACCGACGAGCTGTCCTACGCCCAGGCCATGCGGGCCAAGGTGGTCTCCCTCGGCTTCGACGCCGGCGTCGGCATGCTCATCGACACCTCCCGCAACGGCTGGGGCGGCACGGCCCGCCCGACCGGACCCGGCGCGACGACCAGCGTGGACTCCTACGTCAACGGCGGCCGCTACGACCGGCGCATCCACCTCGGCAACTGGTGCAACCAGGCGGGAGCCGGACTCGGCGAACGGCCGAAGGCGGCCCCCGCGCCCGGCATCGACGCCTACGTGTGGATGAAGCCTCCGGGCGAGTCGGACGGGGCGAGCAAGGAGATCCCGAACAACGAGGGCAAGGGCTTCGACCGGATGTGCGACCCCACCTACACGGGCAACGTCCGCAACGGCAACAGCATGTCGGGCGCGCTCCCGGACGCCCCGCTCGCCGGGCAGTGGTTCTCCGCCCAGTTCCAGGAACTCATGAAGAACGCCTACCCGGCTCTGTGACGGCCCGCCGGTGAAGGCCCCGGAACCGTACCGATCCGTCCGGATTCCGTACGGGTCCGGGGCGCAGCGCGTTCAGGGCCCGGCAGCGTGCGGAGCCCGCCCGGACCTGCCGCCCTCAGGAGGAGTCGCGCACGACGAGCTCGGTGGGCAGGACCCGGCGCCGCTCCTCCCCCGCCACCGGACCGGCTCCGGCGGCTTCCGCGATCTTCTCCAGCAGGAGCCGGGTCATCGTGCGGCCCATCTCCTCGATCGGCTGGCGCACGCTCGTCAGGGGCGGATCCATCAGACGGGCCACCACCGAGTCGTCGACGCCGACGAGGGCCACGTCCTCGGGGACCCGTCGCCCGGCCTCGCGCAGCACCCCGCGCGCGCCCGCCGCCATCACGTCGGAGGCGGCGAAGACCGCGTCCAGGCCGGGGGCGCGCTCCAGCAGTGCGCGCATCGCCCGCCTTCCGCCCTCCTCGGTGAAGTCCGCGGTGGCCACGAGCGCCTCGTCGGGCGCGATCCCCGCCTCGGCCAGCCCCGCGCGATAGCCTCCGAGACGGGCGCGGGCCACGTACATGTCGGACGGGCCGCCGATGGTCGCGATCCGGCCGCGGCCCCGGCCCACCAGATGGGCGACGGCGGCGCGTCCGGCGCCGATGTTGTCGGAGTCCACGTAGTCGACGGGTTCGGCCTCGGAACGCCGGCCGTTCATGACGACCGGCAGCCCCAGCCGCGCGATCCGGTCGGGCAGGGGATCGTCCCCGTGGACGGACGCCAGCAGGACGCCGTCGACCCGCTGGGCGGCCAGGTAGTGCTCGAACCGTCGCCGCTCCGCCTCGGTCCGGACCAGGGTCAGCAGCAACTGCTGGTCGGCCTCGGCGAGTTCGGCGCTGACACCGCGGATCAGGTCCAGGAAGTACGGCTCCGAGAACACCCGGGCCTCGGTCTCCGGGATGACCAGGGCGACCGCGTCGGTCCGGCTGCCGGCCAGCGCCCTGGCCGCCTGGTTGGGCACGTACCCGAGCTCGGCCACCGCGCGGGCGACGGCCTGCCGGGCCTGCTCGCTCACCCTCGGCGAGCCGTTGATCACGCGGGAGACCGTGCCCCGGCCGACGCCGGCCAGGGCCGCGACCTCCTCCAGAGTGGGCCTGCCGTTCCGCCGTCCGCTCACGTCTTTCGCACTCCCCTCGTGCATCGCACTCCGCGTGGGCCCCGATCCCGTGGACCAGGCACGATGATGGACCCACCGCGTCGCGCGGAGCACCCTACGCCGGAGAACCCTACGCCGGTGCACGTACGCCCGACGAACACGTGGGAGCGCTCCCACATTACCCCCGATCCCCGCCTCCACGCCACGCCAGCACCCTCCGGTGCCTTCGGTACCTCCAGCGCAAGGAATCCGTTCCCCTCTCTTGACACCCGCGCCCCCGAGGCAGCAGCCTTCCGGCAACGACATGGGAGCGCTCCCATACACAGCCGGCGGGACCCTGGCGCACAACGAGCACCACCTTGGACGAGGAGAGTGGAATGCGCACTTCCAGCAGCAGACGCGGGCGCGGGCGCCGCACCGCGGGCAACGCGCTCGTCGCGGCCGTCGCCCTCGTGACGGGCACGGCCTTGCTCGCCGGCTGCGCGGGCGACGACGGCGCGGACGCGGGCGCGGCCGACGGCGGGCAGATCAGGCTCCGGATCGGGACCTTCGGCTCCTTCGGCTACGACAACGCCACCGGGGCGAAGCTCTACGCCGAGTACGAGAAGTCCCACCCGAACATCAAGATCGAGGAATCGAATGTCGCGGACGGCCAGAAGTACTGGGACACGCTCAAGCTGCGCCTCTCGCGCGACAGCGGCCTCGCGGACATCCAGGCCCTGGAGGTGGGGTACATCGCCGAGGCGACCGGCCCCGCGTTGGCCGGCAAGTGGGTGGACCTGGGCACGACGGGCGGCGCGGACCTCGGCGCGTTCCTCGACTGGAAGGTCAAGCAGGCCACCACGGCCGACGGAAAGGTCATCGGGCTCGGCACGGACATCGGCCCGATGGCCATCTGCTACAACAAGGACCTCTTCGCCCGGGCCAAGCTGCCGACCGAGCGCTCGGAGGTGGCGAAGCTCTGGGAAGGCGACTGGGCCAAGTTCCTGGCGGCCGGGGAGACGTACCAGAGGAACGCCCCGGCCGGGACGGCCTTCCACGACTCCGCCAGCGGGCTGTTCAACGCCGTGATCTCCAGCGAGCCCGTGCAGTACGCCAACGCCAAGGGCGAGCTGGACTACGAGAACAGCCCGGGCGTGAAGAAGGCATGGGACACCGCCGTGGCGGCGGCGAAGGGCGAACTGACGGCGAAGCTGCGCCAGTTCGACGAGAAGGGCACGTGGAACGCGGCCTTCAAGAACTCCAGGTTCGCCACCGTCGCCTGCCCCAGCTGGATGACGGGCATCATCAAGGAACAGGCGGGGCCGGAGAACCAGGGGAAGTGGGACATCGCCGCGCCGCCCGTGGCCGGCAACTGGGGCGGCGCCTTCCTCGCCGTGCCGAAGTCGGGCAAGCACACCAAGGAGGCGGCGGAACTCGCCGCCTGGCTCACCGCTCCCGCCCAGCACGCGAAGGTCTTCGCGGTGAACGGCAACATCCCGTCCTCCAAAGACACGCTCGCCTCCCCCGTGGTCCAGGAGGCCAAGCTGCCGTACTTCGGTGACACCCCGGTCGGCAGGATCTACTCGCGGGCCGCGGCCGGCATCACGCCCGCCCCGATCAGCCGGTGGGACGGCCAGGTGAAGACCTTCCTCACCGACAACGGCATCCTCGACATCGAGCAGCGCGGCACCGACCCGGCGAAGGCGTGGGAGAACGTCAGGAAGCTGGTCCACGACAAGATCGACCGGTGACGGGGGCAGCCCGACGGCCCGCCGCCACCCGCCGCCTCTCCCCGGGTGAGGCGGGCCGTCGCCGGACGGCACCCCCGCATCACCGCACGCATCGACCTGGAAGGAAGCCCCCGTGGCCACCTCCGTACGGGCGACGGGCGGCTCCGCCCCGCCCGCCGACGCCGCCCCCGGCCCCCGCCCGCGCGTACAGCCGCCCTCCGGCCGGAGCGGCCGGCGCAGCACGCTGTACCGCCTCGACCTGAAGGCGGCCCCCTACCTGCTCGTCGCCCCCTTCTTCCTCACCTTCGCCGCCTTCGGGTTCTTCCCCCTCATCTACACGGGCTGGCTCTCGCTCCACCGGGTCGAGCTCGGCGGAGTCCCCCAGTGGAAGGGCATGGAGAACTACAGCGCCCTGGCGACCAGCGAGTTCTTCTGGAACGCGCTGGCCAACACCTTCACCATCGGTGTGATCTCGACCGTTCCCCAGCTGCTGATGGCCCTGGGCCTGGCCCATCTGCTCAACTACAAGCTCCGGGGCCGGGCGTTCTTCCGGGTCGCGGTCCTCGCCCCGTACGCCACCTCCATCGCGGCGGCGACGCTCGTCTTCGCCCAGCTGTTCAACACCGACTACGGCCTGATCAACACGGTGCTGGGCTGGGCCGGCTTCGGCCCGGTCGACTGGGAGTCCTCCAAGTGGCCCGCGCAGATCGCTATCTCGGTCATCGTGACGTGGCGCTGGACGGGCTACAACGCGCTCATCTACCTGGCGGCGATGCAGGCGGTGTCCCAGGACCTCTACGAGGCCGCGGTCCTGGACGGGGCTTCGCGCTGGCGCCAGTTCATCAGCGTGACGATTCCTTCCATCCGGCCGACGATCCTGTTCACCGTCGTCGTCTCGACCATCGGTGCCACGCAGCTGTTCGGCGAGCCGATGCTCTTCGGCGGCAGCGTCGGGATCAGCGGCGGCAGCGGCAACCAGTTCCAGACCCTGAGCCTGCTCATGTACGAGAAGGGCTGGGTCACCGGTGCGCTGGGCCAGGCGTCCGCCATCGCCTGGGTCATGCTGCTCCTGCTCCTGCTCATCGGCGGCCTCCAGGCCCTGGTCTCCCGCTCGCACCGCAACCACGACCGCGACCGCAGCCGCAGCCGCAACCGCGCCGACCGCACGCGTACGAAGGCGGGGAGCTGAACCATGGCCCGCACCCTCCCCACGACCACCCCCGTCGGCAGGACGCCGCAGGCCGGGCGCCTTCGCCCGTCGGCCGGCCGTCAGCACCACGCGGGACCGCTGACCTACGTCCTCCTCGGCCTGGCCGCCCTGGTCTCGCTCTTCCCCCTCTACTGGAACCTCGTCGCCGCCTCCCACACGGGCGAGCGCGTGGTCAAGGCGCCGGCGCCGCTCCTGCCCGGTCCCCGGCTGCTCGACAACCTCTCCTTCGCCTGGAACCAGGTCGACATGGGCGAGGCGCTCGTCAACACGACGTTGGTGGCCGGGCTGGTCGCGCTGTCGACCGTCCTGTTCTCCACCCTGGCCGGATTCGCCTTCGCCACCCTGCCCTTCAGGGGCCGGAGCGCGCTGCTGGCGCTGGTGGTGGCCACCATGGCGATCCCGCCTCAGCTCAGCGTGATCCCGCTCTACCAGATCATCACCGATCTCGGCTGGGTCGATCAGCTCCAGTCGGTCGTCCTGCCCTCGCTGGTGGCCGCGTTCGGGGTGTTCTTCATGCGCCAGTACCTCGTCGAGGCACTCCCGGTGGAGCTCGTGGAGGCGGCCAGGATGGACGGTGCGCACAGCCTGCGCGTCATCTGGCACGTGGTGTTCCCGGTGGCGCGGCCGGCGATGGCGGTCCTCGGGATGCTGGTCTTCGTCCAGGCGTGGAACGACTTCTTCTGGCCGTTCATCGCCCTCACCCCCGACGGCAGTCCGACCCTCCAGGTCGCCCTGGCCGGCCTCGGAGCGGGCAACCACACCGTCGACCAGGCCGTCGTGCTGACCGGTGCGCTCGTCTCCACGCTGCCGCTGCTGCTGGTCTTCGCCGTCCTCGGCAAGCACGTCGTGGGCGGCATCACCGCCGGCGCCGTGAAGAACTGACCTCATCCGAACCCGCGTTGGGAGCGCTCCATGACCGTGTCCGAGACCCGGCCCCCCACCACCCCCCGCACCTTCCCGTCCGGCTTCCTGTGGGGCACGGCCACCGCCGCCTACCAGATCGAGGGCGCCGCCCGTGAGGACGGCCGGACCCCGTCCATCTGGGACACCTTCTCGCACACCCCCGGCAAGGTCTTCGGGGGCCACACCGGTGACGTGGCCGTGGACCATTACCACCGTTTCTCCGAGGACGTCCGCCTCATGGCCGAACTCGGCCTGGGGGCCTACCGGTTCTCCGTCTCCTGGTCACGCGTCCAGCCGACCGGCCGGGGCCCCGCCGTCCAGAAGGGCCTGGACTTCTACCGCCGGCTCGTCGACGAGCTGCTCGCCGCGGGCATCGAACCGGCGCTCACGCTCTACCACTGGGACCTGCCGCAGGACCTGGAGGACGCGGGCGGCTGGCCGGAGCGGGCGACCGCCGGGCGGTTCGCCGAGTACGCGGGGCTCGTGGCCGATGCCCTCGGCGACCGGGTCAAGCGCTGGACGACGCTCAACGAGCCCTGGTGCAGCGCGTTCCTCGGCTACGGCTCCGGGGTACACGCCCCGGGACGGACCGACCCGGTCGCCGCCCTGCGCGCGGCCCACCACCTCAACCTCGCTCACGGCCTCGCCGTCCAGGTGCTGCGGGCCGCGCTGCCGGGTGACGCCCAGCTCGCGGTCTCCCTGAACCTCCACGCCGTCCGCCCGCTGACCTCCTCGGACGAGGACGGGGAGGCGGCCCGCCGCATCGACGCCGTCGGCAACCGGATCTGGCTGGGCCCGATGCTGGAGGGCGCGTACCCCCGGGACCTGCTCGCGGACACCGCGCACCTGACCGACTGGTCCTTCGTCCGGGACGGCGACACCGCGAGGATCCACCAGCCCCTGGACCTTCTCGCCGTGAACTACTACACCCCGACCGTCGTCTCGCACGTCGCGGAAGGCGCCGAGCGGCCGCGGGACGACGGCCACGGCCGCAGCGCGCACTCGCCCTGGCCCGGCGCGGACGAGGTCGCCTTCCACCGGGCGCCGGGCGAACGCACCGCGATGGGCTGGCCCGTCGACCCGGGCGCGCTCTACGACCTGCTCACCCGTACCGCCGCCCGCTACCCCGGCCTGCCCCTGGTCGTCAGCGAGAACGGCGCCGCCTACGAGGACGAGATCGGCCCCGACGGCTCGGTCCACGACCCGCGGCGCACCGCCTACGTCCACGCGCACCTCGACGCCGTGCACCGGGCGATCACGGACGGGGCGGACGTGCGGGGCTACTTCCTCTGGTCGCTGCTCGACAACTTCGAGTGGTCCTACGGCTACGCCAAGCGCTTCGGCGCCGTCCACGTCGACTACGACACCCTGGAGCGCACCCCCAAGTCGAGCGCGCTCTGGTACTCCCGCGTGGCCCGGACGGGACGGCTGCACGCTCCGGGCGACGCCGCGACGCCGTGACCGGCGGCTCACCCGGTCTGGCGGACCGGCAGCCGGGTGGGGTCGGCGATGATCCGCTGGACGGTCGACCACGCCGCGCCCAGGACCGGTCCGCCGCGCCCCAGGGAGGAGGGCCGCACCGCCTCCGGCGCCCAGGGCCGGACGGTGACCCGGGCGGCCAGTTCGGTGCGCAGCGGCGGGAGGAGCCAGTCGGCGAGTTCGGCGTAGGCGCCGCCCAGGACGAGGGCGTCGGGGTCGATCAGGTCGACCGCCGAGGTGAGGGCGAGGCCCAGCGCCCGTCCGGCACGGTCCAGGGCGCGCAGGGTCGCCGGGTCCCCGGCGCGCGCCCGTCCGGCCAGTACGGCCACCGGGTCCCCGGCGTCGTCCAGCCCGGCCTCGCGCAGGACGGCCCGTTCGCCCGCGTACTGCTCCAGGCAGCCGCGCGCCCCGCAGGGGCAGGGGGCGCCGTCCGGGTGGACGGGCAGGTGGCCGAGTTCGCCCGCGAATCCGCGGGCGCCCCGGAACAGCCGGCCGTCGATGACCAGTGCGGCGCCGATTCCGGCCTCGGCGGAGACGTGGACGAAGGTCTCGGCGGACTGTCCGCGCTGCCGCTGCTCGGCGAGCGCCCCGAGGTTGGCCTCGTTCTCCGGTTCGGGCACGGTGTGGGGGTCGGGCCAGTGGTCGGCGGGGCGGACGTCGTGCCAGCCGAGGTTGGGGGCGTGGGTGACCAGTCCGCCGGGGGTGTTCGGCACCACCCCGGGCACGGCCAGGACGCGGCCCTCGACGCGCAGGCCGAGGGCGGCGGCCTCGGACTCCGCGTCGGCGCCCAGCGCGGCGGCCTCCGCCAGCACCTGCCCGGCCGGCCGGCCCGCGTTGGCCCGCTCCACCCGCCGCCACACCCGGGGTTCGCCGCGCAGGTCCACCACGCAGGCGGCGAGATGGGTGACGCCGATCTCCAGGCCGAGGCCGGCGGGGCCCCGGTCGTTCAGGGCCAGGGCCCGGCCGGGGCGGCCGACGCGTCCGCTGGGCGCGGTCTGCGTCTCGGTCAGTGCGGCGCGGCCGATGAGCTCGTCGACCAGGGAGGAGACGGCCGGCCTGGTCAGGCCCGTGTGTCCGGCGACGTCGGCCCGGGAGAGCGGGCCGTGCGCGGCGACCGCGCCGGTCACCGCCGCGAGGTTCTGCCGGCGCATCCCCTGCTGCGAGGCGGGCGCGCTCTCCACGCTCCTGCCCGCCCTGCCGATCGCCGTCATGGTCCCGGCCCTCCTATCGTCCGTCCGGCGGGACCTGTTGCAGGGCCCGTGCCCGCCGCAGCGTACTGGTGATCCGTTCGAGCGCGTCGTCGTCACGGGGGACGGGGTCGAGCACCCGGCCCTCCGCGGTCCGCCAGCGGCGGGCGACGGCGTCGGCTGGCTCACCGGTGAGCAGGGCGGTGGCCTGGGCGGCGGCTCCGAGCGCGACGAGTTCGCGGGCCTCGGGCACCTGGACGGCCCGGCCGGACAGCCGCAGGACCGTACGCTGCCAGGCCCTGCCCCTGGCTCCGCCGCCGATCAGCAGCAGGGGTTCGTCCGTCGGGCGGCTCTCGCCGCCGGCCCGCAGTACGGCGTCCAGGGCCGTGAGCAGGGCGTGGGCGGCGCCGTCGTAGGCGGCCTGGAGCAGCCGGCCCGGGGTGGTGTCGTGGCGCAGGCCGTGGACCAGGCCGGAGGCGTCCGGGAGGTCGGGGGTGCGCTCGCCGTCCAGGTAGGGAAGCACCACCACCGTGCCGCCTTCCTCGACGTCCTCGCGGTCGCGGCCGAGGAGGGCGGCGAAGCGGTCGACGGCCAGGGTGCAGTTGAGGGTGCAGGCGAGCGGCAGCCAGCCGCCGAGGGCGTCGGCGAAGCCGGCGACGGCGCTGTCGGTGCCGGTGGGACGGGTGCGGCCGACGGTGTAGACGGTGCCCGAGGTACCCAGGCTCAGCACCGGACGTCCGGGGGTCAGGCCGAGCCCGAGCGCGGCGGCCATGTTGTCCCCGGTCCCGGTGGCCACGGGCGTGCCCTCGCGCAGGGGCGTTCCGGCGCGGGCCCGGCCCGCCCGGGCGCCGGGCGGGAGGACCTCGGGGAGCAGTGCGCTGGGCAGTCCGATCCGGGCGAGGACCTCCTGGTCGTAGCCGTCGGGGCCCCACCACCCGGTGCCCGAGGCGTCACCGCGGTCCGTCACCGGCTCACCGGTCAGCCGCTCGGTGAGGAAGTCGTGGGGAAGCCGGACGGCGGCGACGCGGTCGGCGGTGGCCGGCTCGTGGGCGCGCAGCCAGGCCCACTTGGCGGAGGTGAAGGCGGCCGTCGGGACGCTGCCGGTGCGGCGGGCCAGCTCCGCGGGGCCGAAGGCGGCCGCGAGCGCGGTGGCCTGCGGGGCGGAGCGGACGTCGTTCCACAGCAGGGCCGGGCGCAGGGGCCGGCCGGCCGGGTCGAGGGTGACCAGGCCGTGCTGCTGGCCGGCGACCGAGCAGGCGGCGGCGCGGTCGGCCCAGCCGGTGGCCGCCATCGCCTCGCCGAGCGCCCGCCACCACTGCTCGGGGTCGCTCTCGCGCCCCGGACCCGCGCTGACGGCGTGCGCGGCGCGGCCCTCGCCCAGGACGGCGCCGGTCTCCAGGTCGAGGGCGAGTGCCTTGGTGGACTGGGTCGAGCTGTCGACGCCGATCACGACACGCTGAGCGGCCATGGGGTCCCTCCGGTGGGGTTCCTTCTTCCGTCCCGGCATACTAATTTGTTTTTCGCCCTTACAAACAGACCCACGCCCCGATGCGGAGCCCTCCATGACCAGTGACCCGCTCGTCCCCACCCCCGCGCACAAGTTCACCTTCGGCCTGTGGACCGTCGGCTGGCAGGGTCGGGACCCCTTCGGCGACCCGACCCGGCCGGCCCTCGACCCCGTCGAGAGCGTGCACCGGCTGGCCGGCCTCGGCGCCTACGGCGTCACCTTCCACGACGACGACCTGATCCCCTTCGCCGCCGGCGAGGGCGCCCGGGAGCAGGCGGTCAAGCGCTTCCGCGCCGCACTCGACGCGGCCGGGCTGAAGGTGCCGATGGCCACCACGAACCTCTTCACCCACCCGGTGTTCAAGGACGGCGCCTTCACCGCCAACGACCGGGACGTGCGCCGGTACGCGCTGCGCAAGACGATCCGCAACATCGACCTGGCGGTCGAGCTCGGCGCCACGGTCTACGTCGCCTGGGGCGGGCGCGAGGGCGCGGAGTCGGGCGCGGCCAAGGACGTGCGCGCCGCCCTCGACCGGTTGAAGGAGGCGTTCGACCTGCTGGGCCAGTACGTCGACGAGCAGGGCTACGACCTGCGCTTCGCGATCGAGCCCAAGCCGAACGAGCCGCGCGGCGACCTGCTCCTGCCCACCATCGGCCACGCCCTGGCGTTCATCGACGCGCTGGAGCGGCCCGAGCGGGTCGGGGTCAACCCCGAGGCCGGCCACGAGCAGATGGCCGGGCTGAACTTCCCGCACGGCATCGCCCAGGCCCTGTGGCACGGCAAGCTGTTCCACATCGACCTCAACGGCCAGACCGGAGTCAAGTACGACCAGGACCTCCGCTTCGGCGCGGGCGACCTGCGCCAGGCGTTCTGGCTGGTCGACCTGCTGGAGTCGGCGGGCTACGACGGGCCGCGCCACTTCGACTTCAAGCCGCCGCGCACGGAGGACTCCGACGGCGTCTGGGCCTCGGCGGCGGCCTGCATGCGCAACTACCTGCTCCTGGCGCAGCGTTCCCGCGCCTTCCGGTCCGATCCGGAGGTCCAGGAGGCGCTCGCCGCTTCCCGGCTGCCCGGACTCTCCATCCCCACGGCCGAGGACGGCCTGGCCGGGCTCCTGGCCGACCGGTCGGCCTTCGACGGTTTCGACACCGAGGCCGCCTCCCGCCGCGGCATGGCCTTCGAACAGCTGGACCAGCTCGCCCTCGAACACCTCCTCGGCGCCCGCTGACGGGAGGCGGGGGGAGCCTTTCTGGCGGAAGGTTATGTTAGCGCTAACAATCCCTCCCCCGGAAGGACCTCCCGCCCGAGATCAGCGGGGTCCGGACGCACCCGACCCACTGACGTTCCCGGAGGACTCCGGCCCCACGCACCACCGTTGACCCACGATGACCGAACAAACCCTTGACGACGCTCTTGTGAGCGTTAACACTCAGGATCGCCAGGCCGGGCCGCTCCCACCCCGGCGCTTCGTCCGGTGCGAGGAAGCGACACCCGTCCGGCCCCGCTCGACCGCTTCCGGTTCCCCCGGCCGGATCGCACTGTGCCGGTCGCGGAACATCACTGGAGGAACTGTGCGGAAGCTTTCAGCGGGCCTCGTCACCCTGGGCCTGGCGCTGTCGCTGGCGGCCTGCGGCCAGAGCGCCAACGGAGCCGGCGACAGCGGGGGCGGCAAAGACGCCCAAGGTGGTCTCGTCGGCATCTCGATGCCGACCAAGTCCTCGGAGCGCTGGATCAACGACGGCGCCAACATGGTCAAGGAGTTCCAGGCCAAGGGGTACAAGACCGACCTCCAGTACGGCGACAACGTCGTGGAGAACCAGGTCTCCCAGGTGGAGAACATGATCACCAAGGGGGCCAGGCTGCTGGTGATCGCCGCCATCGACGGTTCCTCGCTCACCAACGTGCTCCAGCGGGCCGCCGACGCCCATGTCCGCGTCATCTCCTACGACCGGCTGATACGCGGCACGGGCAACGTCGACTACTACGCGACCTTCGACAACTTCAAGGTCGGCGTCCTCCAGGGCAGTTACATCGTCGACAAGCTCGGCCTCAAGGACGGCAAGGGCCCCTTCAACGTCGAGCTGTTCGCCGGCTCGCCGGACGACAACAACGCCGCGTTCTTCTACAACGGCGCGATGAGCGTCCTCAAGCCGTACATCGACAGCGGGAAGCTGGTCGTGCGCAGCGGCCAGACCACCCTGGAGCAGACCGCCACGCTGCGCTGGGACGGCGGTCTCGCCCAGTCCCGGATGGACAACCTGCTGAGCAAGTCGTACACCACCGCCCGCGTCGACGCCGTGCTCTCCCCCTACGACGGTATCTCGATCGGCATCATCTCCTCGCTCAAGGGCGCCGGCTACGGAGCGGGCCGGCCCCTGCCCGTCGTCACGGGCCAGGACGGGGAGCTGGCCTCCGTGAAGTCGATCATCGCGGGCGAGCAAACACAGACCGTCTACAAGGACACCCGCCAACTGGCCAAGGCCGCGGTCCAGATGGGGGACGCGCTGCTGACCGGCGGCAAGCCCGAGGTCAACGACACCCGTCAGTACGACAACGGTGTCAAGACCGTTCCGGCGCAGCTGCTCCAGCCGGTCAGTGTCGACAAGGACAACTACCGGACGGTCCTGGTGGACAGCGGCCAGTACACCGCGGACCAGCTCAAGTAGCCCCCGGGCCCGACCCACGGGTCCGCGACGCCGAACCGGCGGTGCGGGCGCCCGGGAGACCGCCCGGCATCCGGGAGACCGCCCGGCACCGCACCGCCCCGACGATACGGATGCACAACCATGGCCCGACCCGTTCTGGAGATGCGGTCGATCAGCAAGACGTTTCCCGGTGTCAAGGCGCTCTCCGAGGTCAGCCTGACCGTCGCCGCCGGGGAGGTGCACGCCGTCTGCGGTGAGAACGGCGCCGGCAAGTCCACCCTGATGAAGGTGCTCAGCGGGGTCCACCCCCACGGCAGCTACGAAGGCGAGATCCGCTTCGAGGGCGCTCCCTGCCGGTTCCGGTCCATCCGGGCCAGCGAGGAGCGCGGCATCGTGATCATCCACCAGGAACTCGCGCTGGTGCCCTACCTGTCCATCGCGGAGAACATCTTCCTCGGCAACGAGCACGCGACCCGGGGCGTGATCAGCTGGCACCGCACCCTGACCCACGCCGCCGACCTGATCCGGCGGGTCGGACTCGACGAGAGCCCGCACACCAGGGTCGCCGATCTCGGCGTGGGCAAACAGCAGTTGGTCGAGATCGCCAAGGCGCTCGCCAAGAAGGTCAAGCTGCTCATCCTGGACGAGCCGACGGCCGCCCTGAACGACGAGGACAGCCGCAAGCTGCTCGACCTGATCCTCGCGCTCAAGGCGCAGGGCATCTCCTGCGTCCTCATCTCGCACAAACTGAACGAGATCGCCCGGGTCGCCGACTCCGTCACCATCCTGCGCGACGGGCGGACCATCGAGACCCTCGCCATCGGGCCCGAGGGCATCTCCGAGGAGCGGATCATCCGCGGCATGGTCGGCCGCGACCTGGAGCACCGCTACCCCGAGCGCACCCCGGCGGTCGGCGACGTCGCCTTCGAGATCGAGGACTGGAGCGTCCGGCACCCGATCGACCACCGGCGCACGGTGGTCGACGGCGTCTCGCTGAACGTCCGCCGAGGCGAGATCGTAGGCGTCGCGGGCCTCATGGGAGCCGGCCGCACCGAACTGGCCATGAGCGTCTTCGGCCGCTCCTACGGGCGCTGGACGGGCGGCCGGGTACGGCTGGACGGCCGCGAGATCCGCACCCGGACGGTGCCCGAGGCGATCGGTCACGGCATCGCGTACGTGACCGAGGACCGCAAGCGGTTCGGCCTCGTCCTCGGCGACGACATCAGCCGCAACGTCTCGCTGAGCGCCCTCGGCAAGGTCGCCCGGCGGGGCTGGGTCGACCGGCACGAGGAGGCGCGGGTCGCCGAATCGTTCCGGCGGTCCATGAACATCAAGGCCCCCTCGGTGTTCGCGCAGACCGGCAAGCTCAGCGGCGGCAACCAGCAGAAGGTCGTCCTCAGCAAGTGGATCTTCGCCGAGCCGGAGGTGCTGATCCTCGACGAGCCCACCCGGGGCATCGACATCGGCGCCAAGGCGGAGATCTACACGGTCATCGCCGAACTCGCCGCCCAGGGCAAGGCGGTCCTCGTCATCTCCTCCGAACTCCCCGAACTCCTGGGCCTGTGCGACCGGATCTACACCATGGCCGCGGGGCGGATCACCGGTGAGGTCGACCGCGCGGACGCCACCCAGGAATCCCTCATGCGCCTCATGACCATGAGTGCGGCATCCCCCGACAAGCAGGTGTGAGGCATGGCCCAGACGAAGACCACCCCGGACACCACGCCCAGCGGGCCGCGGACCGGCCCACCTCCCTCGGCGGGCGCGGTGCTGGCCCGGGCCCTGCGCGGCAACCTGCGGCAGTACGGGATGCTGCTCGCGCTGGCGCTGATCGTGCTGCTGTTCCAGTTCTGGACGGACGGCATCCTGCTCCAGCCGCTCAACATCACCAATCTGATCCAGCAGAACGGCTACGTCCTCATCCTGGCCATCGGCATGATGATCGTCATCATCGCCGGGCACATCGACCTGTCGGTCGGCTCGCTCGCCGCCTTCGTCGGGGCGGCCGCGGCGGTGATGATGGTCGAGCACCGGACGCCCTGGCCCCTGGCGCTGACGGCCGGACTGCTGATCGGGGCTCTCGCCGGCGCCTGGCAGGGGTTCTGGATCGCCTACCTGGGCATCCCCTCGTTCATCGTCACCCTGGCCGGCATGCTGCTGTTCCGCGGCGGGACCCAGATCCTCTTGCACGGCCAGTCGGTGGCGCCGTTCCCCAAGGGCTTCCAGAACATCAGCAGCGGCTTCCTCCCCGAGGTCGGCCCCCACACCGACTACCACAACCTCACGCTGCTGCTGGGCCTCGCGGTGCTGGCCGTCACGGTCTTGCAGGAGGTGCGCGGACGGCGGCGGGCCGCCTCGTACGGGCTGGAGCCGCTCCCGGCCGGGCTGTTCCTGCTGAAACTCGGCGCGATCACCGCGGCCGTGGTCGCGTTCACGCTGCTGCTGGCCAGCTACCACGGCGTGCCGGTCGTCCTGGTGATCCTCGGCGTCCTGCTGGCCGGATTCGGCTACGTGATGCGCAACTCGATCCTCGGCCGGCACACCTACGCCATCGGCGGCAACGAGGCGGCGGCGCGGCTGTCGGGGGTGAAGAGCAAGCGGGTCGTCTTCCTGGCCTTCGTGAACATGGGCGTCCTCGCGGCCCTCGCCGGGATGGTGTTCGCCGCGCGGCTCAACGCCGGAACGCCGCAGGCCGGCATCAACTTCGAGCTGGAGGCGATCGCCGCCGCCTTCATCGGGGGCGCCTCCGCGAGCGGCGGCGTCGGTACCGTCCTCGGCGCGCTCACCGGCGGTCTGGTGCTCGGCGTGCTGAACAACGGCATGTCACTGGTCGGGGTGGGGACCGACTACCAGCAGGTGATCAAGGGTCTGGTCCTGCTGGCGGCCGTCGGCTTCGACGTCTACAACAAGCGCAAGGCCCAGGGCTGATCCCGTGGCGACACGCACCGGACCGCACGGCTGCGCCGGCCTGGGACCCATGTCCGCGTCGGCCCTGGTGCCGGCGGCCCGGTGACGGACGCCGCCGGACGCGCGTGAGCCCGTCCGGGCCGCTCTCCGGCCGGGCTCACGCGTTCGCCGGGCGGGCTCAGGCCGCCGGCAGGGCCGTCTGCGGCTGACCGACGGGGGAGCCGGCGGCCGCCGGGGCGGGGGACTTGCGCATCCCCTTGAGTGCGACCACGACCGCCGTGGTGACCACCGTGCCCGCCGCGATCGCGATCAGGTACAGGAACGGGCTCCCGATCAGCGGCAGGACCCAGATGCCGCCGTGCGGGGCGCGCAGGGTGGAGCCGAAGGCCATCACCAGACCGCCGGCGGTCATGCTGCCGGCGATGCCCGCCGGGATGACCCGCAGCGGGTCGGCCGCCGCGAACGGGATCGCGCCCTCGGTGATGAACGACGCCCCGAGCACCCAGGCGGCCTTGCCGTTCTCCCTCTCCTCGGGGGTGAACAGCCCGCGCCGGACGGTGGTCGCCAGGGCCATGCCCAGCGGCGGGGTCATTCCGGCGGCCATCACCGCGGCCATCACCTTGAGGCTCCCGGCGTCCGGGGCGGTGCCCGCGGCGGTGAGCGCACCAGCGGCGAAGGTGTAGGCGACCTTGTTGAGCGGGCCGCCCATGTCGAAGGCCATCATGGCGCCGAGCAGGGCGCCGAGCAGGACCGCGTGGGAACCGGAGAGGCCGTTCAGCCAGCCGGTCAGAGCGTTCATCGCCGAGGCGATCGGCGAGCCGACCACCACGAACATCAGGAAGCCGACCGCCGCCACCGACAGCAACGGGATCACGACCACCGGCATGATGCCCTTGACCGCCCTGGGGACGTTCCACCGGATCATCCACAGCACCAGGAAGCCCGCGACCATGCCCGAGACGATGCCGCCGAGGAAGCCCGCGCCGACCGCCACCGAGACGGCGCCGCCCGCGATGCCGGCGGCCAGTGCCGCCCGGTCCGCGATCGCCCAGGCGATGTACCCGGAGAGGACCGGGACCAGGAAGCCGAAGGCCGCCTTGCCGGTCTGGAACAGCATCGCCGCCCAGCTGTGCGAGGAGGTCCACTCGAAGTGGCCCAGTACGGACGGGGCGGAGGCGATCTCGTAGCCGCCGATCGCGAAGGCGAGGGCGATCAGCAGGCCGCCGGCCGCGACGAACGGGATCATGTGGCTGACGCCCGTCATCAGGTACCTGCGCAGCCGCTGGGCCCAGTGCTCCCCGGTCGGCGGGCGCGGCGCGGTGGCCGGGGCGGGGACGGCCGCGTCGTCACCGGTCCTGGTGACCATCCCGGCAGCCTGGGCTATCAGGTCGTCGGCGCGGTGGACGGCGGCCTTCACGCCCACGTCCACGGTCGGCTTGCCGGCGAAGCGGTCGCGGTCGCGGACCTCGACGTCATGGGCGAAGATCACCGCATCCGCGGCCGTGATCACCTCGGGGGCGAGCGGCGTCGTGCCGGCCGAGCCCTGGGTCTCGACGTCGATCCGCGCACCCGCCCGGGCGGCGGCCAGTTCCAGGGCCTGGGCGGCCATGTAGGTGTGGGCGATGCCGGTCGGGCAGGAGGTCACCGCGACCAGCCGCAGCCCGCCGCCGGTGGCGGCCGGGGCCGCGGGACCGGCCGGTGCCTCCTCGCCGTTGATCCGGTCCGCCACCTCGCGCGGACTCTCGGCCTCGCGCAGGGCGCCGGTGAACGCGGGGTCCATCAGCCGGCGGGCCAGCGCGGCGAGGATCTGCAGATGGGTGTCGTCGGCGCCGGCCGGTGCCGCGATCATGAAGATCAGGTCGGCGGGACGTCCGTCCGGGGCGTCGAAGTCCACTCCCGCGGCCCTGCGTCCGAAGGCCAGGCTCGGCCGCGTGACATGGGGTGATCTGCAGTGCGGGATGCCGATTCCGTCGCCCATCCCGGTCGGGGCCTGGGCCTCGCGGGCGGCGACATCGGCGAGGAATCCGTCGAGGTCCGTCACCCGCCCCTCGGCGAACAGCCGTTGGGCGAGGGCGCGGAGGGCTTCGCTCTTGTCCTCGGGGGCGAGGTGGAGGTCAACAAGTGCGGGTGTGATCAGTCCGCTGGTGTCGCTCATCGTGTCGGTCCTTCAACTGGTGGCTGACGGTGTTCCCTTGCCCCCGGGAAATGGCCGCCCTTCCGTCCCACACGGTCGGGCGTGGTGCCTCCGGCGCGGACGCCGGACGTTCGCCTGTGCGGTGCCCGCTCGGCCTACGGGGGTCCGCGGCCGCGCTGGTGCCGTGCCCGGCGCACGTCCCTCCTCTCAGGAGGGTGTTCTCAGCCGCGGAGCGGTCGTTCGAGCGGGATGTCCGCCGTCACGGCCACCGCGGCCGGGTCGAGGTCGGCCGGGGTCGGCATGACGCTCCCCGGCAGTTGTACGGCGGCGGCGCCGTGCGCCAGGGCCGCCGCGAGTGCCCCGGGGCCGGTACCACCGGCTCCGAGGAAGCCCGCGAGGGAGGCGTCGCCCGCTCCCACGTCGCTGCGGACGGCGGCGGCCGGTGCGCTGCCGTACCAGCGGCCCTCCTCGGAGATCAGCAGCATCCCGTCCGCACCGAGGCTGGTGAGGACCTGCTGGGCGCCGCGCGCCCGCAGTTCCCCGGCGGCGTCCACGGCGTCGCCGACGGTGGCGACCGGGCGGCCGACGGCCTCGGCGAGTTCTTCCCGGTTGGGCTTGACCACGTCGGGGCGGGCCGAGAGCGCGGCCAGCAGCGCGGGCCCGGAGGTGTCCACGGCGATCCGGGCGCCGCCCGAGTGCGCCTGCGCCACCAGCTCGGCGTACCACCCGGGCGCCAGTCCGCGCGGCAGACTGCCGCAGCAGGCCAGCCAGTCGACGTCCTCGCCCGTGCAGTCGTCGCGGACGAGCGCCAGCAGCGCGGCCGACTCGGCGGCGCTGAGCTCGGGGCCCACGGCGTTGATCTTCGTGAGCTTGCCGTGGTCTTCGGCGATCGAGACGTTGATCCGGGTGTCGCCGCCGATCGCGACCGCCCCGACCTCGATGCCCTGGCGGCGCAGCAGATCGGACAGGAGCTGCCCGGAGAAGCCGCCCAGCGGCAGGACGGCGCGGGTGCGGTGCCCGGCGGCCGTGAGCGCGCGGGAGACGTTGACGCCCTTGCCGCCCGGGTCGAGCCGGTCGTGCCTGGCCCGGTTCACCTCGCCCGGGGCGAGCGCCGCGAGCTCGTAGGTGCGGTCGAGGCTGGGGTTGGGGGTGATGGTGACGATCATGCGCGGATGACTTCCGGTCCGTGGTTCTCGATCTCGGCGGCCTGTTCGTCGGTCAGCCCGGTGTCCGTGACCAGGACGTCGACCTGGTCCAGCGAGCCGAACCGGGCGAAGTGGCGGGCGCCGAACTTGGAGGAGTCGGCCACCAGGACCACCCGCCGGGCGCCGGTGAGCATGGCCCGTTTGACGGCCGCCTCGGCGAGGTCCGGCGTCGACAGACCGCCCTGCGGGGAGAAGCCGTTGGTGGCGACCACCGCGACGTCCGCGTGGACGTCTGCCAGGTCACGCAGGGCCCAGGCATCGACGGAGGCGTGGGTGCGATGGCGCAGCCTCCCTCCGATCAGGTGGAGTGAGAGGCCGGGGTGGTCGGCCAGGCGGGCCGCGACGGGGAGGGCGTTGGTGACGACGGTGAGGGCGCAGTCGGCGGGCAGCAGGCCGGCCAGCCGGGAGACGGTCGTCCCCGCGTCCAGGATCACGCTTCCCTCGCTCGGCAGCAGGGCCAGGGCGGCCCTGGCGATGCGTTCCTTCTCGGCCGCGGCCGTGGAGTCCCGTTCGGCCAGGCCCGGCTCCAGGTGCAGTGCGCCGGCGGGCAGGGCGCCGCCGTGCACCCGGTGCAGCAGGCCGGCCCGGTCAAGGGCGCTCAGATCGCGCCGGATGGTCTCCTGCGTGACGCCGAAGTCCTCGGCCAGCGCCGGCACGTCCACCCTGCCCCGCTCCTGGGCCAGGCGGAGGATCTGTTGCTGCCGCTCAGGTGCGTACATGTGGGATTGGGTCCGTTCATGTCTGTTCACTTCCGATGGAGCCCGACCTTACGCGCCCCCGCCGGAAAAGCAAGAGAACGCTCAATCGGCCTCTGGACGCCTGATCGTGCCCGAATGTGTTGACATCCCCCGAGGATCGGACGTAGAACCAATCGAAACAACACGCTTACGGGCGTGAAACCACGTACCGCCCCGGTCCCCCGTCCTTGCCCCCGTACGTGAGGACCGGGCACGAACCACGACGTCGCGCGCCCCACCCCCTGCGCGCCCGCCGTGCCCTACTCCCCCCGCCGGCCCGGCTCCCACCCGGTCCGGCGCTCGTCTCTCTCCCGAGGAATTCCATGCACTCGATCCAGGTCACCATCGGCTCCGCGAGCGGCCTGCACGCCCGCCCGGCCTCCCTGTTCGTCCAGGCCGCCGGCCGGCAGCCGGCCCGGGTCACCGTCGGCCGTCCCGGCCAGACCCCGGTCGACGCCCGGAGCCTGTTGTCCGTCCTCGCCCTGGCCGCGGACCACGGCGAGACCCTGGAACTCACCGCCTCCGGCGACCGGGCCGAGGACGCGCTGAAGGCGCTCGCCGCCCTGCTCGCCTCCGACCTCGACGCAGCGGCATGAGGGAACCGATACGCGGGATCGGCGTCGGCACCGGCAGTGCCGCCGGCCCCGTCGCCCGGATGGCACCCGCACCCGTGCTTCCCGCCCCGAGGCCCGTCACCGAACCGGCGGCCGAGGCCGCGGCGGTGCGCGCGGCCCTCGCGGCGGTCGTCACGGACCTGCACGAGCGCGCCGCCCGTGCGCACGGTCCGGGCTCCGAAGTGCTCACGGCCCAGGCCATGATGGCCGCCGACCCGGTCCTCGCCGACCGGGCCGCCGCACTCGCCGAACAGGGCACCGACGGAGCCCACGCGCTCGCCACCGCCTTCGACGCCTTCCGCGCCGCGCTGGTCCGCGCCGGCGGCTACTTCGCGGAGCGCGCCGCCGACCTCGACGACCTGCGCGACCGGGCGGTGGCCCACGTGCTCGGCCTGCCCGTGCCCGGCCCGCCCGACCCGGGACACCCGTACGTCCTGGTCGCCGACGATCTGGCGCCCGCCGACACGGCGCTGCTCGACCCCGAGCGGGTGCTGGCCCTGGTCACCGTACGCGGCGGGCCGACCAGTCACACGGCCATCCTCGCCAAGGCGCTCGGTCTGCCGGCCGTCGTCGGCTGCGCCGCCGCCGCGGAGCTGGAGGACGGCCTGCCGGTCCTGGTGCACGGCGCCGACGGCATGATCGAGCCCGACCCGAGTCCGGAGGCGGTCGAGCGGGCCGCCGCGCGGGAGCGCCGCCGGCGCGAGCGGGCGGCCGGTTTCCAGGGGCCGGGCCGGACCGCCGACGGCCACCCGGTCTCGCTGCTGGTCAACATCGGCGCGCCGCACGAGCTGGCCGGGGCGGCCGCCGCCGACGCGGAGGGGGTGGGCCTCTTCCGCACCGAGTTCCTCTTCCTGGACCGCACCGAGGCGCCGGGCCTGGCCGAACAGGCCATCGCCTACCGGCAGGTCTTCGCGGCCTTCGCCGGCCGCCGGGTGGTCGTGCGCACCCTGGACGCGGGGGCGGACAAACCGTTGCCCTTCGTCACCTGTGCCGACGAGCAGAACCCCGCTCTGGGCGTGCGCGGCCTGCGGACGGCCGACCGGGATCCGCAGCTGCTGGAGACCCAGCTCGCCGCCATCGCCGAGGCGGCCGCGGAGAGCACCGCGCAGGTCTGGGTGATGGCCCCGATGGTGTCCGTCCCCGGGGAGGCCGCGGCGTTCGCCGCCCGGGTCCGTGCGCACGGCCTGCCGATGGCCGGGGCGATGATCGAGGTCCCGGCCGCCGCCCTGCGGACCGACCGGCTGGCCGAGGTCTGCGACTTCTTCAGCATCGGCACCAACGATTTGGCCCAGTACACCTTCGCTGCCGACCGGATGCTGGGCGCCCTCGCCGGACTCCTCGACCCGTGGCAGCCGGCCCTGCTCACGCTGGTCGCCACCGCCGCCCGCTCGGCGGTCACCCACGGCCGTCCGATCGGCGTCTGCGGCGAGGCAGCCGCGGATCCGGCCCTCGCCCTGGTGCTGGTCGGTCTCGGGATCACCAGTCTCTCCGCCGCTCCCGCCGCGCTCCCGGAGGTCCGGGCGGCGCTGGCCGGCCACACCCTCGCCGAGTGCCGGGCCCTCGCCGAGCTGGCCCTCCTCGCGGATGACGCCGCCGACGCCCGGCACAAGGTCCGGTCACGCATCGGGGGAGCCTGACCCCGGGGCGGCTCGGGTCTCCGGCCGCAAGCGGTGCCGCGTCGGAGGAAAGCCGCTCCCGCGACCGGGATGTCGTACCGGTCGCGGGAGCGGCTTGCCGTCAGGACGGGTCGCCGTACTGGAGGCCGCGTCCGTTGGTGCCGATGTAGACGCGGCCGTAGGTGTCGGGGTCGCCGGTGATGACCCCGACGCTTCCGATGCCGCCCCACTGGTGGGCGTCGTCGTTGACGCGGAGCCAGGTGGCGCCCTGGTCGGTGGAGCGGAACACGCCGGTGACGTCCTTGACCGTACCGATCAGGTACAGGGCCTGGTAGGAGGTACCCGACGCGGCCTTGCCGAAGCCGAGGGCGGAGGCGGACCGCACCGTGGTGAGCGTGGTGAAGGTGCGGCCGCCGTCGGTGGAGTGCAGCAGCCCCTTGGCCCCGCCCGCGATCCACAGGTCGCCCGCGACGCCGGGGACGGCCTTGAGCCGGCCGTCGGGCAGGCCGGTGGCGCGGGCGGTGAAGGTCGCGCCGCCGTCGGTGCTGGCGTAGAGCGTGCCGCCGGACAGCGAGTAGAAGGTCCTGGCCGAGGAGCGGTCGGCGACGACGACGGCGTCCGCGCCCAGGCCGCCGGCCTTCGACCAGCTCGCCCCCCTGTCCGTCGAGCGGTACGGGACCTGCCCGGCCTGGGTCCAGACGATGGCCGAGCCGTCCGCCGAGAGCGCCACATGGCCGCTGTCGGCGCTGCCCACCGGTTCCGACGCGAAGCCGTTCCAGCTGATGCCGCCGTCGGTGGACCAGGCGCCGTCCTTCTCGCCGCCCTTGCCGACACGGACCATCACCGCGGGGTTGGACTGGGCGAAGTCGATGCCGGTGCTGTTGGACATCGTCGGGTTCTTCAGCCGCCCGGCGGGCACCTCGGTCAGGGAGCCGTGGCGGAATCCTCCCTGGTCCCCCATGGCCGTGATGACCTGGGCGCCGCCGGGCGGGGCGATCGCGTCCAGCAGTGCGGTCTCCTCCAGCCCCCGGGCGCCCACGCTCCAGTGGCTGGTGCCTCCGCTGTCGGAGGCGTTGGCGTCCTTGCTGCGCAGGATGCCGTTGCCGGTGCCGTACAGCACGTGTCCGGAGTCGAAGGGATCGATGGCCAGGGCGGTCATCCAGTGCCCGGTGCCGGTACCGACGTAGGGAGCGGCGGAGGCGTCCCGTACCGAGGAGTCGGCCAGCGCCTTCCAGGTCGTGCCGCCGTCGGTGGTCCGGTAGATCTCGTCCTGCGGCCACCAGCGGTCGAGGGTGGTGACCATCACCGTGGAGGGCTTGCGCGGGTCGACGGCCAGGCCGGAGAACCCGTAGCTGCCCTGGGACGGGGAGACGTTCTTCCACGCCCCGCCGGCCGGGGTGTGCTTCCACACCGAGCCCCCCGTCACGCCGTTGGGTCCGAGGGCGTTGGTGTACGACACGTACAGCGAGCCGTCACCGGAGAGCACGCCGTGCTGCGGCAGCTGGCCGGTGGGCTGTCCGGGGACGGCCTGCCAGGTGCTGCCGCCGTCGCTGGAGCGGTACAGGGAGGTGGACCGGTCGGCGACGCCGACGTAGACCGTCCTGCTGCCGGCGGGGCCGTACGTGACGAAGGAGATGCCCGCGCCGCTGCCCGCCCCGTCCTTCACGGGGAAGGAGGAGACCTGGCTCCACGTCGCGCCGTGGTCGGTGCTGCGCCAGAGGCCGTTCTTACGGGTGCCCAGCAGCAGGGTGCCGTTGTCCGCCGGGTTGACCGCCAGCCGCTCTCCGGCCCCCCGGCCGTCCTCGTTGCCGCCCAGCTTGAAGGGCAGCTCGGTGCGCTGGAAGGTGCGGCCCCGGTCGGTGGAGCGCAGGATCGCGCCGTTGCCGGCCCAGTTGTTGGTGTAGGTTCCCGCGGCGAGGTAGAGCCGGCCCGGGTCGACCGGGTCGGTGGCCAGCGCGTCGATGCCCAGCAGGTTCCAGTCCTTCTCGCCGAGCCAGTCGGTCAGCGGGATCCACTGCTCGGCGCCGATGTCCCAGCGGTAGGCGCCGCCCATGTCGGTCCGGGCGTACAGCAGGCCCTTCTCCCGCGGGTTGAACACCAGCCCGGTGACGTAACCGCCGCCCACCACCTGGGCGTTGCGCCAGGTGTACGGTCCGGATCCGGGCGTCTGGCCGCCTGCCGCCTTCACCAGCTTCCACTGCTGGTTGGTACTGCCGTGGCCGGGGTACTGGATGACGGCCGCGCCGTCGGCGGTGGATCCGCCGGAGACGTCCAGGGCCTGGCCGCTCCCGCGGGAGGTGAGGACGACGGCGTCGGAGCCGCTGACCTCGTCGATCCGCCATTGCTGGGAGACGGAGGAGCGGTCGGTCTGCTGCTCGGCGGCGGCCGCCTGGCCGGTCGAGTCCCCCGCTATGCCGAGGACCTTGCCGCTGTTGCGGTTGACCAGCTCGTAGTAGCCGTCCCCGGTGGGGCGCAGCCTCCACTGCTGGTTGGCGGTGTTCTGGTCGGTCCACTGCTGGATGCGGGTGCCGTCGGCGGTGGAGAAGGCGTTGACATCCAGCACCTTGCCGCTGCGTACGGAGACCAGCCGGTAATAGGCGTCGCCGTCGACCGTCGCGGCCTGCGAGTCGTCCTGGACGAACAGGAGGTACGGCACGAGGACGGCGGGTACGCCGAGCAGCAGTCCGGTCCCGGCCCAGCGACGGCGGTGACGCCCGCGGCGCCCGCCGTTGGTGGCGTGGTTCATGGTGAGGTGTTCTCCTTGCGTGGTGCGTGTCACCGTGGAACGGGCAGGTCAGCGCTGCAGGGTGAGGAGAGCCGGCCGGTAGGGCAGCCGGTCGTAGGGGCCGCCCGCGGCCGGGGACTTGCCCTGGTAGAGGAACTGCAGGTGGCAGGGGTCGATGGTCATCGTCTGGTCGGGGTTGTCACGGACCAGGTCACCGTGGCTGATGTCGTTGGTCCAGGTGGCACCGCTGTTCGCCTTGCCGGCGAAGGGGTTGCTCTCGCTGCCGGCCTGCGCGGTCCACGGACCGTTCAGGCTGGAGGCCGTGAACGAGCGGAAGTAGCGGACCTGGTTCGCACCCCTGGCCTCGACGATCATCACGTACTGGTTCCGGCCCTTGACCGTGTAGACCTGCGGCGCCTCGAACAGGTGGTCCGGCGTGTCGCTCATGACGGTCGTGTACGAGGAGCCGAAGTTGCCGGGGAAGTTCCCGATCGGCATGCTCGCCCGGTAGATCTTGCCGTTGTCACCGGCGAAGAAGAGGTACATGTTCTTGTCGTCGGCGATCAGCGTCTGGTCGATCGGGCCGGTCGGGGATTCGGTGCGGGGGATGCTGCCCGTGAACAAGGGTTGCGGCGCGGACCAGCCGTTGGGGTTCGCCGGGTCGTTCGACGTGCGGTAGATGAAGGGCCACGGACCCCACTGGTACGCCAGCACCCAGACCTTCTTGGGTGCGAAGTAGAACAGCGTGGGCGCCACCGCGGGCTGGCTCATCCCGGTCTGGCCGGCCGACGCCATGTCCGGCCAGTTCGTGAAGGGGGCGAACATCATCGAGCCGTAGGACGATCCCGTGAAGTCCGAGGCGTAGACCAGGTGCTTGCCGTTGTACGTCACGGTGGTGAAGTCCTTCAGCGAGGCCCACCCGTTCGCGGGCTGCGCCAGCGCACCGGTCGACGTCCACTGGTACGTCGACGGAAGGGCACACGTGCCGCCCGTCGGCCCGGACGTCGTCGGGGCCGGCGTTCCGGGGCCGGTCCACTTCTGGTTGCCGCCGGACCAGCAGGAGTAGAGCTGGATCCGGGTGCGGTTGGCGGTGCCCCCGCCGACGGCGTCGAGGCACAGCCCGGACTGGACGCCGGAGATCGTGCCGTCGGTGTTGAGGTTCCACTGCTGGCCGGGGCCGCCGGTGCAGTCCGCGATGACCGCCGCCGTGCCGTTGGCGGTGCCGTCGGCCAGGGCGCTCAGGCACTTGTCGCCGTAGACCGTCAGCTGCTTGCCGGCGGTGTAGGTCCAGCGCTGGTTGGTCTGCCCGTTGCAGTCCCACAGTTGTGCCTGCGTGCCGTTGGCGGTGCTGGAGTTGTCGATGTCGATGCACCGGCCGGAGGCGACGCCCTTGACCGCCCCGGTACCGGTCCCGCCGGTGGCCCCGCCGGCGGATTTGAGGGCGTTGACGACGGCGGTGTAGGCCGGCTTGGGCTTGCCGTTGTCGTCGAACAGCAGGGGGCTCTCGCCGCGGCGCCAGGAGTCGCTGTCACGGATGCCCCACACCGTGATGCCGGTGCACCGGGCCACGGACAGGCACGCCTTGACCGTGTCGGCGTAGTGGACGGGTGATGCCTGGGCGATGTCCAGCTCGGTGATCTGCACGTCAACGCCGAGGGCGGCGAAGCCGGACAGGGTGGTCCGCAGGCTGGACGGCGGGCCGCCGAGGCCGAAGTGGCTCTGGAATCCGACGCAGTCGATCGGCACGCCGCGGGACTTGAAGTCCTTGACCATGGCGTAGACGCCCTGGGTCTTGGCGTCCGACCAGTTCTCGATGTTGTAGTCGTTGTAACAGAGCTTGGCCGCGGGGTCGGCCGCCCGGGCGGTGCGGAACGCCTCCTCGATGAAGCCGTTGCCCAGCACCTTCTGGAACACCGAGTCGCGGTGCTGGGTGGAGCCGTCGGCGAACGCCTCGTTGACCACGTCCCAGGCGTAGATCTTGCCCTTGTAGTGGGTCATCAGGGCGGTGATGTGGTTGTTCATCACGCTGCGCAGGGTGTTCGCGTCGCCGATCGATCTGACCCAGGCCGGGAGTTGCGAGTGCCAGACCGTGGTGTGGCCGCGCATGCGCTGGCCGTGCGCCGTGGCATGGTCGACGATCCGGTCGGCGGAACCGAAGGTGAAGGTGCCGCGGGACGGTTCGGTGGCGTCCCACTTCATCTCGTTCTCCGGGGTGATCACGTTGAACTCCCGGTCCAGCAGGGTGGAGTACGCCGACTCGCCCAGCCTGCCTGCGGCCACGGCCGTGCCGAAGTACCGGCCCGAGGGGGCCGCCTGGGTGCCCAGGGGGGTGACGGCTCCGGCGGAGCTGGGCAGGAGCGTCACGACGCCCGCCACCAGCGCCGCGGCCGCGAGTGCTGTCGTCACCGTCCGGCGCGGCCGGGTGAGCCGGTGCGTGCCCTTCATGATTCACCTCGGGGGTCGCGGGCCGTCTTGGGTGCCGCGGTCGTCGGGCGTGGGCCGGGCACCGGGGGGTGGTGGATGTGTCGTCTCATCGGGGACGGCTTCCTTCAGGCGGATGCGTACGGGGAAGCGGGGAGCCTTCCGCGCCGTCACGTCGGGGTGAGCGGCGGAAAGGAAACCCCACGAAGTGGAGGCATCCGAGCGCGTGGCCTCGTAACGAAAAAGTCGTCCCGGCCGGAGGATTTCCGGGTGATGCATCTCGCAGGCGGAAAGTGTTATGACGGGCCGCGTTCCCGGGCCGTCGCCGGGTAAGGGGGGCGAGAAGGGGGGACCGCGCTGACCGCCGGTGGGGGTTGACGCGGGGGGGGTGTCCGAGGAGCGCGTGTCAGCCCTGGGCCTTGCGCACGATGAAGGAAGCCTGCCCGGCGAAGGCCCGGGTGCCGTCGGAGCCGTCGAGCCAGACGCCGCCGTCGCGGTGGCGGATGACCGATCCCGGGTAGTTGTGCGCGTGCAGGGTCACCGCCCCGGCGGCCGCCGCGGGGCTCGGACAGAAGGTGGCGTCCTCGCGGAAGAGCGTGCTGCCGTCGTCGGTGCTCAGCTGGAGGCGCAGGTCACGGTGGCGCAGGTAGCGGCCGTCGGCCGCCCGGAAGGTCACGCATCGTGCCTCGGCCAGTCCCCGGACGACCGTGAAGGTGATCCGCCGGCGGGCCTGCGCGCTGCTGGAGGCGGAGACCCGGCCGAGCGTCGCGAAGTCGTCGGCGTACGAGAGGTACAGGCCCGGTTCGTCCACGGACTCCAGCGACTGCGCGCCCAGCGGGACGGTGCCCGCGACGGCGGAGGGACTCGCCTGGGACGGAGACGAGGAAGGTGACGGGGAGGGGGACGGTCCGGCTGACGTGGTGCTGCGCGACGGGGCCGGCGTGGGACCTCCCGCCGCGGGGGCGGCGGTGACACCTGGCTCCTGGGGAGCCGGCTCGGGCCAGGCCGCGTAGGTGGTGGCCCCGGCGACGAGCACCGCGCCGGCGGCGAGACTCACCAGCGGGTGAGCGGTCACCACGTGCAGCTTCCCGGTCAGCGCGCCGGACAGACCGCCGCCCCCGGTAGCCGTCCCGGCGGCGACGGGGGCCAGGGCGAGCCCGGCGGAGTTCGCGGCCGCACCCGACAGCAGCCCCTTGGCGGCCAGCGCGGCGACGAGCCCGGCCGGGACGGCCAGCGGGGTGAGGGTGAGCAGCAGCAGCTCCTCGGCAGGGACCCGCTGTGTCGTCGTGGCCCCGCAGACCGGGCAGTCGCGGGTGTGCCGGGCGATGCGCTTGCGCCACACCGAGGAACGGTCGCCGTCCCAGTCGGCGACGGTCTCGTCCAAGCGCGGACAGCGCGGGTCGGCCTCCAGCGCGGCGACGATCGTCCGGCTCAGGTCGAGCTGCTCGCGCATGCGTTGCAGGCGCACCCCGACGTGGGCGACGGTGAGCCCCGTCGCTGCGGCGAGGTCGTCCCGGCTCAGCAGGCCGGCGCACTCCTGCCACCACAGCGACAGCAGCACCCGGTGGTCGGGGTCGAGCCACCGGCCGGCTTCGACGACCCGACGGCGCTCGTCCGACAGGTGCAGCCGCAGCATCGTCGCGCCCTCGGGTTCGGCGCCGGCGTCCGGTATCCGCAGCGCCTCGTCGATGACCGCGGTCCGGTCGGCGACGGCGCGGTGCCGCTGCCAGTGCGTGGTGATCTGGCGCAGCGTGATCGCCACCATCCAGGACCGGAAGCTCTCGGGAGCACGCAGGGCGGGAAGGTCGCGCACCACGCGCAGCAGGGTCTCCTGGACGACGTCGTCGACGTCGGCGTCGGCCTCCGCGCTCAGGGCCCGCCGGACGATGTTGTAGACCAACGGCAGGTAGGCGGCGATCAGCTCCTCACGCGCCCGGCCGTCACCGGCCTGCGCGGAGACGACCAGCGCGGCGTGGTCCGCATCCATGAGCCCCGTTCCCACCTTCCTCCGCGCAGCGATCCGCCGAACACGGCCTCACACCCTAGCCCCCAACGGTGTGCGGCCAAACCCGGTGCCCTGGCCCACCGTTCGCGCGCCGGGGCCGGGGCCGGGTCGCCGGAACAGACACCGGCACCGCCGCCCCGGCGGCCAGAGCTCAGGGGGCCCGCCAGATGTTGGCGAAGGCCGCGTTCTCGATGGACCGCCGCTGGCGCACCGCCTCCAGTTCCATCACCGCATCGCTGACGGCGGCCAGCACGGTGGTCACCGCTTCGCTCTCCGGGCCGGGAGCGTCCTCGGAGGGTCCGCGGCGGATGCCGACGGCCGCGGCGAGCGCCCCGAGGACGGGTTCGTCCTCCTCCCAGCGCCCGCGCGCCCGCTGCCGGGCCGGTGAGTCGACGAGTTCCAGCTGCCCGGCCCCGAACGACAGGCGTCCGCGCCGCGCCGGGGACAGCAGGCCGGCCTCCTCGAACGCCCCCTGGTAGGCCGCGGACAGGTCGCGGCCCCGGCGCCACAGCCAGTCGTCGACGCGCTCGTACGGCTCCTGTCGCAGGAGCGCCGACGCCGCCGCCCCGAGCAGCTGGTCGTCCAGCCCCGGCTGCGGGCCGGGCAGGATGAGGTCGTCGTCCAGGGTGACGGCCTCCTCCGCGACGAGGTCGATCAGTTCGGCGCCGGCCAGGGCCAGAGACAGGTCGCCCTGCCCCACAGGGCGCTCGGGCGAAGCCTCCAGGGCGACGATGAACAGGTCTTGCGCCGTGGTCATGAAGGGCTCCCTCGTGGTCGGCCGAACCAGCCTCCCGCCGCTGCCGGCGGCGGTGTGGTCGCGATGCGGGTACGGGGCAAGTATCGCCCCTGGGCCGACCGGCCGAGCGGCCCCCGGCGCGGCACCGCCGCCGCGCGCGGCACGTTCGGCGCAGTCCCCGCCCCCGGTCGATGCCGACCGGACTTCAGCCGCGGGTGCGGTAGCCGGGGTGGACTCCGGGGGTCAGTTCCTGTTCGGCCGCGACGCGTTCGAGCAGGCCGAGCAGGTGCGTGCGCTGCTCCGGGTCGAGGGCGGCGAGCAGGGCGTCCTCGTGGGCCGCGGCCGCGCGGGAGACCGCGCCGAGGGTGCGCCGGCCCTCCGCCGTGAGGTGGAGCTCGTAGTTGCGGCGGTCCTCGGCGCTGCGCCGCCGTTCGACGAGGTCCTTGCCCTCCAGGCCGTCGATCAGTGCGACGACACGGCTCGGTACGACGCCCAGCTCCTCGGCGAGGGCCCGCTGGCTGCGCCCCGGCTGCCCGGCGACCATGCGCAGCAGTCCGACGTCCGCCGGGGTCAGTCCCAGGTGGCCGACACGTTCCGCGAAGCGTCCGGCGGCGTGCGCGCCGATCTGGGCGAGGAGGAACGCGGCCCCGCGCGGCCCGGTGGCCGGGGCGGAGCCCGTCGGATGCGGTTGCCGAGAACTGTTCACCGGCCTATCGTAAGCCACGTGAAATGATTCTCCCCAGTGAACGATTAACTTGAGAGAACGGATTCTGCCGTGACCGCCACCCCAGCGACCGCCGCCGCCCGCGAGACGCACAGCCGACGGGACTCCCAGGCCGGGCCGCCGCCCGGCATCCTCGCCGTGGTCTTCACCGCCCTCTTCCTCGCCGGGCTCGTGCTCAGCACCGTCCTCGCCGACGGGGACACCTTCCCCTCGCCCTTCGGCTCCGCCGACACGGTGACCTCCTACTTCCGCGATCACACCGACGCGGTCCGCCTGTCCGGAGCCCTGCAGTTCGCGGCATCGGTGCCGCTCGCGATCTACGCCGCCACCGTCTCGGCGCGCCTGCACAAGCTGGGCGTACGCGCCCCCGGCGCCACCATCGCGCTCGCCGGAGGCGTCCTCGCCTCGGCCTTCCTCGCCTGCTCCGGACTGGTCACCTGGGTGCTGTCCCGGCCCGAGGTCGCGGCGCACGGCGACGTCGTCCGGGCCCTGCAGTACCTGGCCTTCGGGCTCGGCGGACCCGGTCATGTCGTCCTGCTGGGGCTGCTGGTCGCCGGGATCGCCGTACCGGGGCTGCTCGCGGGCCTGTTCCCGCGTGCCCTCGCCGTGGCGGGACTTGCCGTCGCGGTGGTCGCCGAACTGTCCACGCTGGTCCTGCTGGCCGACGGGGCCGCCCTGCTGCTGCCGGTCGCCCGGTTCGCCGGCCTGCTGTGGCTGATCGCGGCCGGGTTCCTGCTGCCGCGCCGCCGCGTTCGTACGGAGGGCTGACCGCCATGACGAGTGCCGCCACCGCCGCCGCCCACGACCCGGCAGAACGCATGCTCCGCTTCCACCAGCCCGAGAAGGTCCTGCGCCACCTCGGCCCCGCGCCCGACGAGGCCGCGCTCGCAGCCCTGTTCGGGCTCGACCCGGCCGGCTACCGGACGCGCCTGGACCACTTCGAGGCGCGGAACCGGGCGGCCGCCGCCGCGCTCACGGCCGGACCGGGAGCGGCGGCACGCCTGGCCGGCCTGCCCTTCCGGCCGGGCGAGCACGTCGTGGCCGTGGGGGAGAGCACCACGGCCGACCGGCTGTCCTGGTTCGAGATCCTGCGGCACCTGCTTCCGGAGGGCGTGCGCTGCACGAACCTGGCCGTGACGGGCAGCACGACGACCCAGGCCCTGGCGAACCTCCCGGCGCTCACCTTCCAGCGGCCCGACTGGGTGCTGTGCATGCTGGGGGCGAACGACGTCCAGCGGCTGGACGGGGTCCCGCTGATCTCCGCCGCCGAGACCCGCCGCACCCTGCGGGCCCTGCGCGACCTGACGGTCCGGCGGACCGGGGCCCGGTGGGTCTGGCTCACCCCGGCCGGCGTCGATCCCGGGCGGGTCGCGCGGTACGTCCACTTCCGGCGGGCCGGCCTCGGCTGGGCCGGGGCGGACCTCGACGCCGTCGCGGAACTCCTGCTCGCCGAGCCGGAGGTCACGGTCGACACCCGGGCCGCCGCGCACGGCCACTGGGAGGAGGACGGCGTCCACCTCACCCCGGCCGGTCAACGCGGCGTCGCGGCGGCGGTGCTGGACGCGCTCACGACGGAACCGGGCCCGCCGTGACCGCGCCGGTGGGCTACCTCGGGCTGATCGTGACCCGGTAGGTGGTTCCGCTCCTCCCGTGGGTGCTCACGGTGACGGTCTGGCCGTGGCCGCTCCACCTGGCGTCGCGGCCCTGGATCGTGACGCGGTAGCCGTTCGGGTAGGTGTCCTTCGGCACGGTGATCTCGGTGGGTCCGGCGGCGTTGTCGCGGGTGCGGAAGGTGAGGGTGTAGGTGCGCGTGGCGGGGTCGTACGCGAAGGCGAGCGGGTCACCGGCCACGGCCCGCGCGTAGGGCTGGACGAGCAGCCGGGCGCTGGGCTTCACCGCGCCCGTCTGGTCGAGGAAGCAGTAGCCGCCGCCCCGGCACCACTGCCACCACGTCCAGCCGCTGGAGAAGCGGTCCAGGGAGGCCGTCATGTCGGTGACGAACCGGCTCGCGTGCGGGACGTACGGGTTGCCGCCCCACTCGCCGACGATCACCGGCATGCGGTGACGGGCCGGGTAGTCGCTGATCGCGGCCTCGTAGGCCGCGATGAAGGTGCCGTCGGGGTCGTAGTCCCCGCCCGTCTCCATCGCGGTCTCGTAGAAGTGCGGCGCGTACCCGGCGTGCGGGTCGTCGATGGTCCCCATCCGGGTGGGGACCCCCAGACCGACGATGACGGTGGGTTCGACGAACACCCACGACTTCCGGTCGACGAGACGCACCGCCCGCGCGAGGCGGTTCCACATCTCGGTGAGCTCCCCGGCCTCGAAGCGCGCCGCGGCGGCGGGGAGGTCCTCGCCCTCGAGGAAGCGCGCGAACGGCTCGTTCATCAGGTCGTAGCCGAGCAGCGCGGGGTGCCCGCCCAGGGCGGAGGCGACCGTCGTCCACATGCGGGCGTGCGCGGCGCGGAGGTCGGCGTCCTTGTACAGGTGGTCGAAGGCGGCCTGTACGGACGGCTCGAAGTACTCGGAGAACCAGTCCTCGGGTATCGGCCGGAACGGCAGGCCCTCGTCGCGCGTGGCCCAGGCGGGCACACCGCGGGAGCCGAAGTGCGGTCCGTACACGTCCTGGTGGGCGTCGAGGACGACCTTGACGTGGTAGCGGTCGGCCCAGTCGAGGATGCGGCGCATCTTGGCGAGGTAGCCGCGGTCGTAGTGCCCGGGCGCCGGTTCGAGGTCGTCCCAGAAGAACGCCAGGCGCGCGAGGTTGAACCCCCGGGCGGCCATGTCCTTGAGGTCGCTCTCGTGGATGTCGGCGAACGCGTCGGCGCCCCGGCTGCTCTTGTCGGCGAGGTTGAAGCCGCGCCACTGCAGCGCGCGGCCCTGGCCGTGGTGAAGGTGCGGCCGCCGACGGTGACACGGTCGGGGGCGCGGTCGGGGTGGGCCTGGGCCTGCGCGGGGAGGACGCCGAGCAGGAGGGCCGCCACGCCGACGGCGACGGGGGCGAAGCGGGAGGTCCGGCGCATGCGGGAGACCCTTTCGACGGAGCGTCTCTGACGAGCATCTGACGATGTGTCACGTGCAGGCCGGATGTTACTGACCGGTGAGGCAAGTTCCCATCGTTTCGCGGGAGTTGTTGGGGCGACTTCCCGATCCGCAGACCTCCCGGCCGCGCGGCCGGCCGGCGGGGTGCTCACGTCAGCAGGCGCAGCGCTGTCGCCGCGATGCCCAGTCGTACGCTCTGGCCCCAGGTCAGCTGGAGGGCATCCGCCTCCACGCCGTCGCCGAAGACCACGGTCCGGTCCGACTCCACCGTCAGCCGCAGCCCCTCGCGCTGGTCCGGATGCACCAGCCGCCGGTAGATCTCGTTCACCCGGTGTGCGTCCTCGGGGCCGTCACCGCACCTCGGTACGTTCACCCGACTGGATGGCCTCCGGTCGTGCGCCGTTCGCCGGACGGATCTACTGGTGGCCATGAGCGACCACGGTGATGAGCAGCTCTCGGCCACCGAACGCAGCGAGCTGGCCAGTTTGCGGCAGCGGATGGACGCCCTGGAGGGCGCCAGGCCGGCGCAGCCCTCACAGCACCACCCGTTTCGCTCGCTCGGCTCGGTGGTGCTGATTCTTCTCGCCGCGCTGTTGTCGGTGCTGTCCGTCGTGGCGGTGTGGGCCAACAGCATCGTGCAGGACACGGACCGCTACGTCGCCACCGTCGGGCCGTTGGCGAGCGATCCCGACGTGCAGGCGGCGGTCACCAACCGGGTCACCGCCGCCGTGCTGGCGCAGATCGACGTGGACGCGCTGGTCAAGGAGCTGACGGACGCGGCCGCGGACAAGAACGTCCCGCCGCGGGTGGCCACGTTGCTGGGCGGCCTGGACGGCCCGATCTCGAACGGTCTCAAGCGGGTGGTCAGCGGCACGGTGGAGAGGGTGGTCAGCAGCAGTGCCTTCGAGAAGGTCTGGGTGAACGCCAACCGCAGGGCCCACGCGGCGATGGACAAGGCGCTGACGGGTCACTCCGACAGCGCGGTCAGGCTGGAGAACAACCAGGTCGTCATCGACCTCGGTCCGATCGTCGCTCAGGTGAAGGACCAGCTGGTCGCCGCGGGCTTCTCGCCGGCCGCGAAGATCCCGGCCGTCCACACGGACTTCGTGGTGTTCGCGTCGGAAGACGTCGGCAAGATCAAGATCTATATGAGAGTGCTGGAGATCCTCGGCGGCTGGCTGCCCGTCATCGCGTTGCTGTTCGCGGCCGCCGGAGTGTACGCGGCGTTCAACCGCCGGCACGCGCTCATCGGGGCCGCGCTGGCCGTGTTCGTCGCCATGCTGGTTCTCGGGATCGGCCTCACCGTCGCGCGTGACGTCTATCTCAACCATCTACCCCCCGGGGCGTCCCAGGCCGCGGCGGGAACCGTGTACGACGCACTGGTGAAGTTCCTGCGGGCCGGTGTGCGGGCGCTCGCCGCGGTCGCCCTCTTCACCGCCGCCGCCGCCTTCCTCGCGGGGCCGTCCCGGTTCGCGGTCCTCACACGGACCGGTTGCCGCAGGAGCATCGGCGCCCTGCGCGACGTGACGACATCGGCGGGGTTCCGTCTCGGTGCGGTCGGACGGTTCGTCCATCGCTTCAAGCACTGGATCGGGGTGGCCATCCTGGTGATCGCCGCGATCGTGCTGTTCACCTGGAGCTATCCGACGACGGCTGTCGTGGTGTGGACCGCGGTGATCGTCCTGGTGGCCTTCGCGATCCGCGAGTTCCTGGACGACCGCGGCCCCGCCCCGGCGGCTTCGCCCCGGGCCGGTACCGCAGCCCACTGACCCTGCCCGTCCCGAGTGCCCCTGCCGAGTCACGTGTCCACCCCGGGAGCCGCTGCCATGGCCGAGAACCAACTGGACGGCCGCACCCTGCGGCACCGAACCGCACGGGAGCGGGCCGCGCTGGGCAAGCAGGCGCGGGCCGCCGTACCCCGCTCCAGCCACGTCGAGTTCTCGCCGGGGCCCGAGCGGCCGGATCCGTTGCAGATCATCGAGCGGCAGTCGGCGACGCGGCTGCCCGAACTCGTGCCGATCCGCTACGGAAGGATGTCCGAGTCGCCGTTCCGGTTCTACCGCGGGGCCGCCGCCATCATGGCGTCGGACCTCGCGGACACACCGAGGACGGGGCTCCGGGCCCAGCTGTGCGGTGACGCCCACATGCTGAACTTCCGGCTGCTGGCCTCCCCCGAGCGCCGGCTCATGTTCGACATCAACGACTTCGACGAGACGCTGCCCGGCCCGTGGGAGTGGGACGTCAAGCGGCTGGCCGCCAGCCTCGTCATCGCCGGCCGGGAAAACGGCTTCAGCACCAAGGAGCGGGCGAAGATCGTACGGGCCACCGTGCGGTCCTACCGCGAGAGCATGCGGGCCTTCGCCGGCATCGGCAACCTGGCCGTCTGGTACGCCCAGTTCGACGAGGCATGGGTACAGGGCCGGTTCGGGGCGGACCTGTCCGCGCGGGGCCGTGAACGCTGGGCGCAGGCCGTGACCAAGGCGCGTGCGCGGGACACGCTCCAGGTCTTCGACAAGCTCACCCGTGTCGTCGACGGCAAGCGCCGGATCACCCCGGACCCACCGCTCATCACTCCTCTGGAGGACCTGCTGCCGGACGCACCGCGCGGGCGGCTGGAGCAGCAGATCACCCGGCTGATGGAGCGTTACGGCACAACCCTCCAGTCGGACCGGCGGTTCCTGCTGGAGCAGTACCGGCTGGCCGACATGGCACGCAAGGTCGTGGGGGTCGGCAGTGTGGGCACGCGCTGCTGGATCGTGCTCCTGCTGGGCAGGGACGGCGAGGACCCGCTGTTCCTCCAGGCGAAGGAGGCCGGCGAGTCCGTGCTGGCGCCCTACGCCGGGCCCAGCGCCTGCTCGACGCAGGGCGAGCGGGTCGTCTCCGGGCAGCGGCTGATGCAGGCCACCAGCGACATCTTCCTGGGCTGGGAGCGGGTCGACGGAATCGACGGACGGCGGCGGGACTTCTACGTGAGGCAGTTGCGGGACTGGAAGTGGGTGGCGGTGGCCGAGGAGATGGTTCCGCGCGGCATGCGCACGTTCGGCGCTCTGTGCGGTGCGACGTTGGCCCGCGCGCACGCCAGGTCCGGTGACCGCATCGCCATCGCCGCTTATCTGGGCGGCGGCGACGCGTTCGACCGGGCGTTGGTGACGTTCGCGGAGCGGTACGCCGACCAGAACGAGCGGGACCACCAAGCGCTCGTCGGCGCCATCAAGGCCGGGCGGTTGCAGGCCGAGGCCGCCTGATCCGGGGAAACGTCACAGAGCGCCGCGCCGGCGGTGCTGTTCCTGCTGGTCGTCACCGGTGTGCTGCTGGTCGGCGCGGTGTTCGTCGTGGACGCCGTCCTGCCGCCGCGGGCGCGCCGCGGG
>NZ_JBEYJJ010000021.1:0-73500 GCF_040636215.1 Streptomyces sp. NPDC006687 | reverse complement strand
ACTTCGCGGTCATGCCGCGGCCGGTGGCGGTGTGGCTGACGAGCGCCTCCAGCGGGTCGAGGCCGGTGATGAGGAGGGCGGCGAGGCACAGCGGGAGCAGGTCCGGACGCTTGGCCTCGACGTGGTCGCCGGAGGACTCTCCGCGCAGCCGGCGTCCGATCCAGGGCACGAGGTGCTCGCGCGCCCACTGGATGTTGTCCCGGGTGACGTCCACGGAGCCGCGCGGCGGGGACGGCGGCCAGGGCTGGTCGGGGTCGGCCGGGACCTCGTAGCCGAGGACCTGCGCGGCGCGCAGCGCGACGCGGGTGTGCCCCTCGGGCGAGAGGTGGAGGCGGTCGGCGTCCCAGGCGCGGCGGTCCTGGACGGACTTCAGCGACCAGAGGTCGAGCACGGGGCAGCCGTAGCGGTCGGCGATGGACCGGACGTGGGCGCTGTACGTCGCGACCTTGCCCCGCAGGTGCTTGAGGACGGGCACGCCCCGGGTGTCGAAGCCGGTGGTGATCATGACGAGGCCGACGGCGCCGGTGAGGTCGGCCACGGCCGCCTCGAAGCGCTCCGCCACGTCGTCGGGGTCGGTGCCGGGCCGGATGATGTCGTTGCCGCCGGCGCAGAAGGAGACGAGGTCGGGGGCCAGTTCCTTGGCCCGCGGAACCTGTTCCTCCACGATCTGGTCGAGCACCTTGCCCCGTACCGCCAGGTTCGCGTACCGGAAGTCGTGCTCGTCGCGCTGATCCGCCAGGAGTACGGCGAGCCGGTCCGCCCAGCCGAGATAGGAATCCCCGGGTCCCGGGTCTCCCACGCCTTCGGTGAAGCTGTCCCCGATCGCCGCGTACGAGCCGATGGTCTTGAGTGTCGTCTTCGTCGCTGCCACGGGAGCCCATCCTTCACCCCCGCCGCCCACCTACGCCAACGTAATGAGGGCTTGACGGACCGTGATCTATACCACGCGGGAGATAAGGAATAAGTACACGCGGGGCCGGGACCCTCTCGGGTTCCGGCCCCGCGTGTTCCGGAGCTCGCCGCCGGAGCGGCCGTCAGATGCTGACGCCCTTGGAACGGAGGTAGGCCAGCGGGTCGATGTCGGAGCCGTAGGACGGCCCGGTGCGGATCTCGAAGTGCAGGTGCGGGCCGGTCACGTTGCCGGTGGCGCCGGAGAGTCCGATGGTCTGGCCGGCGGTGACGGTCTGGCCGGCCGAGACGGACAGCTGGGACAGGTGGCCGTACTGGGAGTACTTGCCGTCGGCGTGCCGGATGACGACCTCGTTGCCGTAGGCACCGCCCCAGCCAGCGGAAACCACGGTGCCGGCGCCGACGGCCCGGACGGTGGTGCCGGTGCTCGCGATGAAGTCGACGCCGGTGTGGTAGCCGGAGGACCACATGGCGCCCGGCGTGCGGTAGCCGGTGGAGATGCCGCCGCTGACGGGGGCGACGAACCCGGAGGCGCTCGCGGGCGCGGACCCGGCGGCGGGCGCGGACTGCTGCGTCGTACGGGAGCGGACGGCGGGTCCCTTCGGCGCCGTACGGGCCGGGGAGCCGGCGGAGTCCGGCGCCTCGGCGGTGTCCTCGCCGGGAGCGGCGGGGGCCGGCTCCTCCTCGGCCGGCGGAGTCCCGGTGGAGGTCTCCTCGGCGGGCGCCTCAGCCGCCTTCGGGGCGGGGGCCGCACCCTGGCCGCCGAGGGTCAGGCGCAGGCCGGGGTGGATGAGGGAGGGGTCGTCGCCGACGGCGTCGCGGTTGTCCGCGTACAGCTGCTGCCAGCCGCCGGACAGGCCGCGCTCGGCGGCGATCGTCGAGAGGCAGTCGCCGGTCACGACCGTGTAGACGGACGGGGCGGCGGCCGGGACGGCGGCGGGGACGGCCGTCCGGACCGCCGCGGGCGCCTGAGCGGGGGCGGCGGCCTGAGCCGGGGCGGCCTGGGCGCCGGCGGCGCCCATCAGCGGCAGCGCGAGGGCCGCACCGCCGGTCCCGGCGACGGCGAGGCCGCGGGATATGGAACGGGACTTCGGACGGCGGTGCTTACCCTTTCCGGGCATGGCGAATTCCTCTCCGGCGCCTGCGAGGTGAGCTGTCGGGTTCGGACTGGAGATGTCCGGCCGCACGGGTACGGCTTCACCCCGAGCCGCACCGGAATTGATCCGGTACGGCGGTCTTCCTGGTTCCCCCGCTCCTGCCGCGCGTCGTTGGTCGGGTGCGGTTCCGGGCGGCGGCAGGATTCGGCGGTCCGCCCGGAGTGTTCGCGAAGGTAATCCAGCGGGGGCCCGGGCAACAAGCCGTGAATTCCCTGACGCAATAGCAGGTATGAGGGATCAGCTGAATTCCGGTCACCCTGCGTCCCTTCCGGAGCGGCAACGGCCGTCCCGGCATGGGAATTCGGATTTCGCGATCAGGCACGCTCGGTCACCGTATGATCTGGCTCACGCCCACCCGGCCCAACCTCGCGTTCAGCCATGGCAAGTTGGTTCCAACCCGACCAATTCGGACACGCGGCACACCGCGGAGGAGTACACGTGACCCAGCAGATACCGCAGGACCTTCCGACGGACCCCGAACCCCTGCCCCGGATGACCGGAGTGCGCAATTTCCGCGATGTGGGCGGTTTGCCCACCACCGACGGACGGAGGGTCAGGACGGGACGACTATTCCGAAGCGGACATCTGGCACATGCCACCGAAAAAGATGCGGAATTCCTCTCCTCCCTCGGCCTGCACACCGTCTTCGACTTCCGCAACAGCTCCGACCTGCTGGTGGAGGGCCCCGACGTCGCACTGCCGGGCGTGCGCAACGTGAACATCCCGCTCTCGGACCCGGCCGACGGCGGGGAGTTCTGGCGGATCGTCCGCGAGGGCGGCCTCGACCAGCTCCGCGGGCTGCTCGGTGAGGGCAGGGCGGCCGCCCGGATGGCCGCCTCCTACCGCGAGATGGTCCGCACCCGCACCGCCGAGCACAGCCGGGTGGTGCACGCCCTCGCCGAGGACAGCGTGCCGGCGCTGCTGCACTGCGCGGCGGGCAAGGACCGCGCCGGACTGTCGGTCGCGGTCACCCTGCTCGCGCTCGGGGTGGAGCGCGAGGCGATCACCGCGGACTACCTGGAGTCGAACGCCCCGCACAACCGCTACCGGCTGCGCCGCGCCGACGACGTGCCGCAGGCCCGCTCCCCCGAGGTGAGCGAGCTGGTGGCGCCGCTGTTCGACGCCCGCGCCGAGTACCTGCTCGCCGCCTACGGGACCATCGACACGCACTGGGGCGGGGTGGACCGCTACCTCACCGAGGGCCTGGGGCTCACCCCGGCGACACGGGAGCGGCTGCGCGAGCGGCTGCTGGACTAGGTCGGGTGCCGGGCCCCGGCGGACCGGGGCCCGGGACCGTCAGCGGTTGGCGACGGCCTGTTTCACCAGGGTCCGGCCGAAGTCCCACATCAGCGAGCCCCCGCCGTGCGCCTCGTCCATGACCGCGCGGAAGGCGCCGACGAACCGGTCCACGTCCGCCTCGTCCACGATCAGCGGCGGGATGAGCTTGATGACCTCCAGGTGGTCCCCGGAGACCTGCGTGAGGATCCGGTGCCGGTTGAGCAGCGGCACCACCACCATCTGCGCGAACAGCCCCTTGCGGGCCGCCTGGAGCATCGTCCAGCGGCCGCGCAGGGCCAGCGAGGACGGGCGGCCGAACTCGATGCCGATCATCAGCCCGCGGCCGCGCACCTCGTGGAGCATCTCGTACTCGTCCACCAGCGCGGCCAGCCGCCCGCGCAGCAGGTCGCCCATGGCGCGGGCGTTGGCGACGACGTTCTCGTCCTCCATCACGTGCAGCACCGCCAGTCCGGCCGCCATCGCCTGGGCGTTGGAGCCGAAGCTCGCGGAGTGCACCAGCACCCGGTCCATGGACGAGTACACCTTCTGGAAGATCCAGTCCTTGCCCAGGGTCGCGCCGACGGGCACGTACCCGCCGGAGAGGGCCTTGGCCACGCACACCAGGTCCGGCTCCACGCCCGGTTCGTTCTGGTACGCGTAGAAGTCCCCGGTCCTGCCGAGGCCGGTCTGCACCTCGTCGGCGATCAGGAGCGCCTTGTGCCGGTGCAGGAGCTCCTGGGCGGCGCGCAGGAACCCGGGGGGTGCGGCGTGCACCCCCTTGCCCTGGACCGGCTCGACCACGAAGGCGGCCACATCGCCCCGGCGCAGCTCGCGCTCCAGGGCCTGGAGGTCGCCCAGCGCGATCCTGGTGTCGGGCAGCAGCGGGGCGAAGCCGTCACGGAAGCCGCTTTCGCCGTTGACGGACAGGGAGCCGGTGGTGAGCCCGTGGAAGGCGTGGTCGCAGTAGAGGATCCTGGGCCGGCCGGTGGCGTAGCGGGCGAACTTCAGGGCGGTCTCGACCGCCTCGGTGCCGCTGTTGCCGAAGAAGACGCGGTCCAGGTGGGGGCTGTGGGTGAGCAGCTTCTCGGCCAGCAGCCCGGGCAGCGGCTGGCAGTCGAAGCGGGTCAGGTCGGCGAGCTGGGCTTCGAGGACCTCGTGCAGGGCCCGGCGGACCACGGGGTGGTGGCGGCCCAGGCCCATCACCCCGAAGCCGGCGAGCATGTCGAGGTAGTCGTTGCCCTCCTCGTCCCAGAAGTGGGCTCCCTCGGCGCGTACGTAGACCTTGTCGAAGCCGATGGTGCGCAGCATGCGGGGCAGCTGGTGGTTGAGGTGGCGGGCGTGCAGCTCGTAGCGCTCCCCGCCGCGCTCGGCGAGCAGCGCGGCGAGGTCGAACCCCTTGCCCCCTGGCCGGGGCGTCGTCATGCCGACGCGTCCCTGTTCCCGCCGACCGTCTCGCGGGCCGCGCGCAGGGACTCCTTGAGGGAGCCCATGGTGGCGAGGACGGCCGTGGGCTCGTAGCCGCAGTGCGCCATGCAGTTGGCGCAGCGCGGGTCCTTGCCGCGGCCGTACTTGCTCCAGTCCGTGTCCTCCACCAGCTCCCGGTAGGTGGGCACGTACCCGTCGCTCATCAGGTAGCAGGGGCGCTGCCAGCCGAAGAGGGAGTAATTGGGAATGGCCCAGGCCGTGCAGGGGAAATCGGCCTTTCCTTCCAGGAAGTCCAGGAAGAGCGGGGAGTGGTTGAGCCGCCAGCGGCGCCGGTTGCCGCCCGCGAAAGCCTTCTTGAACAGTTCCCGGGTCTGTTCCACACCCAGGAAGTGTTCCTGGTCAGGAGCCTTTTCGTAGGCATAGGCGGGCGAGATCATCATCTCGTCGACCTTCAGCTCGTCATTGAGGTAGTTCAGCACCTCGATGACGGTCTGCGGGGTGTCGGTGTTGAAGAAGGTGGAGTTGGTGGTCACCCGGAATCCGCGCCGCTTGGCCTCCTTGATCGCGGCGACGGCCTCGTCGAAGACGCCCTCCTTCGCCACGGACTCGTCGTGGCGTTCGCGCAGTCCGTCGATGTGCACGGCGAAGGCGAAGTACGGGGAGGGGGTGAACTTCTCGATCTTCTTGCGGAGCAGCACGGCGTTGGTGCAGAGGAAGACGTACTTGCGCCGGGCCACGAGCTGCCGGACGATCTCGTCGATCTGGGGGTGCATCAGGGGCTCGCCGCCCGCGATGGACACCATGGGCGCGCCGGACTCCAGGACGGCGCCGACCGCCTGGGCGACGGGCATGCGCTGCTTGAGCACCCCGGCCGGGTGCTGGATCTTCCCGCACCCCTCGCAGGCCAGGTTGCAGGCGTAGAGCGGTTCCAGCTCGACGATCAGCGGGAACTTCTCGCGCTTGCGGAGCTTCTGTTCGAGAAGATAGGTCCCGACCCTGATGGACTGTCGCAACGGCATGGCCATCTGGTTCACCTCCTGGGAAGCAGCAACGAACGGTGCCAGTCATGGAAAGCGGGTAGTACGGCACGCAGGACACGGAAGGCAGATATTCCACCGCGGACCGTGCCGATACGGACGAGCTCGTGCTCCGGAGCGTCCACGACCACCCGGACGGCCGCAACCGGGCGGCCCGCCCCGGAGGCGGTCCACAAGGTGGCCGCGGACTCCATGTCGACCGCGAGGGCGCCGGAGGCGCGCAGCTGGGCGCGCTCCTGCCCGCGCACGACGTGGTCGGAGCCGGTCAGTACGCCGGTGTGCACGGTCCGCCCGGGGACGGCGCGGGCCAGTGCCTCGGCGAGCAGGGCGGTACCGGTGCAGGCGACCGGCCCGCGGGGGTCGCGGGTCTCCTCGGCGAGGACGAGGTCCCCGGGGTTCATTCCGGGGACGAGGCCGGCGCAGAAGCCGGTGGCGAGGACGGCGGCCCCCTCCATCCCGGGCCGTCCCAGGGCCCGGGCCACGGCCCGGTCGGCGGCGCGCGGCCCCATGCCGGTCCGCAGCACCGTGCCCCCTGCGGCGGAGCGGCCACCGCCGCGCAGGGCCGCCCGCTCGATGCGCAGGGCGCAGGCGATCAGCAGCGGCGGGGCGGTAGGGGCCGCCCCGGCGGGCATCAGACCTCCTCGGCCGGGACCGGTGCGGCGGCCGTGGCCCCGCCGGTGCGCCGGGCGGCGGCGTCCGGGGCGAAGGGCTCCCCGTACAGGTAGCGGCCGAGGGCCGTCAGCGGGAACACCTGCCGGTAGAGGTGGTAGTTGATGGAGAAGTCCCAGGGGAATCCGGTGCCGGTGAAGTACGGCTCGTCCCAGGTGCCGTCGGCCCGCTGGGTCCGCACCAGGTACTCCACCCCCCGCCGGACCGCCTGGCCCTCCCGCTCCCCCGCCGCGAGCAGGGCCAGCAGCGCCCACGCGGTCTGCGAGGCGGTGGAGGCCCCCTTCCCGGCCCAGGAGCGGTCCCGGTAGGAGCGCTGGTCCTCGCCCCAGCCGCCGTCCTCGTTCTGTACGGACTCCAGCCAGCCGACGGCCCGCCGGACGGCGGGGTGGCCGGGGGCGATCCCGGCGGCGGTGAGGGCGGGGACCACCGAGCCCGTCCCGTACACGTAGTTGGTGCCCCAGCGGCCGAACCAGCTGCCCTCCGGCTCCTGTTCGGCCAGCAGCCAGGCGATGCCGCGCCGGGCGCGCGGGTCACCGGCCTTGCCCTCGGCGGCGAGCATCTCCACCACGTGGGCGGTGACGTCGGCCGAGGGCGGGTCGATGACCTCCCCGAAGTCGCAGAAGGGCAGCCGGTTGGGGAGGGGGCTGGTGTTGTCGGCGTCGAAGGCGGCCCAGGCGCCGTCCCTGGACTGCATCCCGAGGGTCCAGGAGGTGCCGCGGGCGATGGCCGCCTCCACCTTCGCCGGTTCGGGGTGGCGGATGCGGCGCAGGGCGAGGACGACCTCGGCGGTGTCGTCGACGTCGGGGTAGGTGTCGTTGTGGAACTCGAAGGCCCAGCCTCCGGGGGCGAGTCCGGGCCGGCGCACCGCCCAGTCCCCGCTGCGCCGGATCTCCTCGCCGAGCATCCAGTCGGCGGCCTTCACCAGCGCCGGGTGGTCGGGCCGGACGCCCGCGTCGGCCAGGGCGATGGCGGCGAGGCAGGTGTCCCACACCGGGGACTGGCAGGCTTCGACCATCCGGGCGCCGTCCTCGCGCCATACGGTGAAGCGGTCGAGGGACTCCAGGCCGGCCCGCATCACCGGGTGCCCGAGGTCGTAGCCGAGCAGGTGCAGGGCGATGACGGAGTACACGGCGGGCGGCTGGATCCCGCCCCAGCAGCCGTCGTTCTCCTGGCGTTCGACGATCCAGCGGGCGGCGGCCGCCATGGCCGCCTTGCGCAGCCGGCGCGGGGCGAAGCGCCGGTAGAGGTGCAGGGCCTTGTCCATCCGCTGGAAGGCCCCGTCCCAGCTGTTCAGCGGGGCCTGTGGCCGGGCGGGGTACGGGTCGCGGGCGTCGGCGTGGAGCTCGTCGAGGGCGAAGGGGGCCGGGCGGACGGGCCGCAGCGCGGAGACGACGGTCAGCGGGACGATCGTCTGGCGGGCCCAGCAGCCGAAGTCGTAGATGTTCAGCGGCATCCAGGACGGCAGGAAGACCAGTTCGGGCGGGAGTTCGGGCAGGTGCTCCCAGCTCCACCAGCCGAAGAGGGCCAGCCAGATCCGGGTGAAGACCCGGGCGGAGGCGATCCCGCCCTGTGAGCGGATCCAGGCCGAGGCGCGGGCCATGTGCGGGGCGTCGGGGCGGTCCCCGGCCAGGCGCAGCGCGACGTACGCCTCGATGGTGGCGGAGAGTTCGGGCGGGCCTCCGTGGAAGGTGGCCCAGGTGCCGTCGGGCCGCTGCTCCCCCCGGATGAAGAGGGCGGCGGCCCGGGTGGTGGCCTCGTCGCGGATGCCGAGGAACTGGCGCAGCAGCAGGTCCTCGGCGTCCATGGTGACGTTGGTCTGGAGGTCGCCCTTCCACCAGCCTTCCGCGTCCTGCCGCTCCAGCAGGTCGCGGACGGCCCGGCCGGTGGCCTCCCGGGCCGCCTCCAGCAGTCCTGCGCCCCCGCCGGACGGCCCTGCGCCGGACGGGCCCGCGGGCACGGCGGACGGGCCCGCGGGCACGGCGGACGGCCCTGCGGGCACGGCGGAGATCACCACCGTGCCGTCGTCGTGTCGCGGATCGGCGCCGCCGGTGATCGCACCGCCGCCGTCGGTCGTCGCTGTCATGGCTTCCCCTTCGTACAGTGCGTCGGCTGTGCCCGGGTCTGCCGTCGGCCGGGGACGCTCTAGGAGAGCTCCCCGGCCGGCGACTCGCGATTCATATCCACTTTCCGGCGGAGATCACCTCTTGCGCACGACGACGAAGTCGGCGAGGGCGACGAGCTGCTCCCGCACCCGCTGGGGCATGTCCACGTCGTCGAGGGCCCGCACCGCGATGGCGTGCTGGCGGCGCGCCTCGTCGGCGGTCCACTGGCGGCCGCCGGCGGCCTCGATGAGGGCGGCGCGGTGGGCGAACTCCTCCTCGGAGAAGTTCTCGAAGTCGTTGCTCTTGGCATCGGCCGCGAGGAGCCTGGCGAGCTCCTCACAGGCGGGACCACCTGCGGCGAGGGCCGCGACGACGGGCAGGGACTTCTTGCGCTGGCGCAGGTCGCTCCAGGTCTGCTTGCCGGTGGCCCCGGGGTCGCCCCAGATGCCGAGCAGGTCGTCGACGGCCTGGAAGGCGAGGCCGAGGTGGTAGCCGTACTCCTCCAGCTTGTCGGCGGTGCGGTCGTCCGCGCCGCCGAGCACGGCGCCGATGGAGACCGCGCACGCGAGCAGGGCTCCGGTCTTGTTCCCTTCCATCTCCAGGCATTCTCGAACGCTGACGCGCTCGCGGTGCTCGTAGGAGATGTCCTGCGCCTGGCCGTCGATGAGCTTGCGGCTGGCGGTGGTCAGCCGGCGGGTGGCGCGGCCGGCCTCGACGGTGCCGAGTTCCAGCAGCACCTCGTTGGCGAGGGCGAAGAGGGCGTCGCCGACGAGGATGGCGAGCGCCGGGCCGTGGACCTTCCAGACGGTGTCGCGGTGGCGGCGCTGCTCGTCGCCGTCCATCAGGTCGTCGTGCAGCAGCGAGAAGTTGTGGACGAGTTCCACGGCGACGGCGCCGGGGATGCCGACCTCGGCGGCGGCGCCCGCCGCCTCGGCGGAGAGCAGGGCGAGGGCGGGACGGACGGCCTTGCCGCCGTCACCGTCGGCCGGGTTGCCCTCGGCGTCGATCCAGCCGAAGTGGTAGGCGGCGACGGTGTCCATGGGCGCCGCGAGCCGGTCCACCGCCGCGCGGAGCACGGGGGTCGACAGCGTGCGGCCGCGTTCGAGGAGGGCGAGGGTGTCGGCCTTCTCCGCTCCCCCGCCGGCCGTGCCCGCGCCGGCATCCGTGTTCTCGACAGCCGGGTTCCCCGGGTTCAATGGCTCTCCTCTGGTTCCTGTACCTGTGGTGCTGGTGGTGCTCGTGGTGGTCGTCATACCGCCTCCTGCAGAGGATGTTCGCGGGGGCGGCCGAGAGCGGCGAGCGCCGCGTGTGCCGCGCCGAGGCCGCTGCGGACGGCGCCCTCCATGGTCGCGGGCCAACCGGTGGCGGTCCACGCACCGGCGAGAAAGAGCCCCGGCGTGTCGGTCCGGGGACCCGGGCGCAGCCGGCCGACGCCGGGGCTGGGGGCGAAGGTGGCGGTGCGCTCCCGGGTGACGAAGAAGTCCCGTACCTTCGCGCCCCGGGCGGCGGGCAGCAGCCGCTCCAGTTCGGGCAGGTACTTGGCGCGCAGGACGGAGACGGGCTCGTCGATGTCGTCCTGGGCGGCGGACTGGGACAGCGCCAGGTACTGGCCGCCGTCGGTGAGTCCGGAGGAGTCGGTGCGGTCGAAGACCCACTGGACGGGGGTGCCGAGGGCGGCGAAGAAGGGCTGCCGGAGCACCTTGCGGTCGTAGACGACGTGGACGTTGAGGATGGGGGCGGTGCCGATGTCGAGGAGCTTGTCGGGGTCGGCGAGGGCGCCGGGGGGCAGCAGGCCGTGGGCCTCGCGCTGCGGGACGGCGAGGACGACGGTCGCGGCGTCGAGGGACTCGCCGTCGGTGTCGACCCGCCAGCTCCCGTCGTCGCCGCGGGTGACGGCGGTGACGCGGGTACGCAGTCGCGTGCGGACGCCGGCGGAGTCGAGGGCCTCGCGGGCGAGGGTGTCGTGGAGTTCGCCCAGCGGGACGCGGGCCCAGCCGATGTCGGCGGCGCCGTTCTCGGAGAGCAGGCCGGTCTTGAACACCATGGCGGCCAGGCCGAGGGAGGACTGCCGGGCGGTGGCGTTGAGGGTGGCGATCCCGACGAGGTCCCACAGGGCCTCGATGGTGCGCGGGCTCTGTCCGTAGCGCCCGAGCCAGGTGGCGAAGTCGACGCCGTCCAGCGCGGGGTCGGCGGGGTCGAGGCGGCGCAGCGCGAGGGCCGCGCGGCCCACGGAGGCCCGCTCGGCGAGGGAGAGGTGCGGGTAGCGGGCCAGCGAGGCGGCGAGGTGCAGGGGGACGGGCAGCGCGCTGCGGCGCAGCCGGCCCAGGCGCGGTCCGGCGGGGTGGGCGACGTCCAGGACGGGGACGTCGAGCCGGCTTTGGAGCGGGGCGAGGCCGGCGCCGCCGACCCGGTCGAGGAACCAGCGGTAGGCGGTGCAGCAACGCAGGTACACGTGCTGGCCGTTGTCCACGGTCAGGTCGCCGCGCTTGAAGGAGAAGGCGAGGCCGCCGAGGCGGGGGCGCCCTTCGAGGAGGGTGACCCGCAGTCCGGCGTCGGCGAGTTCGAGGGCGGCGGTGACCCCGGCGAGCCCGCCGCCGATGACGACGGCGCGCCCGTCGCCCCCGCTGCCGCTCATGCTGCCTCCCCTGTGCCGGACCGGCCCGCGGGGCCGGAGGGTGCCGCGGTACGGACGGACCCCGCCCGGAGGGACGCGCCCGGCCGCCGCGGGGTTGCCCCGGCGGGGGACGGGCCGGTGGAGCCCCGTCGGTGCGGGCCCCGATGGCCGGGGCGCGCCGCGGCGCCGCGGGCGGGCGGGGTCGGGGTCGGGGGCATCAGCCGCGCCTCCGGGTGGTCTGGCGGGAGACGGTGCGGGCGTCGAGGCCGGACAGGCCGCGTACGGCCACGTACGCCTTCTCGTGCGGCGGCAGCGAGACGCGGCCGCGCAGGACGGCGCCGGGTTCGCGCTCGATGCGGTCCAGCAGACGGCGGTAGATCCCGGCCATGGCGGCCACGCAGGCGCCGCTGCGCCGGTCGAGCATCGGCAGCAGCCGGTAGCCCTCGGTGAACAGGGCCCGGGCGCGCCGGACTTCGTGGTGCACGAGGCCGGTGAAGTCGGAGCCGGCGGGGGCCCGGCCGCCCTGGAAGCCTTCGGAGCAGCCGAACTTGGCGAGGTCCTCTGCGGGCAGGTAGGTGCGGCCGTTGGCGGCGTCCTCGCGGACGTCGCGCAGGATGTTGGTGAGCTGGAGGGCCAGGCCCAGGGTGTCGGCGTACTCCTCGGCGTGCTCGCCGGGGCCGACCGTGCCGAACACGCCGAGCGAGAGCCGTCCGATGGCCCCGGCGACGCAGCGGCAGTACGCCTGGAGGTCCTCCCAGGTCTCGTACTCCTCGCCGCGGACGTCCATGAGGACCCCGTCGATGAGCTCGTCGAGCCCGCCGAGGGGGATGGGGAAGCGGCGGGCGGCGTGCGCGAGGGCGACGGCGACGGGGTCGGTGTCGTCCTCCTCGATCTCCCCGGCCCGGATCCGGCCGAGGAGGCCGCGGGTCTCCTCCAGGCGGGCCAGCTTGGCCTCGGGGGCGAGGGTGCCGTCGCCGATGTCGTCGACGCGCCGCGAGAAGGCGTACAGCGCGGACATGGCCTGTCGCTTGTCGGTGGGCAGCAGGCGGATGCCGTACGCGAAGTTGCGCGCCTGGGTTCCGGTCACGGCCTCGCAGTAGCTGTAGGCGGCGAGGACCGGGGCGGACGGAGCGGACGCGTGGTTGGGGCCCTCCACGTTCGGGCTCACCTCTTTCTCGGCGCTGTGCGCAGGACGGCGGCCACCTCGCGCAGGAGCTGGCCTCGGCTGGGCTTGGGCGGCCCGGGCAGGACGTCGAAGCCGGCGGCGGTGACGGCCCGCAGGGCGGCTCGCCCTCCTCCCACGAACCCCGCCAGCAACAGCCGTAGCCTGCCGTGGACGCTACCCACCAGCGGGGTGCCTTCATTCAGGAGCCCGAACGCGCGTTCCGTCTCGAAGGCGACCAGCGAGCGTACGGAGGCTCCGGCCGTGGGCGCCGCGAGGTCGGCCTCGGCGACGCGGAAGCGCCGCATGTCCTCGGCCGGCAGGTAGATCCGGTCGCGGCCGAGGTCCTCGGCGACGTCCTGGAGGTGTTCGACGATCTGCAGGGCGGTGCAGATGGCGTCGGAGCGGCGGATCCGCTCGGGGGTGCTGGTGCCGGTGAGCTCCAGCACGAGGCGGCCGACGGTGTTGGCGGAGAGCTCGCAGTAGGCGAGGAGTTCCCCGTACGTCTCGTAGCGCGCGACCCGCTGGTCCTGGCGGTTGGCCTCGATGAGCCCGAGGAAGTGCTCGGGGCTGAGCCAGTGCTCGCGCGCCACGGGCTGGAGGGCGAGCAGCAGGGGGTGGCGCGGGGGGCCGTCGCTGCCGCCGAAGACGCGCAGCAGGTCGGCCTCGAGGGCGTCGAGCATCGCCAGGCGGTCGTCGGCGGCGGCCGGGTCGAGGCCGAGGAGGACGGCGTCACGGCCGCCGGGGGCGAGGTCGCCGTCGCCGATGTCGTCGACGAGGCGGGCGTACCCGTACACCGCCATGAGGCCCTGGCGCCAGGCCCGGGGCAGGAAGGCGGGGGCGACGGGGAAGTTCTCCGAGGCTGCCTTGGCGAGGGTGGCTCCGGCGTGCGCGCCGGGCGCGTCGACGGGGGCCGGGGCCTGCGGGGGGCGGAGGCCGTGCCCGGGGGTCACCGCCCGCCGCCCGGGGCCGGGACGGCCGCTGTGCCTGGGGGCGTCAGAATTCCCGTAGCCATCGCCGTCACGTCTCCCGTTCTACACTGCCGACCCAAGTCATCCCATTTCGGACACGCCGCGGAGTTTACCGGGGAGTATCCCGGCGAACCGGCTGCGGGGAATCGTCCCCTCTTGGCGCGATTGAGAACTGGTCCAGCTTACGCTGTACAACACCTCGGGCCCCTATCGGGTGGCCACCGCGCCCGGAATGTCGGCGACAGGGCGAGGCCCCCGCCGCGCGGAGCGGCAGGGGCCTGGTACGGCGGCGGGGCGGCCGGTCAGTGGCTGCTGGCCTTCTCGTAGGCCGCGACGACCTCTTCGGTGGGCCCGTCCATCAGCAGCTCGCCCTTCTCCAGCCACAGCACCCGGCTGCAGGTGTCGCGGATGGAGTTGTTGTTGTGGCTCACCAGGAACACCGTGCCGGCCTTCTCCCGCAGCTCGCGGATGCGCGCCTCGGAGCGGACCTGGAACTTGCGGTCGCCGGTGGCGAGCGCCTCGTCGATCATCAGGACGTCGTGGTCCTTGGCGGCGGCGATCGAGAACCGCAGGCGCGCGGCCATGCCGGAGGAGTAGGTGCGCATCGGCAGGGAGATGAAGTCGCCCTTCTCGTTGATGCCCGAGAAGTCGACGATGTCCTGGTAGCGCTCCTTGACCTGCTCGCGGCTCATGCCCATCGCGAGGCCGCCGAGGACCACGTTGCGCTCGCCGGTGAGGTCGTTCATCAGCGCGGCGTTGACGCCCAGCAGCGAGGGCTGGCCGTCGGTGTAGACCTTGCCGGACTCGCAGGGCAGCAGCCCCGCGATGGCGCGCAGCAGGGTGGACTTGCCGGAGCCGTTGGAGCCGATGAGGCCGATGGCCTCGCCGCGGTAGGCGGTGAAGGAGACCCCGCGCACGGCGTGGACCCGGCGCACGCCCGGGGCGTCGCCCTTGCCCCGGCGCATGATCTTGCTCAGGGCGGCGGTGGCGCTGCCCTTGCCGGAACTGCCGGTGTTGACGCGGTAGACGATGTGCACGTCGTCGGCGATGACGGTGGGGACCTGGCCCCGGTTGTTCTCAGCCACGGCCGTAACGCTCCTCAGCCTTCCAGAAGTACACGAAACCGCCGAGGCCGATCACGACGGCCCAGCCGACGGCGAAGGCCCAGACGTGCGGCGGCAGGTTGTGCCGGGCGTAGTCGTCGATCAGGGCGTACCGGATCAGGTCCATGTAGATGGCCGCCGGGTTCCACTGGAGCACGTCCATGACCCACGAGGGCACGTGCCGGTCCTTGAGCGCCCCGTTGATCGAGAACATGACGCCCGAGGCGTACATCCAGGTACGCGTGAGGAAGGGCATCAGCTGGGCGAGGTCGGGGGTCTTGGAACCCATCCGCCCGAAGATCAGCGCGAGGCCGGTGTTGAAGAGGAACTGCAGCGCCAGCGCCGGGATGACCAGCAGCCAGGCCGGCCTCGGGTAGTTGCCGAACGCCACCGTGACGATCAGTACGACGATCATCGAGTACAGCAGCTGCTGGAGCTGCTGCATGGAGAAGGAGATCGGCAGGGAGGCGCGCGGGAAGTGCAGGGCGCGGACCAGGCCGAGGTTGCCGGGGATGGCCCGGACGCCGGCCATCAGCGAGCTCTGGGTGAAGGTGAAGACGAAGATGCCCGTCACCAGGAAGGGGATGTAGACCCCCTTGGGCATGCCCCGGCCGGCGTTCATGATCAGGCCGAAGATCAGGTAGTAGACCAACGCGTTGAGCAGCGGGGTCGCCACCTGCCAGATCTGGCCGAGCTTCGCCTCGCTGTACTGGGCGACCAGCTTGGCCCGGGAGAACGCCAGGATGAAGTGGCGCCGGTCCCAGAGCTGGCGCACGTATGCGGCCAGGGTCGGCCGGGCACCGCTGACGGACAGGCCGTACTTCCTGGCGAGTTCCGCCGGGGGCAGCCCCGCGTCGTCGGACGGCGGCTTGCTCGTGGCGAGGGCGCCGTCGTGGGTTGTGTCACTCACAAGTTGGAACTTTCCGTCTTCAGGATGCGGCAGGTAGGGCGTCGGGGGCTGGTGCGCCGGACCCGTGACCGGGGCCCATGGTCCCAGACGCGAGCTTCTCAGATGACAGGCGGGCGGCCCAGTCGCGTCAGCCGCCAGACCGTGCGCCACCGCAGGGGGCGCCGCGGACCGCAGGGTGTGGTCCAGCCCTCCTTGAACCCGCCGAACCATGCCTTGAGCGCCGGCGCCGTGGGCCTGCGCAACAGCGTCAGCAGCAGCCAGACGCCCACGTAGACCGGGACCAGCGGGGCGGGCAGGTTGCGGCGGGCGAGCCACACCCGGTTGCGCGCCACCATACGGTGGTAGACGGCGTGCCGCGAAGGCGCGGTCGTGGGGTGCAGCAGGACCATGTCCGCCCGGTAGTCGATCTGCCAGCCGGCGTCGAGGGCCCGCCAGGCCAGGTCGGTCTCCTCGTGGGCGTAGAAGAACTCGGCCGGCAGGGTGCCCGCCTCGGCGAAGACCTTCGTGCGTACGGCGTTGGCGCCGCCCAGGAAGGTGGTCACGCGGGAGGAGCGCATCGGGTCCGAGGCGCGCAGCCGGGGCACGTGGCGGCGCTGGGTCTGCCCGGTGTCCGGGTCGGCGATGCGGAAGCTGATGATGCCGAGCTCCGGGTCCTCGGCGAACGCCTGCCGGCACAGCTCGGCGGTGTCGGTGCGCTCCAGCAGCCCGTCGTCGTCGAGGAAGAGCAGTACGTCCACGTCCTGGCCGGCGGGCCCGAACGCCTCGATGCCGGCGTTGCGGCCGCCGGGGATGCCGAGGTTCTCCGGGAGGTGCACGGTGCGCACGTCCTCGGGGAGGCCGGGGACCTCGACGCCCTGGCCGACGACGACCACCTCGACGGGGGCGCCCTCCTGCCGGGCCACCGAGTCCAGGAGCGCCTTCAGCTCGTCGGGCCGGTTGCCCATGGTGATGACGACCGCGCCGACGCGCAGCGGGGCGCTCACCGCAGCCTGCTCGATACGAGGATGGACACCAGGTGCAGCACCGTCTGCAGCAGGGCGATGCCGGCGAGGACGGCGACGCCGAGGCGGGAGAAGAACAGGTCGCCGCGGAGCTGGTCGAGGACGGCCAGCACCAGGATGAGCAGCGACGCCTCTATCCCGAGCACCAGGCGGTGGAACTTCAGCGCGGCGGCGGCCCGGCGGGCCAGGGCCATGCCGGAGGAGCGCGGCTCGGCGGCGGACTCCTGGACCACGGGCTTGCCCGCCTGGTGGCGGGCGACGCCGACCAGGTCGGTCTCGGCCTTGATCAGGATCGCGCCGAGGGCCGCGAGGGTGCCCAGGAAGGCCCACAGCCAGTCGATCCGGCCGCCGCCCCACAGGTCGGCGGCGCGCAGCCCGAAGCCGACGAGGACGGCCGCGTCGCACAGGTAGGCGCCGACGCGGTCCAGGTAGACGCCGGAGAGCGAGAACTGCTTCTTCCAGCGGGCGACCTCGCCGTCGACGCAGTCGAGCAGCAGGTAGAGCTGGACGGCGACCACGCCGAGGACGGCGCCCCACACGCCGGGCACCAGGAGGGCGGGTGCGGCGAGGACGCCGGCGAGGGTCATCACGTAGGTCAGCTGGTTGGGCGTGACCTTGGTGGTGACCAGGAGGCGGGTGATGCGCAGGGAGATCTCGCGCATGTAGAGGCGGCCGCCCCAGTGCTCGCCACTGCGCCGGTCCTTGACGCCCGCCGGGTGAACGACGGGGCGCAGTTCAGCTACGGATGGTCTGGGCATAGTCGGCGTAAGCGTCCCTGATCTCGGCTGCGGACAGGTTGAGGTGCTCCAGGATGGTGAACCGTCCCGGGCGGGTCTGGGGGGCGTACTCCACGGCCGCGACGAACTCGTCGGTGCTGAAGCCGATCTCCTCGGGCAGCACCGGCAGGCCGTGGCGGCGCAGCACCTCCACGAAGAGCCCGGACTGCTCGCGGGCGCCGCGCAGGTGCATGGCGAAGGCGGCGCCGAGGCCGACCTGCTCGCCGTGGAGCGCGGAGCGCCCGGGGTGGAGCAGGTCGAAGGCGTGGCTGATCTCGTGGCAGGCGCCGGAGGAGGGGCGGGTGTCGCCGCTGATCGACATGGCGATGCCGGAGAGGACGAGCGCCTCGGCGAGCACGGTGAGGAACTCGTCGTCGCCGCAGCCGCCGGGGTGGCGCAGCACGGACTCCCCCGCGGTGCGGGCCATGGCCGCGGCCAGTCCGTCCACGGCCTCGCCGGTGATCTTGTGCGAGAGCTCCCAGTCGGCGATGGCCGAGATGTTGGAGATCACGTCGCCGATGCCGGCGCGGACGAAGCGCGTGGGCGCCTCGCGGATCACGTCGAGGTCGATGACCATGGCGATCGGCGTGGGCACGCCGTAGGAGCCCCGGCCGTTGTCGTTGTCCAGGATGGACACCGGGGAGCAGATGCCGTCGTGCGAGAGGTTGGTGGCGATGGCCACCATGGGCAGCCCGACCCGCGCCGCGGCGTACTTGGCCACGTCGATGATCTTGCCGCCGCCCAGGCCCACGACGGCGTCGTAGCGGCGGCCCTTTATGTCGTCGGCCAGCTTGACGGCCGAGTCGATGGTGCCGTCCACGACCGGGTACCAGTCGGCGTGCGGCAGGGCCTGCTCCAGGCGGGCGCGCAGCGCCTGCCCGGAGCCCCCGCTGATCGCGATCGCGAGCCGGCCGGCGGCGGAGATCCGCTGGTCGGCGAGGATGCCGTCCAGCTTGTCCATCGCCCCGCAGCTGATGTCGACGACGACCGGGGAGGGGATGAGCCGGGTCAGTACTGGCATGCGATCGTCCGGCCCTTGGCGAGGTCGTCGTGGTTGTCGATCTCGACCCACTTGACGTCGCCGATGGGGGCCACGTCGATCACGAAGCCGTCGTCGACGAGCTGCTGGTAGCCGTCCTCGTAGTAGAGGTCGGGGTCGCGCTCGAAGGTGGTCTTCAGGGCCTCGGCGAGTTCCTCGGCGGCCTCGGGCTCGATGAGGGTGACACCGATGTACTCGCCGGTGGCGTCGGACGGCTCCATCAGCTTGGTGATCTTCCGCACCCCCCGCGCGCCGTCGGCCACGACCTTCATCTCCTCGTCGGCCAGGCTCTTGACCGTGTCGAGGGCGAGGATGATCTTCTGGCCATTGCCGCGGGCGGCGAGGAGGGTCTTCTCGACGGAGACCGGGTGGACGGTGTCGCCGTTGGCGAGGATCACGCCCTGCTTGAGGACCTCACGCGCGCACCACAGGGAGTAGGCGTTGTTCCACTCCTCTGCCTTGTCGTTGTCGATCAGCGTGATCGTGACGCCGTACTTGGCCTCCAGGGCCTCGCGGCGCTCGTACACGGCCTCCTTGCGGTAGCCCACGACGATCGCGACCTCGGTGAGGCCGACCTCGGCGAAGTTGCCGAGGGTCAGGTCGAGGACGGTCAGGCTGTCCTCCTGGCCCTCCGGGCCGACGGGCACGAGGGCCTTGGGGAGGGTGTCGGTGTAGGGACGCAGACGGCGTCCGGCACCGGCAGCGAGGACAAGGCCGATCATGCTGGTTCTCCTTCGTCGTGTACGGCGGGTGCTCCGGCGGAGACCCAGAAGCGGATGCTCTCCGCGAGGACCACCAGAGCCACGAACACGGCCACGGCCGTGAGCGCGAGGGGGAACGCGTCACGGGCGAGGACGGCTGCCAGGACCACGGTCAGCAGGACCCTGCCCTCGTGTCCGCCCGTCGTCCGCACCAGCCAGTGCGGGGGAGCGCCCGAGCCACCGCGGATGCGGTAGACCGTGTCGTAGTGATGGTAGGCGACCGCCGCGACCAGTCCGAATGCGGCCGGAAGGGCTCCGGGGACGTCCGCCTTGACGGCGAGGACGAGCACGGTGGTGTATTCGGCGGCCCGGAACAGCGGCGGCAGCAGCCAGTCGAGGGGGCCCTTGAGGGGCCGGGCCACGGCGGCGCCGGCGAGGACGGCGTACAGCGCGGCGGCGCCCACCGCGGTCACGGCGCCGAACGGCTCGTACCAGGCGGTCCCGAGCAGGGCCACCGCGCCGAGCACCGCGAACGGCAGGTGCGGGGAGCGCGCCGGCAGGGCCGCGGCGCGGACGGCCCGGGCGGCGAGCTCGGCGAACGGGCCCGAGTCGGTGAGGTCCGCCAGCGCCCGCGCGGCCCGGTCGGTGCGCTTCGCCTTACGGGTCACCGAGCGCAGGACGCGTCCGGCGGTGGTGTACAGGGCGCCGAAGGCGCAGCCGATCAGCAGGGCGGAGAAGACGACGCGGGGGCTGGTGAGGGCGGTCAGGACCGCGATCATCGCCCAGCGCTCACCGATCGGCAGGATGATCATCCGCCGGACCCAGACGGTCCAGCCGACGCTGTCGAGCCGGCCGGAGAGGGCCGCGGTGGGGCTCGTGTTGGCGGTGGCGTCGTGGTTGGCCTCGTTGAAGGAGAAGTCCACCACGTGCCGGCAGGTCATCAGGATCATCGAGCCGAGCGCCAGCGCCCAGACGTCGTCGCCGCCCCGGGCCGCGCCGAGCGCGAGGCCCGCGTAGAAGGCGTACTCCTTCACCCGGTCGAAGGTGGCGTCCAGCCAGGCGCCCATCGTCGAGTACTGGAGCGAGTAGCGGGCGAGCTGCCCGTCGGTGCAGTCCAGGACGAAGGAGACGAGCAGCAGCACGCCCGCCACCACGTAGCCCCAGCGTTCACCGGTGGCCGCGCAGCCCGCCGCGAGCAGGGCGGTGAGCAGGGAGGCGGTGGTGACCTGGTTGGGGGTCAGGCCGCGGCGCGCGCACCAGCGGGCGATGTAGCGCGAGTACGGGCTGATGAAGAAGGTGGTGAAGAACCCGTCGCGGGCCTTGACGGCGCTGCGCAGCCGCACGGCCTCGTCGTCCACGGCGGCCACCGCGGCCTGGGCCTCCGCGCGCTCCGCCGCGCCGGCCGGCACGGCGGCGACCAGGGTGCCGAGCTCGGGCCGCTGGACGATGGTCCCGGCGGCCTCGACAGCGGCGGCGAGCCGGTCGGCGTAGGGTCCCCCGCCGCCCGGGGAGAGGCTCACGGCCCGCTCCAGGGCCGCGCGGGCCCCGGCCTGGACGGCGAAGGCGCCGGTCACGGCGCAGGCGTCGAACCGCGGGTCGGTCAGCGCGAGGCGCAGCGCGTGCCGGTGCCCGACGAAGCCGCTGTCGACGACGGCCACCCGCTGTCCGGCCGGTATGCCGGCCAGGGCGGCGGCGGTGTCTTCGGGCGCGGGAACCGGGCGGACATCGAACCCGAGCGAACGGAGCTCGTCTTCGAGCGGTGATCCGGGGACCGGCGCACCGGTGAGGATGACGGTCGGCAGACGAACTCACTCCTTGCAACGAACGTTCCGGGCGGCCCCCTCGTCGGCGGCGGCGCAAGCGCGGCGGCACGGCGGCTGGGCTGCGGCTGCGGCTGTCGCCAGAGGCTATCGGATGAATGGAAGACGGCATTCATCAGCCGTTCGGCCCAGCGGGGCGACGGCCCGGGTGACGGACGGTTCCGCCGGGGCGGCGGTGGGCACGATCAGGTTTCCGTCCCCGCTCGGGATCCGAAGACCCGGAAGGTCCCGGCGGACCGTCCGCCCCCCGCCGTGTACCACGCGCCGGGGGGCGGACATGCGCGGATCGCCGAAGTGGGGACAAGCCTCTTTTGTACGGCAGACTGAAGACCGAAGTCCGAAGCGAAGGATGGGTATGCCGACCACATCAGCCACTGACGCCCACAGCAGCGCGTCCGCCGGCACCGGTGCTCAAGAACCGATCATGCTCGAACTGGTCGACGAGTCCGGCAACACCATCGGCACGGCGGAGAAGCTCTCCGCCCACCAGGCCCCCGGCCTGCTGCACCGGGCGTTCTCCGTGTTCCTCTTCGACGAGCAGGGCCGCCTGCTGCTCCAGCAGCGCGCCCTCGGGAAGTACCACTCCCCCGGCGTCTGGTCGAACACGTGCTGCGGCCACCCCTATCCCGGCGAGTCCCCCTTCGCGGCGGCGGCCCGGCGCACCCATGAGGAGCTTGGCCTGTCGCCCTCGCTGCTCGCCGAGGCGGGGACGGTGCGCTACAACCACCCGGACCCGGCGTCGGGGCTGGTGGAGCAGGAGTACAACCACCTGTTCGTGGGACTGGCCCAGGCGTCGCTGCACCCGGATCCGGAGGAGGTCGGGGACACCGCGTTCGTCACGGCGCAGGAGCTGGCGAAGCGGCACGCGCAGGTGCCGTTCTCGGCCTGGTTCATGACGGTGCTCGACGCGGCGCGTCCCGCGATCCGCGAGCTGACGGGCGAGGCAGCCGGCTGGTAGCCGCCGCGCCGTCCGGGGCTCGGGGGCGGCTGGGGTCAGAGGGGCCGGGTGGCCGGGGCCTGGATCGGGAGCGCGGCCCAGATCACCTTTCCGCCGGTGGAGGTGTGCTCGACGTCGCACACCCCGCCGGCTTCCCGCGTGACCTCGCGGACCAGGAGCAGGCCCCGGCCGCCGGTCTGGCCGAAGTCGGCTTCCAGCGCCTTGGGCCGGTAGGGGTGGTCGTCCTCCACGGCCACCCGGACCCACTCCCGGCCGACCGCCACCTCGACGGCCACTTCAGGGGAGAGCAGGGCGGCGTGCCGGACCGAGTTCGTCACCAGCTCGGAGACGATCAGCAGCAGGGAGTAGACCAGGTCCGGCGTGGCCGGTACCCCCTGGCGGCCGAGCAGGTCGCGGACGGCCCGGCGGGCCTGCGGAACGGATTCTTCTACCGCCGGCGCGGTGAAGCGCCACACTCCCTCGTACGCGAGGGGGTCGGCCGGAGCCGACGTCTCACCTCCCCTGGCCTGCGGGATGCTCCCGCCGTCGTCCATGTTCAGGCCCCCGTCTTCGCGCTCGATCGTCTCCACGCGTCAAGAGTGGCGAGCAGCCTGGTCCGGACCGCGCCACTGACCAGAAGTCAGCAGCATTCGGACACTTTCTGACCACTGGCGTATGACAGAGTCAGATGTGGGACTGTTCCTGATCCATCGGGCTCCGCTTGGCAGTGTCTGCCGCGTCCGGCCCGGCCTGCGGGCCCCTGTCGTCGCTGACCATCCCGAGGACCCGCCGGGCGCCCAGCCCCACGACGATCAGGCTCAGCCCGTCGAACAGCAGGGCGAGGGAGAAGAAGGTCCCGATCACGTACAGGCTGTTGCCGGGCCAGCCGGCCAGGATCAGGAGTCCGAGCAGGATGCCGAAGGCCCCCTGTACCAGGGCCAGCCCGAAGTTGCTCCCGCGCACCACCAGGGAGCCCGCGAGACGGAAGACGCCGCCGGTGAGGAACAGCAGCGCGGCGAACATCGTCAGTGCCTCGGCGCTCGCCTCGGGGCGGCGCAGGATCACGAAGCCGGCGGCGAGGTTGACCGCGGCGACGATGACGGCCAGCCAGAAGTAGCTGCTCCCGCGCGACTGGACGGCGTGGACCAGGCCGATCACGCCGCCGACCAGCAGCAGCCAGCCGAAGAGGAACATCGACGTCAGGGTGGCCACACCGGCGTAGACCAGACCCACCAGACCGGCCAGGACCAGGACCACCCCGAGCAGCACCAGCAGTCCGAAGCTGCGGTTGAGCGTCTTCTTCTCCTGCTGCCGCTGCCGCTTCCGCTCGGCTCCCATGGGCATGCCACCTCCTCGCACCCCCCAGGACGACGGTCCCCTTGATCATAGGATCGTCACCCCGGGATAGCATCCGGCGCATGGACCACGCCGGGGACGCAGCCCTCCACCACACGGTCGCCGACGGGGTGGCCACGGTCACCCTCTGCCACCCCGCGAAGCGCAACGCCATGACGGCCGCGATGTGGCGCGCCCTGCCGGAGCTGCTGGAAGGGCTGGCCGCCGATCCGGCCGTCCGGGTGCTGGTGCTGACCGGCTCCGGCGCCACCTTCTGCGCGGGCGCCGACATCTCCTCCCTCACCGGCGGCGAGGACCCGCAGGCCCTCGCGGTGGCGGCGGAGGAGGCCCTGGCCGCGTTCCCCAAGCCGACCCTGGCGGCGGTGCGCGGCTTCTGCGTGGGCGGCGGCAGCCAGCTGGCGGCCGCCTGCGACCTGCGGTTCGCGGAGGAGGGGGCCCGGTTCGGGGTGACCCCGGCGAAGCTGGGCATCGTCTACCCGGCGTCCTCCACCCGGCGGCTGGCCTCGCTGGTGGGGCCAGCCTGGGCCAAGTACCTCCTCTACTCCGCGGAGCTGATCGGGGCGCGGACCGCGCTGCGGGCCGGGTTCCTCAACGAGCTGCTGCCGGCCGGGGAGCTGGACGGGCGGGTGGCGGAGTTCACCAGGATCCTGACGACGCGCTCCCGGCTGACGCAGGCCGCCGCGAAGGAGTTCGCGGACGGGCGCACGGACCGGGACGCGTACTGGAGCGGCCAGGCGGCCGCGAGCGGCGACACCGCGGAGGGGGTCGCCGCCTTCCTGGAACGCCGGGACCCCGCCTTCAGCTGGCGCCCCGGCCCGTCAGCGGGTTAGCCGAGCGCAGCCGGGCGACGATCTCGGCCGACGCCTTGTCGGGGGAGCCCGCGTCGTAGGGCGGCTGCGGGTCGTACTCGCACATCAGCTGCACGGTCTGGGCGTAGGCGTCCCCCGCGATCCGGCCGAGCAGGCCGAGCCCCATGTCCAGGCCGGCGGAGACCCCGGCGGCGGTGACGTACTTCCCGTCGAAGACCACCCGCTCGCCGGTGGGCTCGGCCCCGAAGGGGGTGAGCCGGTCGAGGTAGAGCCAGTGGCTGGTGGCCCGGCGGCCGTCGAGCAGTCCGGCGGCGGCCAGGAGCAGGGAGCCGGTGCACACGGAGGTGGTCCAGGTGGTGGTGGCGTCCACGGAGCGCAGCCAGTCCAGGACGGCGGGGTTGTCCATCTCCGTCTCGGGGTGCGGTCCGCCGGGGACGATGACGATGTCGGGGCGGGTCACCTCGTCGAGGGACCTCTCGGCGACGAGGACGGCCGCGCCGTTGTCGGTCCGTACCGGTCCCTTGTGCTCCGCGACGAAGACGGTCTCGGCGCCGTCGAGGCGGCTGAGGGTCTCGTAGGGGCCGATGGCGTCGAGGGCGGTGAAGCGGTCGTAGAGCAGGACGGCGATCTGCATGTCTCCTCCGGAGGGGTCGCTGGGGGGCCGGCCGCCCGGTGCGGACGGCCGGATCTGTGCGGTTACGGCCGTGCGGCGGTGCCGAAGCGGCGGCGGTATTCGGCCGGGGACTGGCCCAGGGTCCTGACGAAGGCGCGGCGGAGGGCCTCGGGGGTGCCGTAGCCACAGGCGCGGGAGATACGGGAGACGGCCTCCCCCGACTCCTCCAGCAGCCGCCGCGCGTGCTCCACCCGGACCCGCTCGACGTACCGCCCGGGCGTCACCCCCGTCTCCGCCTGGAAGGCCCGCGCGAAGTGCCGCGGCGACAGGGCGGCCCGGGCCGCGAGGGCCTCCACGCTCAGGTCGCCGCCCGGGTTCTGGGTGATCCAGTGCTGCACCTCCCGCAGCGGCTCCCGCTGTGCGGTCTGCGCCGCGAGCTGGGCGCTGAACTGCGCCTGGTTCCCCGGCCGGCGCAGGAACACCACCAGGTGCCGGGCGATCAGCAGCGCCGTGTCCCGCCCGAGGTCCTCCTCCACTAGCGCCAGCGCCAGGTCGATCCCGGCGGTGACCCCGGCGGAGGTGGCGACGGGGCCGTCCCGGACGTAGATGGGGTCCGGTTCCACCGCCACCCGGGGGTAGTCCCGTGCCATCCGCTCGCACACCGACCAGTGCGTGGTCGCCCGCCGCCCGTCCAGCAGCCCGGCCTCCGCCAGCAGCAGCCCGCCCGTGCAGACGGACACCAGCCGCCCCGCGCGACCCCCGTACGCGCGCAGCCAGTCGGTGATCCGCGGCTCGAAGTCCCCGGTGTACCGGCCGCCGGGCACCAGCAGGGTGGCGTCCGGGCCGGGGCGGGCGCTCTCCAGGTCCCCGTCCGGGACCAGGGTCAGCCCGCTGCCGGTGCGGACGGGGGCGCCGCCCGGCGAGACCGTACGGACCGCGTATCCGCCGTCGTCCGGGCGGCAGCGGCCGGCCCCGTCGAACACCTCGACGGGGCCCGTCACGTCGAGGCTCTGGACGCCGTCGTAGAGGACGACGAGCACGGTGCGCTGGGGCATGCCTCCATGGTGTGACCGGGTCGGGGTGACCGCAATGACGGGTATCCCACCTATCCGGCCACCGGTCGGGCACGCGTGCGATCCTTGGCCGTTCCCGTTCCGTCCTCGTCCCCCGCGCCCGTTCCCGTTCGCCCTGTCCATGGAAGTCACCGCCCTGAACACCGTCCTCGCCGAGTCCCTGTCCTGTGCCCTGCTGCTCCTCGTGCTGGCCTTCGCCGTGCTGCGCCCGCGCGGGCTGCCCGAGGCGGCCGCCGCCGTACCGGCCGCCGGGCTGCTCGTCGCGCTCGGGGTGGTGTCGCCGGCCGACGCGTGGGAGCAGGTGCGCGGGCTGCTGCCCGTGGTGGGGTTCCTCGCGGTGATCCTGGCCCTCGCGCAGCTCTGCGCCGACGAGGGGCTGTTCCGGGCCGCGGGGGCCGCCGTGGCCCGGCGGGCCGCCGGGCGGGGGGCGGCGGGGCTGCTGGGCGGGGTCTTCCTGGTGGCCTCGGCGGTGACGGCCTCCCTCAGCCTGGACGCCACCGTGGTGCTGCTCACCCCGGTGGTGCTGGCCACCTCCGCCCGGCTGGGCGCCCGCCCGCGCCCGCACGTGTTCGCCACCGCCCATCTGGCGAACTCCGCCTCGCTGCTGCTGCCCGTCTCCAACCTGACGAACCTGCTGGCCTTCACCGCCAGCGGGCTCACCTTCACCCGGTTCGCGGGGCTGATGGCCCTGCCCTGGGTGGTGGCGATCGCGGTGGAGTACGCGGTCTTCCGCCGGTTCTTCCGGGCCGACCTGAGGGCCGAGCCCGAGCACGTCCCGGGGGCGGCCGAGCCCGCGCCGCTGCCGCGTTTCGCCACCGCCGTACTGGCGCTGACGCTGGCCGGCTTCGCCGTGGCCTCCCTGGCGGGGGCCAGCCCGGCGTGGGCCGCCCTGGCGGGAGCGGTGGTGCTCGGCGTACGGGCCCTGTGGCGCCGGGAGACCACCCCGCGGCGGCTGGCCGCCTCCACGGCGCCCGCGTTCTGCCTGTTCGTCCTCGCCCTGGGGGTGGTCGTACGGGCCGTGGTGGACCACGGGCTCGGGGACGGGCTGGCGTGGCTGCTGCCCGACGGGGACGCGCTGCCCGCCCTGCTGGCCGTGGCCGCGGTGGCCGCCGTACTCGCCAACCTGATCAACAACCTGCCCGCCGTGCTCGCCCTGCTCCCGCTGGCCGCGCCGGGCGGCCCGGGCGTGGTGCTCGCCGTGCTGATCGGGGTCAACATCGGCCCCAACCTCACGTACGCGGGCTCCCTGGCCACCCTGCTGTGGCGGCGGATGCTGCACGAGCACGGCGAGGAGATCCGCCTGGGCGACTTCACCCGCCTCGGGCTGCTCACCACCCCCGCGGCCCTGGCCGCGGCCGTGGCCGCCCTGTGGGCGGGCCTGCGCCTGACCGGCGGCTAGGCACCGGGCGGGCGGCGCGCCGATAGGATCGGGACATCATGACTGCAACCCTCGTCGCCAAGAACCTCACCGCCGCGCACGGCGAGCGCACCCTCTTCTCCGGTCTGGACCTCGTCGTCGCGCCCGGCGACGTCATCGGCCTCGTCGGCGTCAACGGCGCCGGGAAGTCGACCCTGCTGCGGCTGCTCGCCGGGCTGGACACCCCCGAGACCGGTGAGCTGCGGCTCTCCCCGCCCGGTGCGGCCGTCGGCCACCTCCCGCAGGAGCCCGAGCGGCGGGAGGGCGAGACGGTACGGGACTTCCTGGCCCGCCGTACCGGGGTCGCGGCGGCGCAGGCCGCGCTGGACGAGGCCACGCAGGGGCTCGTGGACGGCACCCCGGGCGCCGACGACGCCTACGCGCTCGCCCTGGACCGCTGGCTGGACCTCGGCGGGGCCGATCTGGACGAGCGGGCCCAGGAGACGGCGGACGAGCTGGGGCTGGCGGTGAGCCTGGACCTGCCGATGACGGCCCTGTCCGGCGGCCAGGCCGCCCGCGCCGGCCTCGCCTCCCTCCTGCTCTCCCGCTACGACGTGTTCCTCCTCGACGAGCCCACCAACGACCTGGACCTGGCCGGTCTGGAGCGGCTGGAGCGGTTCGTGACGGGGCTGCGCGCGGGCACCGTCGTCATCAGCCACGACCGCGAGTTCCTGGCCCGCACGGTCACCAAGGTCCTCGAACTCGACCTGGTCCAGCAGCAGATCAACCTCTACGGCGGCGGCTACGACGCCTACCTGGAGGAGCGCGCACGGGCCCGCAGCCACGCCCGCGAGGAGTTCGAGGAGTACGCGGACAAGAAGGCCGCGCTGGAGGGCCGCGCCCAGATGCAGCGCAACTGGATGGACAAGGGCGTGCGCAACGCCCGCCGCAAGTCCTCGGACAACGACAAGATCGGCCGGTCGCTGCGGGGCGAGTCCAGCGAGAAGCAGGCGGCCAAGGCACGCCAGACGCAGCGGGCGATCGAGCGGCTGGACGTCGTCGAGGAGCCGCGCAAGGAGTGGGAGCTGCGCATGGAGATCGCGGCGGCCCCGCGCTCCGGCTCCGTCGTCGCCACCCTGCGCGAAGCGGCCGTCAAGCGCGGGGACTTCGCCTTCGGCCCGGCGAGCCTGCAGATCGACTGGGCGGACCGGGTGGCGATCACCGGGGCCAACGGCGCCGGCAAGTCCACCCTCCTCGCGATGCTGCTGGGGCGGCTGGCGCCGGACTCCGGTTCCGCCACGCTCGGCTCGGGTGTCCTGGTCGGTGAGGTGGACCAGGCGCGCGGGCTGTTCCTGGGCGGGGAGCCGCTGCTGGAGGCGTTCTGCGCGGCGGTCCCGGACACCGAGCCCGCGGAGGTCCGTACGCTGCTGGCCAAGTTCGGCCTGAAGGCGGCGCACGTACTGCGCCCGGCGGCGACCCTGTCCCCGGGGGAGCGCACCCGGGCGGCGCTGGCGCTGCTCCAGGGGCGCGGGGTGAACCTGCTGGTGCTGGACGAGCCGACGAACCACCTCGACCTGCCGGCGATCGAGCAGCTGGAGTCCGCCCTGGAGGCGTACGAGGGCACCCTGCTCCTGGTCACCCATGACCGGCGGATGCTGGACGCGGTGCGGGTGACCCGCCGCCTGGAGGTCGCGGGCGGCAAGGTCACCGAGCTCTGAGCGGCGCGGTCACCCGGCCCTGAGCGCTGCCGGGCCGGGTGTCGCGGGCCGGGGGGCTACCACTCGTCGGGGCCCTTGCCGCCGCCGCGGTGCTTGCGGGGTTCGTCCGGTTCGGGGGGCTCGGGGTGGTCGAGGCGGCTGGCCTCGTCCGTGTCCTCGCGCCGGACGGGGCCGGGGGCCTTCGCGTGCCGCTCGGTGTGGGGTCTGCGCTGCTGCTGGCTCTCGTCGTCGCCGTGGAGCGGGACGCCGCCCGCGCCGCCCTGGTCGTCCATGACTCATCCTCCGTCCGTACCGCCGGCCCCCTCGCCGGGCGGCTGCCCGGGCGGCGGCCCGGGCAAACCGGAGGGGATCAGTCCGCCGCCCCGGCCGGAGCCCGGCGCTTGCGGGGCAGCCGGGCGGCCACGAAGGCGCGCGGGAGGTGGCGGGCCGCGAAGGCGTACGCCTGGTAGTGGCGGCCGGTGATGCTGACCGGGCGGCGCAGGGCCAGATCGCGCAGGGCCTTGGCCACGACCGCCTCCGGCTCCAGCCACACGGCGTCGCGCAGGGCGCTGACGTCCGTCCCGGCACGTTGCTGGAACTCGGTACGGGTGAAGCCGGGCACCACCGCCAGGACCCGGACCCCGTACGGGGCCATGTCGATCCGGAGGGACTCGCTGAAGGCGGTGACCCACGCCTTGGCCGCCCCGTAGGTGCCGGTGGGCAGCAGGCCCGCGACCGAGGAGACGTTGAGCACCGCGCCCCGGCGGCGCTCGCGGAGCCCGGGCAGCAGGGCGTGGGTGAGGCGCAGCGGGACCTTCACGAGGAGGTCGAGCATCCGTTCCTCGTCCTCGACGGGGTTGTACGGGTACGGCGCCGGCAGCCCGAAGCCGGCGTTGTTGACCAGGACGTCGACGGGCCGTCCGCGTTCGGCGAGGCGGCCCTCGACGGCGGCGCGGCCGGCCGGGTCGAGGAGGTCGGCGGGCAGGACCTCGCAGACGGTCCCGAAGTCCCGGCCGAGCCCGGCGGCGACCGCCTCCAGGCGGGCCTTGTCCCGGGCGACGAGGACCAGGTCGCAGCCCTTGGCGGCGAAGCCGCGGGCGAAGGCGGCGCCCAGGCCGGAGCTGGCGCCGGTGATCAGAACGGTGGTGGTCAAGGGGTGGGGTCACTTCCTCGGTGGCACGGGTGGTGCGGGTGGTGCGGGTGGTTCAGGTGGCGGCCGGGGCGAAAGCCGAGGTCGTCGGGGAGGCGTACGCCTGGGCGACGTCGACCAGGAAGCGGGCTTCCTCTCCCAGGTCTCCGCCCTCCGCCGAGGTCTGCATCGCGGCCGGGAGCTCCAGGGCGGGGGCCTGGCCCGGCTGCCCGGGCAGTCCGGCGAGCTTGGCCCGGCGGGCCTCCTTCAGTACGCAGGCCAGGGCGGCGGCGCTGTGCCGCTGCTCGGGGATCCGGCTGCCGACGACATGGCCGCGGGCCAGTTCGGGGACTCCGGGGGCCACGTACTCCCCCAGGATCAGGATCGCGTCGCGGGTCTCGATGACCTTGCGGTAGACGAGCAGGTTGCGCGGGACGGGCGGCCAGAGCAGTTCCAGCACCCGGCCCGCCCGGGGTCTGGAGAGGACCACGTGCGGGACGGCCTGGACCAGGTCCCGCCACAGCGGCCACAGGCGCCAGGCGGTGGCGGTGTCGGCCAGGGTGTGGCGCAGGGTGAACAGGGTCGGCACCAGGATCGCGGCGGCGCGCAGCAGCCCGTGCAGGTTCATCAGCAGCGGCAGGGCGGGCACGGCCCAGGTACTGGCGAACAGGGCCTTCAGCAGGTAGGCGAACCAGAACAGCCAGGCCAGGCCCGTGCCCAGGCCGAACAGGCGCAGCCCGGCGGCCAGCGCGCGGCTCTCGGTGCGGCGGCCGTAGCGCCAGCAGACGTACACGCAGATGGTGTTGGCGATCAGGTGGGCGGAGATCAGGACGAGCCAGTACGGCAGGGAGGGCACGGGGGCGCCGGAGGCCGGGATGGTGTGCGTGCCGTGGGCCGGGGGGGCGGCGTCCAGGGTGACGAGGGCGGTCAGCCAGAGCAGGGTGCCGGCCCAGGAGGCGAGCTGGAGCCTGCGGCCCCGGGTGGCGGCGGCCACGAAGTAGAGCACGGCGCCCGCCGAGAGCACGCCGATGAGGTTGCGGACGAGGCCGATGGTGTGCGCGTAGGAGGCTTCGCGTTCCATGGCGTACGCGACGACGTCGGGCAGGTTCAGGGTCATCGCGGCGGCCGCCGTGGCGACGGCGAGCCACAGCCCGCGCTGCTGCGGGGAGCGCAGGGCGCCGGGCGCGCGCAGCAGGACCGCGATCCACAGGCACACCACGCTGGGGACCGCCAGGCTGTCACCGAAGGCGGCGAGTTCAGCTGCCATCGTGGTGGCCCCGCTCGTACCCCATGGCGGACTCCAGCCGGGCGAGGGCCCCCCGGGGGCCGGCGGCGGGGCGGGAGCGGCCGGTGCCCGAGGTGTGGGTGCGGATCATGCTCGCGAGCATCTCCGCCTCCTGCTCCTGGCGGGTGGTGTAGTTGGTGCGCCCGAGGACCACGGGGGCCCGGCCGTCGGTCTCCTCGCCCTCCAGGGAGTGGTGGCCGAAGAGGATGTGCCCCAGTTCGTGGAGCACGATGTGCTCCCGGTGCAGGGGGGTGGTGTGCGCCTCGTAGAAGACGTAGTCGACGGTCTCGGTGCCCACCCACAGTCCGCAGACGCCGGATTCGGCGGCCTCGCGGGGCAGGGGGTGGAGCAGGATCGGACGGCCGCGCCGGTCGGCGATGCGGGCGCACAGGGTGTCCAGGGAGAACGGGTGCGTCAGATCCATATGACCGAGAATCATCTCGCAGCGTCTGCGCAGGCTGAGATTCCGGTAGGGCATGTGTTCCCTCTTCGGACCCTTTCTCGGGCAGCGTCGGTAGGCGTGGGGGGGCATCGGCATAACGTCCTGTGCCTTGAGGCGGCCTCGGGTGGTGCGGTCCCTGAGGGGAAACGCGGAACGCCCGTCCGCGCGAGACGAACGGGCGTTCCACCATGCCTACCGATCACCGGCGGCAGTTGGCAAGGACGGCTGCCCCGCGGGGTCCTGATCCGGCCAAAGCTGCCGACCGTGCTCCGGCCCCTGCCGCTACCGCTTGCGGCGGTCCTCCTGACCGCCGGTGAGGCCGGCCCGGCGCAGGGCGTCGGCCATGGCGCTGTTGGCGGGAGCCGGGGCCCCGGAGCGCTGGCCGGCGCCGCCGCCCTGGCGCTGCCCGCCGCCCCGCTGGGCCTGACCCCGGCCCTGGCCCTGGCCCTCGCCGCCGCGGCCCTGACCCTCGCCCCGGTTCTGGCCGCCGCGCTGCTGCGGGGGGCGGCCGCCGCCGCGGCGCTCGTCGCGCTGGCGCGGTGCGCCGGCTCCGCGCTCGGCCCCGGCCTCGTCCTCCAGGCGCAGCGTGAGCGAGATCCGCTTGCGCGGGATGTCCACGTCCATGACCTTGACCCTGACGATGTCGCCCGGCTTGACCACGTCCCGCGGGTCCTTGACGAAGGTGTTCGACAGGGCGGACACGTGCGCCAGGCCGTCCTGGTGGACGCCGATGTCGATGAAGGCGCCGAAGGCGGCCACATTGGTGACGACGCCCTCCAGGATCATCCCCGGGGCCAGGTCGCCGATCTTCTCCACGCCCTCCTTGAAGGTCGCCGTCCTGAAGGCGGGGCGCGGGTCGCGGCCCGGCTTCTCCAGCTCCCGCAGGATGTCGGTGACGGTGGGCAGGCCGAAGGCGTCGGTGACGAACTCGTCGGGGCGCAGCGAGCGCAGGACCGAGGTGTTGCCGATCAGCGCGGCCACCTCGCCGCCCGCCTTCTTGCCCATGGCCCGCACCACGGGGTACGCCTCGGGGTGCACGGCGGAGGCGTCGAGCGGGTCGTCGCCGCCGCGGATGCGCAGGAAGCCCGCGCACTGCTCGTACGCCTTCGGGCCGAGGCGGGCCACGTCCTTGAGGCCCTTGCGGCTGCGGAAGGGGCCGTTGGCGTCGCGGTGGGCCACGATGTTCTCGGCGAGGGTGGCGCTGATGCCCGAGACCCGGGACAGCAGCGGCGTGGAGGCGGTGTTGACGTCCACGCCGACGCCGTTGACGCAGTCCTCGACGACCGCGTCGAGGGAGCGCGAGAGCTTCAGCTCGGACAGGTCGTGCTGGTACTGGCCCACGCCGATGGACTTCGGGTCGATCTTGACGAGTTCGGCGAGCGGGTCCTGGAGGCGGCGGGCGATGGAGACCGCCCCGCGCAACGACACGTCCATGCCGGGCAGTTCCTGCGAGGCGAAGGCGGAGGCGGAGTACACGGAGGCGCCGGCCTCGGAGACCATCACCTTGGTCAGCCCGAGCTCGGGGTGGCGGGCGATGAGGTCCCCGGCGAGCTTGTCGGTCTCCCGGGAGGCGGTGCCGTTGCCGATGGCGATCAGCTCGACGCCGTGCTCCTTCGCCAGCCGGGCGAGGGTGGCCAGGGACTGGTCCCACTTGTTGGCGGGAACGTGCGGGTGGATCACGTCCGTGGCGACGACCTTGCCGGTGGCGTCGACGACGGCGACCTTCACGCCGGTGCGGAAGCCCGGGTCGAGGCCGAGGGTGGCGCGGGTGCCGGCGGGGGCGGCGAGCAGCAGGTCGCGGAGGTTGGCCGCGAAGACGCGTACGGCCTCGTCCTCGGCGGCGGCGCGCAGCCGGGTCCGCAGGTCGATGCCGAGGTGGACCTGGATCTTGGTGCGCCAGGCCCAGCGGACGGTGTCGGCCAGCCATTTGTCGCCGGGGCGGCCCCGGTCGGCGATGCCGAAGCGGCGGGCGATGAGCCCCTCGTACGTGGAGGGGCCGGGGGTGTCGGAGGGCTCCTCCGGCTCCAGCTCCAGGCTGAGCACCTCCTCCTTCTCGCCCCGCAGCATGGCGAGGACGCGGTGGGAGGGGAGGGCGGTGAAGGGCTCGGTGAAGTCGAAGTAGTCGGAGAACTTGGCGCCCGCCTCCTCCTTGCCCTCGCGGACCTTCGCGGCCAGGCGGCCGCGGCCCCACATGCGTTCGCGGAGGTCGCCGATGAGGTCGGCGTCCTCGGCGAACTTCTCGGTGAGGATGGCGCGGGCCCCCTCCAGGGCGGCGGCCGCGTCGGCCACCCCCTTCCCGGCGTCGACGAACGCGGCCGCGGCGGCGGCCGGTTCGGCGGCCGGGTCGGCCAGCAGCCGTTCGGCGAGCGGCTCCAGGCCGGCCTCGCGGGCGATCTGCGCCTTGGTGCGGCGCTTGGGCTTGAAGGGGAGGTAGATGTCCTCCAGCCGGGCCTTGGTGTCGGCCGCGCGGATCCGGGCCTCCAGGCCGGCGTCCAGCTTGCCCTGCTCGCGCACGGAGTCGAGGATCGCCGAGCGGCGGTCCTCCAGCTCGCGCAGGTAGCGCAGCCGCTCCTCCAGGGTGCGCAGCTGGGCGTCGTCGAGCATCTCGGTCGCTTCCTTGCGGTAGCGCGCGATGAACGGCACGGTGGAGCCGCCGTCGAGGAGCTCGACGGCGGCCTTGACCTGCCGTTCCCGTACGCCGAGCTCCTCGGCGATCCTGCCTTCGATGGACATCGTCGTCACTGCGGTCCCGCCTGCCTTCGTGCCGTGGTGCCTTCGTGCGTGTGCGTGGAAGGCTGCCCATTGTGGCAGGTGCCGGCGGGGGCGGCGGGGAGCCCGTCAGTCCTTTCCGAAGAGGTCGGCCGGGAAGGCGCCGGCGCCGATGGCCTGCTGGACGAGTGCCCCGCCGAGGGCCTGGAGGCGGGCGACGCCGGGGGCGCCGAGGTGCTCGTACGGGGCCGCGTCGAGGCGGTCGGTCTCCGTTTCGAGCCGCTCGCGCAGGGCGTGGCCCTCCTCGGTGAGCTCCCCGTCGCCGTCGAGGACCCCGCGGGCGCGCAGGCGGTCGGCGGCGGCGTCGAGGTCGGACTGCTCCCAGCCGCGGATGGACTTGACCCACTTCGCGGTCATGCCGCGGCCGGTGGCGGTGTGGCTGACGAGCGCCTCCAGCGGGTCGAGGCCGGTGATGAGGAGGGCGGCGAGGTGCCCGTCGCCCCGGTGTTCGCGCAGGAGGGTGGTGGCGTGCCACAGCCGCAGGTGCGGTTCCTCGGGGACGGGGAGGTCGGCGTGGGCGGAGTAGAGGGTCCGGCCGTGCCGGGTGCAGGCTTCGGTGGCGCGCAGGGCGAGGTCGGCGGCCTCGGCGAGTTCGGGTGAGGCGATGGTCTCGGGGCCGAGGAGGCGGCGCAGGGCGCGGTCGGCCGCGCGCAGCCGGGCGGCGAGGACCTGCTCGGGGGCGGCGGTGTCCCAGACGGCGGGCAGGTGCTGGGCGACGTGGTCGTGCCGGTAGTTGTAGAAGGTCGCGGTGACCGTGCCGGCGCCGACGGCGCCCATGGCCGCGGAGCGGTGGGCGAGGTTGACGGCGACCCGGTGGGTGATGCCGAGCGCGCCGAGCTCTTCGAATATCTCGGGCGAGAAGTAGAGGGTGGAGTGGTAGGGATTGATGGCGGTGTGCCAACAGCGGCGCGCGGCGTGCAGATCGATGGTCATGACCGCACCCTACCGACTAGCCGGTATGCGGCCCACCCCCGGCCCGTCCCCGACCCGCTCGCGGGCACGGACGCGACTACGGCCCCAACTCGGCCTGGAACACGGCGCATTCGCGCCAACCTGAGCGCCGCCCCGCAGGCGCGAGCGGGCCTCGCCAGGGCCTTCCGGGCCGCGCGCCCCACGGGCGGGGCGCCACGCGGGGCCGTGATCGTGACGGCCGAATGGCGATCGTGTGACAGCAGGGGCCATGGACATGACCAGAGGGCCCACGGGTGAATACGGTCGGACGACGTACGGCGTACGACGAACGTCGAACCGATCTGTCTCCCCTACCCCTTGGAGCTCTTCGTGCACCGCAAAGTGATCGCCCCGAGCGTCCTGGCCGCCTCCCTCCTGCTGGTGATCCCGGCGTCGGCGGCCAGCACCGTCCAGGGCGCGCCGGGCATCGGCGACGGCTACTACCCGCAGAGCGGGAACGGCGGCTACGACGTCTCCCACTACGACCTGCGCCTGCAGTACCAGCCGAAGACGGACCTGCTGGAGGGCACGGCCACCCTCCTGACCACCGCCACGCAGGACCTGTCCCGCTTCAACCTGGACTTCGGCCTGAAGGTGAGCGAGATCCGGGTCAACGGGGTCAAGGCGGCCTTCGCCACCTCCGGCGCGCACGAGCTGGAGGTCACCCCCGCGCAGCCGCTCGCCAAGGGCAAGCAGGCCACCGTCGTCGTCAAGTACGCCGGAAAGCCCTCGGAGTTCAAGATCGACGGCTGGTCCGCCTGGCAGCGCACCCCGGACGGCGGCGTCGCGGCCCAGGAGCCCGACTCGGCGGTCTGGTGGTTCCCGAGCAACGACCACCCCCTGGACAAGGCGACCTTCGACATCTCGGTCAACGTCCCGGACGGCACCCAGGCCATCAGCAACGGCGTGCTCCAGTCGCAGACCTCCCGGCTGGGCTGGACCCGCTACAACTGGCGCTCCAACAAGCCGCAGGCCACCTACCTGGCCACCCTCGCCATCGGCAAGTTCGACATCACCACCGACAAGACCGCGAGCGGGCTGCCGATCCTCAACGCCTACAGCAAGGACCTCGGCGACAACGCGGGCGCCGCGCGGGCGAGCGTCGAGCGCACCGGCGAGGTCGCGGAGTGGCTGGAGTCGGTGTTCGGCCCGTACCCGTTCAACGCGCTGGGCGGCTACGTCCCGAACGTGCCCAGCGGTTTCGCCCTGGAGACCCAGACCCGGCCGTTCTACAGCCCGCGCCAGTTCTCGAACGGCGCCAACGTCTCGGTCGTCGTCCACGAGCTGGCGCACCAGTGGTACGGCGACAGCGTGTCCGTGGACAACTGGAAGGACATCTGGGTCAACGAGGGCTTCGCCCGCTACGCGCAGTGGCTGTGGTCGGAGAAGGAGGGCGAGGGCACCGCCCAGGAGCTGGCCCAGTGGGCGTACGACACCCGCCCGGCGGACGACCCGTTCTGGCAGGTCAAGCCGGGTGACCCGGGTGCGGAGAACCAGTTCCACGGGGCCGTCTACGACCGGGGCGGTATCGCCATCCAGGCGCTGCGCAACGAGGTCGGCGACGAGAAGTTCTTCCAGATCCTCAAGGGCTGGCCGACCGAGCGGGCCTACGGCAACGCCAAGGTCGGGGACTTCGTCCGGTACGCGGAGAAGGTGTCGGGCAAGCCGCTCGCCCAGCTCTTCGAGACCTGGCTGTACACCCCCGGAAAGCCGGCCTTCGGCGCCCAGGCCGCCGCGCCGGGCGCCCGGTCCCTCCAGGCCCCGGCGAAGCCGGCGGCGGAGCCCAAGTCCTGGAAGAAGATCGCCGCCACGAACTCCGTCCACGACCGCGGCCACGGCCACTGAGCCGCGACGCGGTCACCTGACGCGCGCCGGGTCCCCTCAGCGGGCCCCGGCGCGCCGGCGTGCCCGGGCGGCGCGGGCCTGCGGAAGGTAGCGCAGCCGTTCGGGCAGGAGCGGTACGAGGACCCGTACGACGGCACTGAACCGCCGCAGCCGGCGCTCCTGGGCCGGGGTCCACTCCAGGCCGATGGCGGCCCGGGCCTCGGGCGGCATGTACCCGACGGTGACGAAGGCCCGGAACCGCAGGTATCCCGCGCGCAGGAGCGGCCAGGCCGGGCGCAGCAGCAGCCGCAGCGCCCGGGAGGCGGGCTCGGGGCGGGGCAGGTCCACGTCCGCCGCGACCAGTTCGCGGGCGACCCCGGTCGGCTCGATCTCCTCGGCCAGCATCCGGTGGTAGTACGGCCAGAACTCCTCGACGGTCTGCGGCATGTCCCGGTCACGCAGGCCCAGGATCCGGCCCACCATGAGCCACTCCCGGTACATCTGGCGGTCCTGCTCGGGGCCGGTGCCCCGGAACAGGTACCGGCCGGCGTACCGGGCGACGGGGAAGCCGGTGGCGTGCACCCAGGCGTAGCAGGCGGGGTCCAGGGCGTGGTAGGGCCGGCCCCGGGTGTCGGTGCCCTGGATGCCCCGGTGCAGGCGGCGGACCCGCCGGCCCTCGGCGACGGCCTCCTCCCCGCCGTACACCCACAGCATCACGGAGCGCAGGGAGCGTTCGCCGCGCCCCCAGGGGTCGGTGCGGAAGACCGAGTACCGGTCGACGCCGGCGCCCACGGCCGGATGGGCCACCTGGAGCGTGAAGGCGGCGGGCAGGGGGAGCAGGGAGCGGATGTCCCCGGCGGTGGTCCACAGCACCCCGCCCGGCGGCGGAGGCTCGGGATCGGGACCGCTGTGACCTGTGGGGTTCATGAGTTCCATTATGCGAGCGCGAGTTGTCGTGGGCCGGACAGAAAGTCTTGTCACGGGTGTTACCCCGAAGTAACCGTGGCTGCTTGGATGACGGCGTCGATCTTCCCCCGCAGGTTCCACCGGACTGATGGAGACCTCCATGCCGCAGACCTCGCCCCGCAGCCGCGCCGCCGCCACGGCCGTTGCCGCGACCGCAGCCGCAGCAGCCCTCGCCCTCGCCTCCGCACCCGCCGCCACGGCCGCCGAGGGCGCCGCCGCGGCACCCCGGCTGAGCGTCCTTACCTACAACACGTTCCTGATGAGCACGAACCTCTACCCGAACTGGGGCCAGGAGCACCGGGCCACCGCGATCCCGAAGGCCGCCTTCTTCCAGGGCCACGACGTGGTCGTCCTCCAGGAGACCTTCGACAACGGCGCCTCGGACACCCTGAAGGCGAACGCCGCCGCGCAGTACCCGTACCAGACCCCGGTCGTGGGGCGCAGCAAGAGCGGCTGGGACGCCACGGGCGGCTCGTACTCCTCCACCACCCCGGAGGACGGCGGCGTCATGGTCCTCAGCAAGTGGCCGATCGTGCGCAAGGAGCAGGTGGTCTACAAGGACGCCTGCGGCGCCGACTGGTGGTCCAACAAGGGCTTCGCGTACGTGGTCCTGGACGTCAACGGCACCAAGGTCCACGTGGTCGGCACCCACGCCCAGTCCACCGACCCCGGCTGCGGCGCGGGCGAGGCGGCCCAGATGCGCAGCCGCCAGTTCAAGGCGATAGACGCCTTCCTGGACGCCAAGAACATCCCGGCGGGCGAACAGGTCATCGTGGCGGGCGACATGAACGTCGACTCCCGCAGCCCGGAGTACGCCTCGATGCTGACGGACCTGGACCTCTCCCCCGCCGACGCCCGCACGGGCCACCCGTACTCCTTCGACACGGCCCTCAACTCGATCGCCCGCTACCGCTACCCCACGGACCCCCGCGAGGACCTGGACTACGTCCTCTACCGCAAGGGCAACGCCCGCCCGTCGGGCTGGGAGAACAACGTGGTGAAGGAGGAGTCCGCCCCCTGGACGGTCTCCAGCTGGGGCACGTCCTACACCTACACCGACCTCTCGGACCACTACCCGGTGGTGGGCCGGTAGGCCGGGCGGACCGGCCGTCCCGGACCCGCCCCGCGGGCGGCGTCCGGGACGGCCGGGTGTCAGCGGACGACGTCGAACACGTTCTTCTGCAGACCGTTGGCGTACGCCTCGTGCTCGACCAGCCTCAGCTTCTGGGCGTCCTTGTCCGTGGCGCTGAACAGGCGCTTGCCCGCGCCGAGCAGGAGCGGGAAGACGAGCAGGTGGTAGCGGTCGACCAGGCCGGCGTCGGAGAGGCCCTGGTGCAGGGTGGCGCTTCCGTGCACGATGATCGGGCCACCGTCGGTCTCCTTGAGGGCGGCGACCTCGTCGAGTGAGCGCAGGATCGCCGTCTCGCCCCAGTTGGTCACCAGGTCGTCCTCGGTGAGGGTGGTGGAGACGACGTACTTGGGCATCTCCTTGTAGCCGGCGAAGTCCGCCATGTCCGGCCACACCGGGCTGAACGCCTGGTAGCTGGTCCGGCCCAGCAGCATCGCCGAGGCTTCCTGCTGCTCGCGGCCCTTGATCTCGAACGCCTCGGGCACGAACGCCACGTCCTTGAAGGTCCAGCCGGAGTTGCGGTAGCCGGGCTCGCCGCCCGGGGCCTCCACCACGCCGTCGAGCGAGATGAAGGCCGTGCTGATCAGGGTGCGCATCGTGGGTTCCTCGGTGTCGTGTCCGGTTCCGCGGGTCGGGCGGGGGGCGCCGCGGCCGCTCGCGCGGCGGTGGCGCGTCCACCCTGACCTATGACCGCCGATCATGGAAGAACTCATCGGCCCGCGCCCGTTCACGCCTCCTCGTACAGAGCCTCGATGAGGTGTCCGTACTTCTCCCTGACCACCCTGCGGCGGAGTTTCAGCGTCGGGGTGAGTTCACCGGTCTCCGGGCTCCACTCCTGCGCGAGGAGCCGGTAGCGCTTGATCTGTTCCGTACGGTTGAGGCGGGCGTTGGCGGCCCGCACCGCCCGGGCGGTCTCCTCCAGGACCGCCGGGTGCGCGGCCAGTTCCGTGAGGGTGGCCGCCTCGATGCCCCGGGCGGCGGCCCAGGCGGGGGCCATCTCGGGGTCCAGGACGAGCAGGGCCACCAGGTAGGAGCGGCCGTCGCCGTGGACCAGGGCCTGGCCTATCAGCGGGTGCTCCTTGACGGTGTTCTCCACCAGTGCCGGGGCCACGTTCTTGCCGTTCGAGGTGATGATCAGCTCCTTCTTGCGGTCGGTCAGCCACAGGAAGCCGTTCTCGTCGAGCCGTCCGATGTCCCCCGTGGGGAACCAGCCCTCGGAGTCGGCGGCGCCCTCCACCGTGCCGTCGGGCCGCAGGTAGCCCTCGAAGACGGTCGCTCCGCGCGCGAGGACCTCCCCGTCCTCGGCGATCCTCAGCTCCAGCCCCTCGATCGGCCGGCCCACGGACCCCAGCCGGAAGCCGCCGGCGGTGTTGCGGTTGACGGTGCACACGCCGGAGGTCTCGGTCAGCCCCCAGGCGTCCATGATGGTGATGCCCCAGCCCGCCCAGAAGCGGACGACCTCGATCGGCATCGGCGCGGTGGCGCTGCCCGTCCACTGGAGCCGGTCCAGCCCCGCGAGCCGTAGCAGCGGGTCCAGCACCCCCTCCTTGGCCCGCGCGTACGACGCCTCCAGCGCGGGCGGTACCTCCTCGCCGCGTTCCCGGTGCCCGGCCCGGGCGCGGGCCAGCTCCCCGGCCGCCTCGACGGCCCGCCGCCGCTCCTCGGGCAGCCCCGCCAGCGCCGCCCGTAGGCCGGCGGCGAGCTTCTCCCATACCCGGGGCACGCCGAAGAACTGCACGGGCCGCAGCTCGCGCACCGCCGCGGCGACGGCGGCGGGGTCGGCGACCAGCCGGACGTGCGCGGCGCGCAGCAGCGGCAGGTAGATGCCGAGGATGCGCTCGGCGATATGGGCGAAGGGGAGGTAGCAGATGTGCTCGGCGTGCTCGGGCAGGTCCACGTGCCGGTCCAGGCGCACCGACTGGAGCAGGATGTTGCGGTGGCTGAGCCGGACCCCCTTGGGGTCGCCGGTGGTGCCGGAGGTGTAGACGACGGTCAGGGGGTCCTCGGCGCGGGCCTCCCGCCAGGCTTTCTCGAAGGCGTCGGGGCGGTGCAGGCGGGCGCCGTCGGCGTAGAGGGAGGCGTAGCCGGTGTGCGGGCCGGCTTCGGCGGTCTCCGCGACGACGAGCCGCTCCAGCGGGGTGGCGGGGTCGTCCAGCAGCGGGGCCCAGCGGTCGCGTTCGCGGGCTCCCTCGACCACGGCCAGCCGGGCCCGGCTGTGGCGGGCGATGTGGGCGATCTGCTCGGGCGCGGAGGTGCCGTAGACGGTGACGGGGACGGCGCCGAGGTGGACGAGGGCGAGGTCGCTGAGCCAGTGCTCGGGCCGGTTGCCCATCATCAGCAGGACGTGTTCGCCCCGGGTGACGCCCACGGCGGTGTATCCGGCGGCGAGGACGGCGACACGGTGGCGGGCCTCGCTCCAGGTGAGGGTCTGCCAGCCGTCCCCGGTGCGCCAGGAGAGGGCGGGCAGGTCCGGGTGCTCGGCGGCGTTGCGGGCGAGCAGGGACGGAAGGGTGAGGTCTTCGGGGCGTCCGGGCAGTCGCAGGTTCGTGGTCATGGGCAGCTCCTGGCCGTTTCACATCGTTGGTGCGACAGCAATACTGTTGAACCCAAGCCGTGCAGCAGAGAGCGAGGCGCAGACGATGGCCGACCGGGCGACCGAGCCGATGCCCACCGAGCCGATGCTCACGGTCGACGAGCTGGCGTCGAGGGCCGGAGTCACCGTCCGCACCGTACGGTTCTACAGCACGCGCGGCCTTTTGCCCCCTCCCGTGATCGGACCCCGGCGCGTGGGGCACTACGGCCCGGAGCACCTGTCGCGGCTGGCGCTGATCGAGGAGCTCCAGCACCAGGGGATGACCCTGTCGGCGATCCAGCGCTACCTGGACGCCCTCCCCGCCGACCTGAGCGCGCACGACCTGGCCATCCACCGGGCGCTGGTGGCGACCTGGTCACCGGACGCGGCGCTGGAGGTGTCGCGGGCGGAGCTGGAGAAGCGGGCCGGGCGGAGCCTGCCGGAGGAGGACCTGCGCCGGCTGGCGGCGATGAACGTACTGGCGGAGGCCGACGGCGGCTTCCGGGTGGACGTGGGGCTGCTGCGGCTGGGGGTCGCGCTGCTCGACGTACCGATCGCGCACGAGACGCTGCTGGTGGCGCGCGGGATCCTGCTGGAGCACGCGCGGACCGCGGCGCACGAGCTGACGGCGCTGTTCCGGGACGAGGTGTGGGGGCCGTTCACCGAGGGTGAGAGCGATCAGGAGCAGATCGAGTCGATGAAGGCCCTGTCGGCCCACATGCAGCCGATGGTGGTGCAGGCCCTGGTGACGGCGTTCCAGCGGTCGCTGAAGGAGGAGCTGCGGGCGGCGTTCGCCCCGGAACAGGGTTGAACGCCGCCCGCGGGGGCTCCGCTCGCGGGCTCGCACACCGCCCGCGATGAGCGGCCGGTCGTCGGCTAGTCGGCGTACGTCTCCCCGCGCTCGGCCTTCGCCACCAGGGAGGCGGGCGGGGTGAAGCGTTCGCCGTAGGTGGCGGCGAGTTCGCGGGCGCGGGCTACGAAGCCGGGCAGGCCGCCCTCGTAGCCGTTGATGTACTGGAGGACGCCACCGGTCCAGGCGGGGAAGCCGATGCCCATGATGGAGCCGATGTTGGCGTCGGCGACGGAGGTGAGCACGCCCTCGTCCAGGCAGCGGACGGTGTCCACGGCCTCGGCGAAGAGCATGCGCTCCTTCATGTCCTCGAAGGGGATCCGCGCCTCCGGCTTGGCGAAGTGCTCGCGCAGGCCGGGCCAGATCCGGGTCCGCCGGCCCGTCTCGTCGTACTCGTAGAAGCCCGCGCCGCCGCTGCGGCCAGGGCGGGCGAACTCGTCGACCATGCGGTCGATGACGGTGTCGGCCGGGTGCTCGGTCCACGTGCGGCCCTCGGTCTCGACGGCCTTGCGGGTCTCGTTGCGGATCTTGCGCGGGAGGGTGAGGGTGAGCTCGTCCATCAGGGAGAGCACCTTGGCCGGGTAGCCGGCCTGGGCGGCGGCCTGCTCGATGGAGGCGGGCTCGATGCCCTCGCCGACCATCGCGACGCCCTCGTTGATGAACTGGCCGATGACGCGCGAGGTGAAGAAGCCGCGGGAGTCGTTGACCACGATCGGGGTCTTGTTGATCTGGCGGACCAGGTCGAAGGCACGGGCGATGGCCTCGTCGCCGGTGCGCTCGCCCTTGATGATCTCCACCAGCGGCATCTTGTCGACGGGCGAGAAGAAGTGCAGGCCGATGAAGTCGGCGGGTCGGGCCACGCCTTCGGCGAGCCCGGTGATGGGCAGTGTGGAGGTGTTGGAGCACAACAGCGCGTCGGGGGCGACGAGCTCCTGGATCTCCTGGAACACCCTGTGCTTGAGGGCGGTGTCCTCGAAGACGGCCTCGATGACGGCGTCACAGCCCGCGAGGTCGGCCGCGTCGGCGGTGGGGGTGATCCGGGCGAGCAGCTCGGCGCGCTCGGCCTCGGTGGTGCGGCCCTTGGCGAGGGCCTTGTCGAGCAGCTTCTCCGAGTACGCCTTGCCCTTGGCGGCGGCTTCCGCGGTGACGTCCTTGAGGACCACCTCGATGCCCGCCCGGGCGCAGGAGTAGGCGATGCCGGCGCCCATCATCCCGGCGCCCAGGACGGCGACCTTGGTGACCTTGCGCGGTGCGATGCCCTGGGGGCGGCTGCGGCCGGCGTTGACGGCCTGGAGGTCGAAGAAGAACGCCTGGATCATGTTCTTCGCGGTCTGCCCGGTGACCAGCTCGGTGAAGTAGCGGGCCTCGATGGTCAGCGCGGTCTCGAAGTCCACCTGGGTGCCCTCGACGGCGCAGGCCAGGATGTTGCGCGGCGCCGGGTAGGGGGCGCCGTTCAGCTGCTTCTTGAGGTTGGCCGGGAAGGCCGGCAGGTTGGCGGCGAACTTGGGGTTCGACGGCGTGCCGCCCGGGATGCGGTAGCCGGGTACGTCCCAGGGCTGCTTCGACTCCGGGTTGGCGTCGATGAAGGCGCGCGCCTTGGCGAGCATCTCCTCGGGGGTGGCGGCCAGTTCGTGGACCAGGCCGTTGTCCAGGGCGCGCCGGGGGCTGTACTGGGTGCCCTGGAGGAGGACCTTCAGGAGGGCGTCGGCGATGCCCATCAGGCGGACGGTGCGGGTGACGCCGCCGCCGGCCGGGAGGAGGCCGAGGGTGACCTCGGGCAGGCCGATCCTGGAGCCGGGGGCGTCGAGGGCGACGCGGTGGTGGGAGGCGAGGCAGATCTCGTAACCACCGCCGAGGGCGGCGCCGTTGATGGCGGCGACGACGGGCTTGCCGAGGGTCTCGATGCGGCGCAACGAGCGCTTGATGTCGGTTCCGGTGTCGAAGGCCAGCCGCGCGTGCTCGGGGCGCAGCCCGATCATGTCCTTGAGGTCGCCGCCGGCGAAGAAGGTCTTCTTGGCGGAGGTGTAGATGATGCCGCGGATGGAGTCCTTCTCGGCCTCGGCGCGGTCGGCGACGGCCGCGATGGAGTCCTTGAACGCCTGGTTCATCGTGTTGGCGGACTGGTTCGGGTCGTCGAGGACCAGGGTGACGACGCCGGTCTCGTCCTGTTCCCAGCGGATCGTGGTGGACTCGCTCATGTTCGCTACTTCCGTGTCAGAGGTGGGATCAGGGTTCAGGACGGGTCAGACGCGTTCGACGATGGTGGCGACGCCCATGCCGCCGCCGACGCAGAGGGTGACGAGGCCGTAGCGCTTGTCCTGGCGCTCCAGCTCGTCCACGACGGTGCCCAGCAGCATGGCGCCGGTGGCGCCGAGCGGGTGGCCGAGGGCGATGGCGCCGCCGTTGACGTTGACCTTGTCGAGGGAGACGCCCATGTCCTTGACGAAGCGCAGGACGACGCCGGCGAACGCCTCGTTCATCTCGATGAGGTCGATGTCGTCGATGGTCAGGCCGGCCTTGGCGAGGGCCTTGCGGGTGGCGGGGGCGGGGCCGGTGAGCATGATGGTGGGCTCGGAGCCGGAGACGGCGGCCGAGACGATCCGGGCGCGCGGGCGCAGGCCGCCCCGTTCGCCGGCCTCGCGGGTGCCGATGGCGACGAGGGAGGCGCCGTCGACGATGCCGGAGGAGTTGCCGGCGTGGTGGACGTGGTCGATCTTCTCGATCCAGTGGTACTTCTGCAGGGCGACGGCGTCGAAGCCGCCGAGGTCGCCGATGTCGGCGAACGAGGGCTTGAGCTTGGCGAGGGTGTCGGCGGTGGTGCCGGGACGGACGAACTCCTCGTGGTCCAGGACGACCAGGCCGTTGCGGTCGGTGACGGGGACCACGGAGCCGGCGAAGCGGCCTTCCTTGATGGCCGTGGTGGCCCGCTCCTGGGACAGGGCGGCGTACTCGTCGACGTCGCGGCGGGTGAAGCCCTCGATGGTGGCGATGAGGTCGGCGCCGATGCCCTGGGGGACGAAGCCGGTGTCCCAGTTGGTCATGGGATCGGCGAACCAGGCGCCGCCGTCGGAGGCCATGGGGACGCGGGACATGGACTCGACGCCGCCGGCCAGGACCAGGTCCTCCCAGCCGGAACGCACCTTGGCGGCGGCGAGGTTGACGGCTTCGAGGCCGGAGGCACAGAAGCGGTTCTCCTGTACGCCGGCGACGGTGTCGGGCAGTCCGGCGGCGATGGCGGCGATACGGGCGATGTCGGAGCCCTGGTCGCCGACGGGGCCGACGACGCCGAGCACGATGTCGTCGATGGCGGCCGGGTCGAGGCCGGGGTTGCGCTCGCGCAGGGCGTGGATGAGGCCGACGACCAGGTCGATGGGCTTGGTGCCGTGCAGGGCGCCGTTGGCCTTGCCGCGGCCGCGCGGGGTGCGGATCGCGTCGTACACGTACGCTTCGGTGCTCACAGGTCTTGCCTTTCGGGGAGGTCCGGGGTGCGGCGGGGCTGCCGGGGAGGGGGCGGGCGGGTTCAGCCGAGGAGGGAGCGGCCGATGATCTCCTTCATGATTTCGGTCGTGCCTCCGTAGATCGTCTGGATACGCCCGTCGGTGAAGGCCCGCGCCACCGGGTACTCGCTCATGTAGCCGTAGCCGCCGTGCAGCTGGAGGCAGCGGTCGGCGACCCGCTTCTGGAGTTCGGTGGCCCACCACTTGGCCATGGAGGCGTGGACGTGGTCCAGTGCGCCGTCCGCGTGGTCGGTGATGCAGCGGTCGAGGAAGGTCCGGGTGACCGCGCATTCGGTGGCCATCTCGGCTATCTCGAAGCGGACGTGCTGGAGCTTGGCGAGCGGGCGGCCGAACGCCTCGCGCTCCTTGACGTACCGGGTGGTGATCTCCAGGAGGTGCTCGGCGGCGGTGATGGCCGCCATGGCGATGGCCAGCCGCTCCTGCGCCAGGTTGGTCATCAGGTGGACGAAGGCCCCGTCGAGCTCGCCGAGCAGGTTCTCCTTGGGGACGCGTACGTCGTGGAAGAAGAGTTCGGCGGTGTCCTGGGACTTCTGGCCGATCTTGTCGAGGTTGCGGCCGCGCTCGAAGCCGTCCATGCCGCGTTCGACCACGAGCAGCGACAGCCCGTGCGCGCCGCCCTCGGGGGTGGTCTTCGCGACGACGACCACCAGGTCGGCGAGGATGCCGTTGGAGATGAAGGTCTTGGAGCCGTTGAGCAGCCAGTGGTCGCCCCGGTCCTCGGCACTGGTGCGGATGCCCTGGAGGTCGGAGCCGGCGCCCGGCTCGGTCATCGCGATGGCGGTGATGGTCTCGCCCGAGCAGAAGCCGGGCAGCCAGCGGCGCTTCTGCTCCTCGGTGGCCAGGGAGGTCAGGTAGGGGCCGATGATGTCGTTGTGCAGGCCGATGGCCAGGCCGGGGACGCCGGCCCGGGTGAACTCCTCGGCGAGGACGGCCGCGTAACGGAAGTCCGGGTTGCCGCCGCCCCCGTACTCCTCGGGCACGGCGAGGCCGAGCAGGCCCTGCCGGCCGGCGGCGCGCCAGACGTCGCGGCTGACGATGCCGTCCTTCTCCCACTGCTCGTAGTGCGGCAGGACCTCCTTGGCGAGGAAGGTGCGGACGGTCTCACGGAACGCCTCGTGGTCGGCGTCGTAGATGCGGCGTTGCATGGGGCCCCCTGGAGCCAGCTCTTGACGGTTTCGGTCAGCCGGGCCGGTCCGGGGCCGACGGGCCTCACGTTCGGCACGGCGCGGGACGGTTCCCTCAGGCACCCTTCCCGGTCAGGCCCGGAACGTCCCAGTCCAGGGCCACGGACGCGGTGTCCGCCCCCGGCTGCGCCGGGCCGCTGTGGAGGGTGGCCGGGGTGGCGGAGAAGCGGGGTGCGGGGGCGGGCTGGGTGATCCCGCCGAAGTCGGTGAAGGTGGCGCGGGCGGCCAGGTGCGGGTGGTGCGGGGCCTCGCGCAGCGAGAGGACGGGGGCCACGCAGGCGTCGGTGCCCTCGAAGACCTCCGTCCATTCCGCGCGCGTACGGGCCCTGAAGCGGGCGGCGACGGCTTCGCGCAGCTCGCCCCAGCGGGCCGGGTCCTTGCGGGCGGGGGCCTCGTCGGCGATGCCGAGGAGCCGGACGAAGGTGTCGTAGAACTGCTGCTCCAGCGCGCCGACGGCCATGTACTGCCCGTCGGAGGTCTCGTAGGTGCCGTAGAAGGGGCAGCCGCCGTCGAGGAGGTTGGCCCCGCGCCGGTCCTGCCAGCCGCCGGCCGCGACCATCCCGTGGATCATGGCGGTGAGGTGGGCGGTGCCGTCGACGATCGCGGCGTCCACGACCTGGCCGGCGCCGCCGGGGGTGCGGGCGTGCTGGAGGGCGGCGAGCACGCCGATGACCAGGTAGAGCGAGCCGCCCGCGTAGTCCCCGACCAGGTTGGCGGGGACGGCCGGGGGTCCGGCCGGGTCACCGATCATGCCGAGGGCGCCGGTGACGGCGATGTACGCGATGTCGTGCCCGGCGGTGTGGGCGAGCGGGCCCCGCTGCCCCCAGCCGGTCATCCGGCCGTAGACCAGCTTCGGATTGCGGGCCAGGCACTCCTCGGGGCCGACGCCGAGCCGCTCGGCGACGCCGGGGCGGAAGCCCTCGATGAGCACATCGGCCCGCTCGGCGAGGTCCAGCACCCGGGCGGGGCCCTCGTCGGACTTCAGGTCGACCAGGACGGAGCGCTTGTTGCGGTTGGTGACGTCGTACGCCGGATCGATGGCGAGACCGCCGCCGCCGGGCCGGTCGACGCGCACCACGTCGGCCCCGAGGTCGGCGAGGAGCATCGCGGCGAACGGACCGGGCCCGATGCCCGCCAGCTCCACGACGCGCACCCCGGCCAGCGGGCCGGTCCCTGTCTTCGCCACTGTCATCCGGGCTCCCGGCGTCCCTGGTGCGTGTGTGACACAACTGATGTAACACCAGCGATGCTAGGAACGGACCCCTCTCAGCACAAGAGCAAGCGCTTAGCCGATTGGCTCGTTTCTCCCTGCCCTCCTCCCTGCCCTTGTCCACACCCTCTCTCCCCGCCCGTACGGACCGCCGGCTCCCACGCTAGCCTCAGCCACCCACATCAGCCGGGAGGAACGTTCCATGAACGAGCACGTCCACCACAGCCGTCCCGGACGGGACTTCGACCTCGTGCTCTTCGGAGCGACCGGCTTCGTCGGGGCGCTCACCGCCGAGTACCTGGCCCGCCACGCCCCGGCCGGCTGCCGCTGGGCCCTGGCCGGACGCGACCTCGGGAAGCTGGAGCGGCTGCGCGCCCGGCTGGCCGGGCTGGACCCCGCCTGCGCCGCGCTGCCGCTGCTGCGCGCCGACGCCTGCGACAGCCGGGCCGTACGGGAGGTGGCCGGGCGGACGCGGGTGCTGGCCACGACCGTCGGGCCGTACGTCTGGTACGGGGCGGAGCTGGTCGCGGCCTGCGCCGCGGCGGGCACCGATTACGTGGACCTCACCGGCGAGCCGGAGTTCGTCGACCGGATGTACGTCGCGCACGACGCGCGGGCCCGGGAGACGGGGGCGCGGCTGGTGCACGCGTGCGGGTTCGACTCGGTCCCGGCCGACCTCGGGGCGTACTTCACGGTGGGGCTGCTGCCGGCCGGGGTGCCGCTGCGGGTGGACGGATTCGTTCGCTCCTCGGCGCTGGCCTCCGGCGGCACCCTGGCCTCCGCCCTCACGGCCCTGGGCCGCGGTCCGCAGACCCTGGCCGCCGCCCGGCAGCGCCGGCTGTACCAGCCCCGGCTGCCCGGGCGCCGGGTGCGGGGCCCCGTCGGGGCGCCCCGGTTCAGCCGGGAGACCGGGACCTGGGCGCTGCCGCTGCCCACGCTGGACCCCCTCGTCGTGACCCGGTCGGCGGCCGCGCTGGAGCGCTACGGGCCGGACTTCCGCTACCGGCACTACGCCTCGGTGCGCCACCTGCCCGTCGCCGTGGGCGGGGCGGTGGCCGTGGGCGCGGCGGCGGCGCTGGCCCAGGTCCCGGCGGCGCGGCGGTGGCTGATGGCCCGCTGGGAGCCGGGCTCCGGCCCGGACGCGGAGCGGCGCGCCCGCAGCTGGTTCACCGTCCGCTTCGTCGGCGAGGGCGGCGGGCGGCGGGTGTTCACCGAGGTGTCGGGCGGGGACCCCGGTTACGGGGAGACGGCGAAGATGCTGGCCGAGTCCGCGCTGTGCCTGGCGTACGACGACCTTCCGGAGACCGCCGGGCAGCTCACCACGGCGGTGGCCATGGGCGCCGCCCTGCTGGCCCGCCTCCAGAAGTCCGGCATCCGCTTCCGGGTGGCGGCCCAGGACTAGCGTCGGCGGACGCGGAGCGCCAGGAGCGGGCAGAGCGCCGTCGCGGCGACGGCGAGGGCCGCGGGGAACCGGGCGTACGGGGTGCTCGCGACCGGGGCCTGGGCGGCGAGCAGGACCACGGCGGCCGCGGCGGCGGCCGCGAGCGCGGGCGTCGCCTGCGGGCGGCCTCGCGGGGCGGTCACACCGGCCGTCCAGGCGTCGGTGACGAGCAGGTAGGCGAGCAGCAGGGCCGCGACGCAGGCAGCGAGCCAGAGCGCTGGGCCGGTGGCCGCGGCGACCACCACGGCGGTGGCCGGGAGCACGGTCGTGCGGCGGCGGCCCATGACGGCGTACCAGCGCAGGGAGGTGTGGACGGGCCGCGCGTCGACCATCGGGGCGGCCCACCAGGCGGCCGCAGCCGCCCCGGCCACCAGCACCTGCACCGGCGCGGTCGCGTGCAGGACGGCCGGCGGATCGCAGGCGGCGACGGCCAGGGCCGTTCCCAGCAGCCGGTCGGTGACACGGGAGGTGAGCCGGGTGAGGATCAGGGCGGCCCGGCCGCCGGCGGGGTGCGCGGCGGGCGACGTGGTCATCGGGTTCCTCCGCGGACGCGGGTCCGCAGCAGCGGCGCGAGGGCGAGGTCGAGGCTCTCGCCGGGCCGGTGGGTGACGACCGGGATCCCGTGTTCGACGAGCCCGAAGCGCATGGCCTCGCGGTCGGCGCGCCACAGCCGCAGGGCGAGGGAGCCCTCGGTGTCGCCGGGATCCACGACCGGGTCGCCGGTGGGGATCTCGACCACGACCACCGGGTTGGCCCGGCCGCGCACCTGGTGCAGGACGTCGAAGATCCGATGGTCCGTCAGCGAGGTGATGACGTACACCAGGGCGTGGCCGGGCAGGGCGGGCGGAGGCAGCGGTGCGAGCCCCTCCGAGCGGTGGGCGAGGTCCTTGCGGACCTCCAGCACGCTCTCGGTGATGCGGTGGAAGTAGCCCTGGCCGCTGCCCGGCCGGAGCCAGCGGGTCGTCCCGCCGACCGACACGACGCCGACCCGGTCGTGGGTGCGCAGGTAGGCGCGGACCACGCCGGCGGCGGCCCGGAAGGTCTCGTCGAGCGAGGACGCGCCGGTGACCGGGTCGGCCACGTCGGTGAGCGCGTCCAGCAGCACCACCGTGTCGGCGGCGGACTCCGCGGCGAACTGGTGGACCTGCACCGTGCCCCGGCGGGTGGTGGCCGGCCAGTGGATCCGGCGTTGCCGTTCGCCGCGCGCGTACGGGTGCACGCCGGTGACCTCGACGCCCTCGCCGCGCTGCGCCGCCGTGTGCTCGCCGAGGCGGTGCGGCAGCCGGACCGGGACGGGGGTGAGGCCGGCGTGTCCGGGCACCGGGAAGACGGCGGCCTCGCCGAGTTCCGCCCGTACGGTGCGACGGGCGACACCGCCCCGGTCGTAGACGTCGACGTCCACCGTGCCGAGGGTCCAGCGGCCCCAGCGCTGGACCGTCAGCAGGAGCTCGACGTGGTTCGGGCCGACCGCGAGGTGGTCGAGCCGCACCCCGTGGCCCAGGGTGACCCAGGGGTCCAGGCGGCCGGGGCCCGCGTCGTACGCCACCGCGATCCGTACCCGCACCTGCTCGCCCGCGAAGCACCGCCGCGGCTCGGCCGTGGCCTCGGCCGTCACCTCGCCGGGGCCCGTCCCGTCCGGCAGGGCGAGGACGAGGAACACCAGGGGGACGGCGGCGAGGGCGAGCGCCCACGGCCGCCCGGTGACCAGCGCGGCGGCCAGGGCGGCCACGGCCACCGTGCCCAGGCGCAGGGCGCGTTCGCCGGGGCGCCGGCCGGTCGGGGGCGGCGGCGGGGGTTCGGCGGTGCCGTCCTGGCGGCCGTCCAGGGCCCGCCGGACGGCGGCCGCCGCGCTACGGGCGGGCTCCGGCCGCGTCACGGTGCGACCGGGGTGCGCGGCAGGGTCCGGGGGGCGGCCACCGACCGGGTGATCTCCTGGAGGACGTCGTCGGCGTCGATCTGCCGGACCCACAGTTCCGGCTTGAGGGTGACGCGGTGGGCGAGGGCCGGCACCGCCACGGATTTGACGTCCTCCGGGGTCACGTAGTCCCGCAGTTCCAGTACGGCGCGGGCGCGGGCGAGCTGCACCAGGGCCAGGCCGCCGCGCGGGGAGGCTCCGACCTGGACGTGCGGGTGGGCGCGGGTGGCGCCGACGAGGGCGACGGCGTAATCGAGCAGGTCGTCGTCCACCTCGACGCGCTCCACCGCGGCCCGCATCGCCAGGACCTCGTCCGGCCCGCTGAGCGTGCGCAGTACGGCCTCGGGCGCCGCCCGGTCGACGCGTGCGCGCAGCATCGCGGCCTCCTGGGAGGCCGGGAGGTAGCCCATGCGCACCCGGAGCAGGAACCGGTCGAGCTGGGCCTCGGGCAGGCTGTAGGTGCCCTCGTACTCGATGGGGTTGGCGGTGGCGATCACCACGAAGGGGTCCGGCAGGGGCCGGGTGCTGCCGTCGACGGAGACCTGGGACTCGGCCATGGCCTCCAGCAGGGCGGCCTGGGTCTTGGGCGGGGTGCGGTTGATCTCGTCGGCGAGCAGCAGGTGGGTGAAGACCGGGCCGGGCCGGAAGACCATGTCGCCGGTCCGCTGGTCGTAGAAGGGGGCGCCGGTGACATCGGAGGGCAGCAGGTCGGGGGTGAACTGGACGCGGGAGAAGTCCAGTCCGAGGGTGGTGGCGAAGGAACGGGCGAGCAGCGTCTTGCCGAGGCCGGGCAGGTCCTCGATGAGGACGTGGCCCCCGGCGAGGACGCCGAGCATGACGAGCGCCAGCGGTTCGGCCGTGCCGATCACGGCGGTGCGGATCTCGTCCAGCACGGCGGCGGCCCGCTCGCCCGCCTGTCGCGGCGTCAGGACGGGCGGCTGTGCCGGGGGGTGGGGGCTGGTCACGGACGGGTCCTCACGTGGCGGGGTCGGGCGGGGGGCTGGGGCGGTCACAGGGCTTCCAGGCGGTCCAGCAGGGAACGCAGGACGGGTTCGGGGAGCGCGGGCCGGGGTGCGGGCGCCGCGGGATCGATCCACGGCCACAGCTCGGCGCCGACCAGGGCCCGGGCCCGCCCCGGGTCCCGGTGCAGCGCCACGCCGTGCCGTTCGGCCAGCCGGGCCGCGAACAGCCGTTGCAGCTGGGGCCGCATGACGGTGCGGAAGTGCTCCCCCTCCTCGTCCGCGAGGGTGTCGGCCACCACGCGCCGCCACCGGCCGAGCGCCGGGGCCCGGCTGCCCAGCAGGCGCATCGGCCGGCGCAGGCCCGCGTCCTGGGCGCCGCCGCCCACGGCGTAGCGCCCCAGGACCAGGGCGACGCAGGTGAGGAGGGCGGCGCCGGTGGCGGCCGCGGCGGCGCCGTCGGCCAGGGCGAGCAGCACTTCGGCTCCGAGGGCGAGGGCCGCCAGTACGGCCAGCGAGTGCCGTACCGAGCCGGGTGCCCGCAGTACGGAGCCGGTCAGGGCCCGGATCCCGGAGCCCGCCCTCATACGGCGCCCGCCCCGGCGCCGCCGGTCAGCGGGCTCAGGGCCCGGGCGATCCCGGCGAGGGCGGCCGCCGCCCGGTCGCGGTGGCCCTCGTGCATCGGGTGCGTGGAGTAGCGGGCCTCCCGGAACAGGGCGGTGAGTTCGGCTGCGGCCCCGCCCGCGGGCAGGCCGCCGGCGAGGGCCCGCTCCAGGAGGTCCTGCGGGCTGTCGGAGGCACGCCGGGCCACGCCGGAGCCGGCGAGGGACTCCTCCATGGCGAGGTAGCAGGCGATCACGGCCGTGCGGGCGTCGGTACGGTCCAGCAGGGCGCGCTGCCCCACGTCCACGGCCCGGGCCAGCAGGCCGCTCTCGTCCTCGGACCTCGTGTACGCCGGGTGCCCCTCGGGCGCCGGCGGGCGGGTCAGGTGCCGCCACAAGCGCGTTCCGGCGAGGACGAGGGCCAGCGCGAGCAGGGCGATGCCGAGCGCGGGCAGGAGGTCCGCCGGCCCGAGGTGCGCGCCGGGGTCCTGGGGGGCGGGGGTGCCCGCGCCGGGAGCGGGCACCGGTACCGGGTGTTCCGGCGCGGACGGCAGCGGCGTCGGCGCGCCGCTGCCGCCGCTGGGGGTGGTGCCGGACGGGCCGAACCGGTGCAGGACCACGATCAGCAGCGGGAGGGCCGGCGGTGCGGTCAGGAGCACGCGGCGCACCCCGTCCGCCAGCCGCTGTTCCACCGGGTCGAGGGTCCGCTCCCCGCCGAGCTGTTCCCCGTACTTCCCGTACAGGGCGAGGCCGCCGAGGAGGGCCAGCAGGGCGAGGCCGGTCACCAGGACGAAACTCCCGCCGAGCGGGCCCCGCCCCTGGTCCAGCAGGCTCCCTTCCGGGCGCAGCAGCAGTGCTCCCAGCGCGGCCGCGCCCACGGCCAGGGCGCCCGTCGCCGCCCGCGCGGCGCCGGTTGTGCCGCGCCGCCGCGGGCCGCCGGCCGTACGCTGCCGTCCCATCACCGCCCCCTCCCCCGCAGCGGCAGCTTCGCACAACGCCCCTTGTCGATCAACGAGTTCGCGGGGCGGCCCCGGTCAGGGCGCCTGTTCGCCCACGGCCTCGCGCAGGGCGCGCCGGCACAGGGAGTCGGCGCGCCGGGTGGTCTCGGGGAGCCGGAACCTGGGGCTGAGGGCGAGGGTGTGGGCGCAGGCGTTGTCCAGGGAGACGCGGTGGCCGACGGACACGTACACCGGCTTGACGCCGTGCTGGGTGCGCAGCGCCCGGCCGACGACGGAGCCGTCGGCGGCGAGCAGCGGCGAGCTCTCCCCGCGGGGGGCGCCGGGTTCCTCGTGGGTGAAGGTGAAGGGGTTCTTGGCGACGCCGATGCTGGGCAGGCCCGTCACCACGCCGAGGTGGCAGGCGAGGCCGAAGCGGCGCGGGTGGGCGAGGCCGTAGCCGTCGCAGACGACGAGGCCGGGGGTGACGGGGAGGGCCTCAAGGGCGGCGAGGACGGTCGGCAGCTCGCGGAAGGCGAGCAGGCCCGGCACGTAGGGGAAGCTCACGTGGCCTACGGCGGTGGACTCGGCCACGACGTCGAGGGTGGCGGCGTCGAGGACGACCGCGGCGGCCGCGACCAGGTCGCGCTCGTCGTCGTAGGCCACGTCCACCCCGGCGACCAGGCCGCTGCCGGGCGGGGGGCCGGGCTCGTCGAGCACCAGGCTCTCGCGCAGTGCGTCCTGTATCGCCCGGGCCTCGGCCTCGTCGGAGGGGGTGGTCACTCGTGTCATGGGCAGCGAGCGTAGCCTGGCGATCATGTTCGTCATGGAGCTCACCTACACCGCGCCCGTCGAAGCCGTCGATGAGCGGATGGCCGCGCACATCGCCTGGCTGGACGGGTACTACGCGTCCGGGACCTTCCTGGCCTCGGGGCGCAAGGTCCCGCGTGAGGGCGGGGTCATCCTGGCCGCCGGGATCTCCCGGGCCGAGGCCGAGCGGATCGCGGCCGAGGACCCGTTCACGGTGGCGGGCGTGTGCACCTACCGGATCACCGAGTTCATCGCGACGAAGACCTCCGCCGCCCTCGACCCGGTCCGCGAGACCCTGCCGTCGTAGCCGGGCGGCTCAGCGGCGGGGCTCCAGGCGGGCCACCCGCCCCTTCTCCCCCGCCGCCCAGCAGCCCCCGTCCGGCGCGCAGCCGACGGTGTCGAACGAGCCCCCGTCCAGCGGCCGCCGGCTGCGCCCCGCGTCCGGCGTGACGTCGGTACCCGTCGGCCCCACGGCCGGCGCGACCGTGCGCCCGTACGGGTACCAGGCCACGCCCGAGCGGTACGCCGGCGGCGGGGCGGCCGCCTGGGTCCACGTTCGGCCGCCGTCGGCGGAGCGGGCCGCCGCCAGGGGCGAGGGCAGGCCCGTACGGTAGTCGCCGCCGACCGCGAGGCCGGTCGTACGGTCGCGGAAGGCCAGGGCGAACGCCCCCCCGGGCCGGATCCCCGGCGGGGACGGTGGAGTCGGCCGCCCGCCAGGTCAGCCCCCGGTCGGCGGAGTGCAGCACCCGCGCGGCCGGGCCGCCCCCGGTGGCCAGCCAGACGTCCCGGGGCCCGGAGGTCACCAGGCACTGCCCGCCGGCGGCGAAACCGGCCTCCCCGGGCAGCGCCTGCGGCATCCCGGCGTCGGGCAGCACCCGCCAGGCGCGGCCGCCGCCGTCGGTGGCCAGGACGCGGAACCTGCCGTCCACCGGGTCGCTCACGGCCAGCCCGTGGCGGGAGTCGAAGAAGGCCAGGCAGTCGTAGAAGGCCCGGGGGTCGGGGTTGCGGAAGGCTTCGGTCCAGGTGGCTCCGCTGTCCTCGGTCCGCAGGATGCGCGAGGCGGCGCCCTCCCCGATGGACAGGGCCACCGCCCGCCGCGCGTCGAACGCCTCGATATCGCGCAGTTCCAGCCCCTCCGCGACCGCGCCGGGCGGGGACACGTCCTGCCAGCTGCGGCCGCCGTCGCCGGTGCGCAGGACGGTTCCCCGGGAGCCGGCCACCCATGCGGCGTTCCGCCCGACGGCGGACAGCCCGCGGAAGCGGACCCCCTGTGCGGCCGCCGGGCCGGTGTCCTTGAGCGCCCAGCCCACGCCGTGCGGCCCGGAGGCGAAGAGGTCCGCCGTCCCGGCTCCCGCCGCGGTGTCCGCCGTGTCCGCCCGCGCCGGCGCCGCCGTCACCGCCGCCAGCAGGATCGCCGCGCACATGCCAACTCCCGGAAGCCTCATGGCGCGGAAGCCAACGCACCCGTAGGGCGTCGTCCAGGGGGCCTTCCCGGCCGGGCCGGCGCAGCGGGCGCGGCCGGCCGAGGAGGGGCGCACGGTCGCCTCTCGGCCAACTCTCGTCCTGGTGAGAACGGTGCGTGACCACCCCCGGCGGAGCGGCCGCAGGGCGTCCCAGGCGGTGCTTTGCGCCTGTGGAGTGAGCGCTAACCAGCCTAATTGCGGCCACTGCCGCGCCCGCGCGAAGGAGTGACTCCCCCCTCACCGCAGATCACTGCCGATCACTCTGTGCGATCGCACCGGCGAGAACAAGCCATTCGGTGACGCAGCTCACGTCATCCACCCTGCACGGATTTGCCGATTCGGGCGTCTATCCGGTTGCCGGGCTCCACCCCCAGCCCGGCAGCAGATCCGCCGCAAGGGAGCGAGCCTTGATCACTGTCATCGAGCAGGCCGTACAGGCACGACTGGTCGCCACCGCCCCGAAGGTCGAGACCGTCCCCGTCACCCTCTGCTACGACCGCTCGGATCCCTTCGCCGTCCGCATGGCCTTCCCCGCCCTGGCCACGCTGGAGGGGGTGGAGGTCTCGTGGACCTTCGCGCGTGAACTGCTGATGTCCGGCGTCCAGCACCCGGCCGGCTGCGGGGACGTCCGCGTGCGCCCGTACGACGGGGACCGCACGACGGTCGAGTTCCACGCGCCGGAGGGCGTGGCGATCGTGCTGATGACCACGGCCGAGATCCGGAGATTCCTGGAGCGCTCCCGGGAGCTCGTCCCGCCGGGGCTGGAGCACCGCTACCTGGACCTGGACCACGGTCTGGACCAGCTGATGCGCGGCTCCTGCTGAGAGCGGGCCGGGGCGTCCGTTAATCCGTTGCGGACGGCTCCGGCCGCCCGTAACTTCGTTCACGCACCATTGCCGTCGAAACGGAGTAGGACATTGCTCTTCTGAGGTCCGAGACACCGGCCACCACGCCCACATCCTTGTGACAGTCGGCTGTCTCCCCGCGTTGCACGCACCACTTCACGCAACCTGGAGCCTCCATGAGTCATGCCCCTACCTTTGTCACCTGCTCCGCCCTGTCCTTCGACTGGCCCGACGGAACCCCCGTCTTCGAGGATTTCCAGTGGACCGTCGGCCCCGGCCGTACCGGTCTGATCGGGCTCAACGGCTGTGGCAAGTCCACCCTGTTGAAGCTGGTCGCCGGCGCCCTGACCCCGTCCGGGGGCCAGGTCTCCGTGGCCGGCACCATCGGCTACCTTCCGCAGGACGCCACCCTCGACACCGCGCTGCGGGTCGACGAGGCGCTCGGCATCCGCTCCGCCCGCGCGGCCCTGCACGCCATCGAGGCGGGTGAGGCCACCGAGGCCAACTTCGCCGCCGTGGGCGACGACTGGGACGTGGAGGAGCGGGCCCTGGCCGTCCTCGGCGAGCTCGGGCTCGACCGGATCGGGCTGGACCGCACCGTCGGCGAGCTGTCGGGCGGCGAGTGCGTCCTGCTGCGGCTGGCGGCCCTGCTGCTGGCCCGTCCGGACGTGCTGCTGCTGGACGAGCCCACCAACAACCTGGACCTCCGGGCCCGGCGCCGCCTCTACGCGGCCGTCGAGTCCTGGTCGGGGGTGATGGTGCTGGTCAGCCACGACCGGGAGCTGCTGGAGCGGGTCGACCAGATCGCCGATCTGCGCGACGGCGAAGTCCGCTGGTACGGCGGGAACTTCTCCGAGTACGAGCAACTCCTCGCGGCCGAGCAGGAGTCGGCCGAGCGGATGGTCCGCGTCGCCGAGGCCGACGTACAGCGTCAGAAGCGCGAACTGTCCGAGGCGCAGGTCAAGTTGGCCCGGCGCAAGCGGTACGCGCAGAAGATGTACGACACCAAGCGCGAGCCGAAGATCGTCATGAACAACCGCAAGCGCGCCGCCCAGGAGTCGGCGGGCAAGCACCGCATCCTGCACGCCGAGAAGCTGGCGGACGCCCGCGAACGGCTGGACCAGGCGGTGGAGGCGGTACGCGACGACGCCGAGATCCGCATCGAGCTGCCCGCCACGCAGGTGCCGCCCGGCCGGCGGGTGCTGACCCTCAGCGATCTGCGGCTGGTCCACGGGGCCGGGGCGGCGGGCGAGTGGGAGGTGCGCGGGCCGGAGCGGATCGCGCTGGTCGGCGGGAACGGCTCGGGCAAGACGACCCTGCTGCGCACGCTCGCCGGGCTGCTGCCGCCGGTGTCGGGGGAGGCCGTGACGCACGTCCCGGCGCGGTTCCTGCCCCAGCGGCTGGACGTCCTGGACGACGAGCGCTCGGTGGTGGAGAACGTGGCGCGGTTCGCCCCGCACGCCTCCAACAACCTGATCCGGGCGCGGCTCGCGCACTTCCTGTTCCGGGGCGGCCGGGCGGACCGGGCGGCCGGCACCCTGTCGGGCGGCGAGCGGCTGCGGGCGACGCTCGCGGCGCTGCTGCTGGCGGAGCCGGCTCCGCAGCTGCTGATGCTGGACGAGCCGACGAACAGCCTGGACCTGGCGAGCGTGCGGCAGCTCGGCGAGGCCCTGGAGTCGTACGAGGGCGCGCTGATCGTGGCGAGCCACGACGTGCCGTTCCTGGATTCGGTCGGGATCACCCGGTGGCTGCTGCTCGACCGGGAGCTGGGGCTGCGGCCGACCACGGCCGAAGAGGTCCGCGCCTCGCTCTGGCAGGACTGACCGGCCGGCCGCCGGTTTTCCCAGGCGCCGGCACCCCCTCCGAGCCCCTCCGGCCGTCAAGGCCGGAGGGGCCGGCCACCTTCTGGCGTGATTCTGGCCCTTCCTGAGACCCTCGGCACCCCCTCCAACTGCATAGATAACCGGATGTAGCCGGACAGACCTACGACTGGGGCTTGGCGGGGCTTAATGTCGCGCTTAACCTACGAGACCGTAGGCTACGGAACCGTAGGTAATTCGCTTTGTCCCCCAGGAGTACCCGTGACGATCACCTCTCCCCACCTCGGCAGCTCGGAGGCGTGGACCGACGCCAAGCTGCTGTACGCGCTGGAAGAGGTGGTGGAGAAGGAACTGAACCGCCATCTGAAGGTCACCAAGGACTGGATGCCCCACGAGTACGTCCCGTGGAGCGACGGCCGGAACTTCCCGGGCTTCTTCGAGGACGGCGAGGCGTGGGACCCGCAGCAGTCGAAGGTCACCGACATCGGCAAGATCGCCCTGGTCGTGAACCTGCTGACCGAGGACAACCTCCCCAGCTACCACCACGAGATCGCGACGCTCTTCGGCCGCAACGGCGCCTGGGGCACCTGGGTGCACCGCTGGACGGCCGAGGAGGGGCGCCACGGCATCGTGATGCGCGACTACCTGCTCGCCTCGCGCGCCGTGGACCCGGACAAGCTGGAAGCCTTCCGGATGCAGCACATGTCGGAGGGGTTCGAGTCCGACAACAGCCACTCGATGCTGCACTCGGTGGCGTACGTGGCCTTCCAGGAGCTCGCGACCCGCATCTCGCACCGCAACACCGGCCACCAGTCCGGTGACCCGGTCTGCGACCGGATGCTGGCGCGCATCGCGCAGGACGAGAACCTGCACATGATCTTCTACCGGAACCTGCTGGGCGCGGCCTTCGAGCTCGCCCCCGACCTGACGATGCAGGCCGTGCGCGACGTCGTCGTCAACTTCCGGATGCCCGGACACGGCATGCCCGGCTTCGAGCGGATGGCCGCGCAGATGGCGATCGGCGGGGTCTACAACCTGCGGATCCACCACGACGACGTGCTCAGCCCCGTGATCCGCTTCCTCAAGATCATGGACATCGACGGGCTGGGCCCGGAGGGCCAGCAGGCGCAGGAGGAGCTCGGGCTGTTCATGAACGGCCTGGACAGCGAGGCCCGCAAGTTCGACGAGCGCCTGGCCGCGCGCGCCGCGCGCCTGGCCGCCCGCAAGGGCTGAGCCCCCCGGCAGACTCTCCCCCGGCAGGTCCTCCGTCTCCGCGTTCAGGCGCGGGGACGCAGGGCCTGCCGCTCCGTTTCGGAGAGGCCGCCCCAGACGCCGAAGCGCTCGTCGTTGGCGAGGGCGTACTCCAGGCAGGCCGCCCTGCCCTCGCAGGCCCCGCACAGCCGCTTCGCGTCCTGGTGGGAGGAGCCGGGCTCCGGGAAGAAGAAGCTCGGACCCGTCTGGGCGCACAGGGCGAGGTCGTACCAGGCGGGGGCGGTGGTGGTGGTGTTCATCGGCATGCGGCGATCCTGGCGGGGGGCGATGGACGTCCGATCAACGACCGATCAACACCGGTCCGGCGGCCGATAGGGTGAAGTGATGATCATCCGCTGAAGAAAGGCCCCGGTCCTCACGGTGACCGTGTCACGCCCCCACGCCCTGTTCTCCTTCGGCACGCTGATGGACGAGCGCGTCCAGACGGCCCTCTTCGGGCAGCCCGTGCCCAGCTCCCCGGCCGCGCTGTCCGGCTACACGACCCGGCCCCTGAAGATCACCGACCCCGAGGTGATCGCCGCCAGCGGCCTCGACGTCCACCTGGCCCTGGAGTGCCGGCTCGGGTCCGTGGTCGAGGGCGCCGTACTGCGCCTCACCGACGAGGAGCTGGCCGCCGCCGACGCCTACGAGGTCGACGACTACGTCCGCCGGCGGGTGCTGCTCTCCTCCGGGGAGGCCGCCTGGGCCTACCTGGACGCGGACCCGCTGCGCCCGGCGGCGCGGATCGTGATCGCCGGTGACAGCATCGCCTACGGGCGCTGCGATCCGCAGGGCGGCTGGGCGGCACGGCTGGCGGCCCGGCACATCGCCGCGAACGAGCTCGACCACCGCGTCTTCAACCTGGCCGTCCCCGGCAGCACCCTGGCCGACGTCGCCCAGCAGACCCCGGCCCTGCTCTCCGCGCGCCGCCCCGACACCCTCGTGGTGGCGGCCGGCGTCAACGACTCGGCCGTCCCCGCCTCGGCCCCGCACGCGGAGTCGGGTGACCTGGAGGCGCAGGTCGCGGCCCACCTCGCCGCCCTGTCGGCCGCTGCCCGGGAACACAACGCCCGCCTGGTCGTCCTCGGCCCCCTGTGGCTGGACGAGTCCCGCACGGCCGACTACGAGGGCCTGCGCTTCACCGAGTCCCGCGCCCTGACCCTGCGCGCGGCCCTGCGGGCCTGGTGCGCGGAGCACCACGTGGACCACATCGACGTGTGGGACGCCCTCCACGGCCGCCCCGACCTCCTCACGGACGGCATCCACCCCACCCCCGAAGGCCACGAGACCCTCTACCGCCACCTCACCGCCGGCTGACCAACGGCCCGGCAGCGGCGCGCGGGCCGCCGAGCACGCGAGTACGGCCGGTCACTCCTCGGACGCCTCGCGTTTCGCGCGGCTCGGCTGAACGCGTTTGGGTTCGCCCGGCATCTTCGGGTAGTCCGGCGGGTAGGGCATGTCGCCCAGGCCGTGGTCGCGTTCGTCGCGGGCCGCGCGTTCCAGTACGAGCTCCAGGCTGAACGCGTGGTCGTCCATGTCGGCGTGCAGGTCGCCGAGTTCGGCGAAACGGGCCGGCATCGTGACGATGTCGAAGTCGCGCGGCTGCGCGTCGTCCACCTCGTCCCAGCGCAGGGGCGCCGAGACCGGAGCGTGCGGGCGGGGGCGGACGGAGTAGGCCGAGGCGATGGTCCGGTCGCGGGCGGTCTGGTTGTAGTCGACGAAGATCCGCTCGCCGCGCTCCTCCTTCCACCAGGCCGTCGTGACCTTGCCCGGCATCCGCCGCTCCAGCTCGCGCCCCAGGGTGATCGCGCACCGGCGGACCTCGGTGAACGTCCAGCGGGGGGCGATCGGGACGAAGACGTGCAGCCCGCGCCCGCCGGAGGTCTTGGGCCAGCCGCGCAGGCCCACCTCGTCGAGCAGGGCGCGCAGCTCGTGCGCGGCGGCCACCGCGTGGTGGTAGTCGGTGCCCGGCTGCGGGTCCAGGTCGATGCGCAGTTCGTCCGGCCGGTCGGTGTCCCCCCGGCGCACCGGCCAGGGGTGGAAGGTGAGGCAGCCCAGGTTGGCCGCCCAGAGCACGGCAGCCGGCTCCGTGGGGCAGATCTCGTCCGCCGTACGGCCGCTGGGGAAGGCGATGTGGGCCGTCGGGATCCAGTCGGGCAGGTTCTTCGGGGCCCGCTTCTGGAAGAAGGACTCGCCCTCCACCCCGTCCGGGTAGCGCTCCAGGGTGGTGGGGCGGTCGCGCAGGGCGCGGGTGATCCCCTCGGCCACGGCCAGGTAGTACTCGGCGACGTCCCTCTTGGTGAGCCCGCGCTCCGGGAAGTACACCTTGTCGGGGCTGGACAGGCGTACCGCCCGTCCGCCCGCGTCGAGCTCGATCGCACCACCCGTGCCAGCGCCCATGTGCGCCACGGTAGGCGGACGCGGGCGGACGCGCACACCGGGCGCGCCCGGACGCGGCACCGCAGAATCGTCTGCATGGACCTGCCGGTGATGCCGCCCGTGAAGCCGATGCTCGCCAAGTCCGTGGCGAAGATCCCGCCCGGCATGCAGTACGAGGCCAAATGGGACGGCTTCCGCGCGATCGTCCACCGCGACGGGGACGAGATGGAGGTCGGCAGCCGCACCGGCAAGAGCCTGAACCGGTACTTCCCCGAGCTGGTGGCGGCCCTGAAGGAGAACCTGCCGCCCCGCTGCGTGGTGGACGGGGAGATCGTGATCGTCCAGGACGGGCGGCTCGACTTCGACCGGCTGACCGAGCGGATCCACCCGGCCGCCTCCCGTGTGAAGCTGCTCGCCGAGACCACCCCGGCCAGCTTCGTCGCCTTCGACCTGCTCGCCCTCGGCGACGAGTCCCTCCTCGACACCCCGCTCACCGACCGCCGCAGCGCCCTGCTCCGCGTCCTGTCCACAGCCCGGCCCCCCGTGCATCTCGCGCCCGCCACCACCGACCCCGCGCTCGCGCGGCAGTGGTTCGAGCAGTTCGAAGGCGCCGGGCTCGACGGGGTCGTCGCCAAACCCCTCGATCTCCCCTACCGGCCCGACGCGCGCCTCATGTTCAAGATCAAGCACGAGCGTACGGCCGACGTCGTCCTCGCGGGTTTTCGTTTCCACAAGAGCGGTCCGATTGTCGGATCACTCCTCCTGGGGCTGTACGACGGCCACGGCAAGCTCCAGCACGTGGGGGTCTGCGCCGCCTTCCCCATGAAGCGCCGCGCCGACCTGATCGAGGAGCTGGAACCGCTGCGGATGCCGGACGCCGCCGGCCACCCCTGGGCCTCCTGGGCCGAGGAAGCGGCGCACGAGAACGCCCGGCTGCCCGGCGCGCAGAGCCGCTGGACGGGCAAGAAGGACCTCTCCTGGGTGCCGCTGCGCCCCGAACGGGTCTGCGAGGTGAGGTACGACCACATGGAGGGCGACCGCTTCCGGCACACCGCCCAGTTCGTCCGCTGGCGCCCCGACCGCACTCCGGAGAGCTGTACGTACGCCCAGTTGGAGGAGGTCGTCGGCTACGACCTGGCCGAGGTGCTGGGCAGCACCGGCTGAAGGGGCAGGGCCGCGGGGGTCGCCGTCAGCTGCTCCCAGTGGGCGCGGTCCGGGCCGACCGCGTGGGGGGCCCAGCCGGGGCGGGCCGCGAGCCAGCGGGCCACCCGGGCCCGCACCAGCGGGTCCGCGTACGCGCGGCCGGGGGCTTCGGTCAGGTGCCGGACCCGGGCGCGGGCCCGCATCACCTCCGGGTCCTCCAGGGCGCACTCGAAGAGGGCGGCCGCCTCCCGCACCCGTCCCGGCCCGCCCTCCCGCACCCCCGCCGCTCCCGCCACTCCCGCCGCCAGGCGGTCGCCCACGGCGGCGTCCGCGCCCGCCTGGAAGTCGAACCACGGCTTCAGCGTGCGCAGCGCCCAGCCGTGGTAGCCGGCGGCGAAGCCCGGGGAGCCCGGGTCCCGGTGGGCCGTCCGCGCCACCCGGTCGGCCGCCCACAGCGCGAGCGAGGTGCCCTGGCCCAGGGTCGGATTGGTGTGGGTGAGGGCGTCCCCGACGGGCACCATCCCGCTCACCACCGGGCCCCGCCCGTCGGCCAGCGGGCTCCAGCGGTTGTCCAGCCCCGCCATGACCAGCACCCCCGACAGCGGCTCCGCGCCCAGACCGAGCCAGGCGGCGCCGGGCGGGAAGGTCCGGGCGGCGGCCTCGAAGACGGCCGGATCGCGCAGGGCGCCCCGGGTGGGGTCGCCGGTGTGGGCGAAGACGGTCACGGCGAAGACCCGGTTGTCGGAGGGGAAGACCGCGCAGCCGGCGAAGGCTCCGCCGGTCACCGTCCAGGGCCGGCGCGGCCCCTCGTCCACTCCCTGGGGCAGCCGGTACCAGCGGCAGAAGTACGCCAGGCCCGTGCGGTGGCGCTCGACGGCCGCCGGGCGGCAGCCGGCCCGCGCCAGGAGCGGCGCCGAGCCCCCGCGCCGGCCGGCCGCGTCCACCACGAGGTCACCCGCGTACCCGCCGCCCGGCGTGGTCACCCCGGTGACGGCGGGCCACGGGCCCCCGGCCGTGGTCAGCCCGGTCACCAGCTCCCCGTACCGCACCACCGCCCCCGGCTCGGCGCGCAGGGCGGTGGTCAGGGCGCTCTCCAGCACGATGCGCCGGGCCTGGAGCAGCACCAGGTCCTCGTCGCCGGGCCGCGCGGGCGGCCGTACGTCGAACCAGTCCAGCTCGTGCCGCTCGCGGGCGCCGAGGCGCAGCATCTCGGCGTACACGTCGGGCAGCTCGTCCCGGAGCACCGCCCGGGCGGCGCCGAGCAGCACGTGCGGCTGGGCCGCCTGGGGTACGCCCGGGCGCCGCCAGCCGAAGAAGTCCTGGTCGAGGGTGGAGCCTGGGGCGCGGGTGTCCCGTTCGAAGACCTCGGCGGTGTGCCCGCGCCGGGCCGCGAGCAGGGCCGTCGCCAGGCCCGCGACCCCGCCGCCGATAACCAGCACATGTGCCATAGCGCGCCCCCGTGCCCACGTGACGTACGACGATCGGACCGACAGAGCCTGCACACGCGGACCCTGGCCGAAACTCGTACATCCGTCCGAGGGATTGACCGCGAGCCTGTTGACGTCCTGTCTCATCCCTTCGCCGGCTGGGACAATGGCCTTCCCCGCCCGCACGAGCGAAGAGGACGGCCCGCGTGACCGACCGGAACCACGAAGCCACCGGCGCCCCACGGGCCGTCCCGCAGCCCAATGCCGTCGTCGGCGTCGGGCTGGTCGTGCTCGGCCCCGACGGCCGGGTGCTGCTGGGCCAGGCGCACGACGGCCGCTGGGAGCTCCCCGGCGGCAAGGTCGATCCCGGGGAGGGCTTCGAGCAGGCGGCCGCGCGCGAGCTCGCGGAGGAGACGTCCCTGCACACCGCGCCCGAGGCCGTCGAGGTGCTGGCCGTCCAGATCACTTTCGACACCGGCGTCACCCGCCTGACGGCGGCCGCCCTGACCCGCTCCGCCGAGGGCGCCCCGGCCGTCACCGAGCCGCACAAGATCGTCCAGTGGCGCTGGTTCGCCCCGGCGGAGATCCCCGGCGCCCTGTACCCCCCCCTCGGCGGCCGTCCTGCACGCCTGGCGCCCCGGCCTTCCCACCCTCCCCGCCGTCCCCCGTCACGACTACCCGACCGGCGGCACCAGCAGCCCCTAAGCCCCCCGCCCCGCCTGCGCGAAGGTGCCCTCGCGCAGGTCCTCGGCCAGCAGCCGCTTCGCGATCGCGTCCGCCGCCGCCCTCAGCTCCCCGCTGCCCGGGCGCCCCCGGTCCCGTTCCAGCCGGTCCCTCAGCCACCGCGCCCACGCGGCGGAGATGACGTCGGCCTCCCGCTGCCCGCCCCGGGTCAGGCTGAAGAAACCGTTCTGCCGGGTCAGGTAGCCCTCCTCCACCATCCGGTCGAACACCGGCAGCAGCACCTCCGGCGGCAGCGACCGGCGCGAGGCGATCAGCCCCAGGCCGGCGTGGCCGACCGTCCGCGTGAGCAGGTCCACCTGCATGACGGCCCACGCGGCGGCGATGTCCAGCCGGGTGTCGGACCCCTCGACGATGGCCCGCGCCTGCCGCGGCCCCATGCCGCGCACCAGCTTGCCCACCGCCAGCTCCAGCAGCTTGGCCGAGTCACCGGAGGCCGTGACCGGCGAGGCGAAGCCGTCGCCCATGTCCGTGGACCCGGCGCGGGCGCTGTCGCGCAGCCGGACCTCCTTGAGCAACAGCCCGACGACGAAGCCGACGGCCGCCACCGGAACGGTCCACAGGAACACCGTCTGCAGGGCCTCGGTGTACGCGCCGATGACCGGTGCGGCCGCCGCCGGGTCCAGGGCGTGCACCCCCTCCGGGCTCTGCGCGGCGGCCGCGAGCCGGGCCGGGTCCTGGCCCGTGGCCCGGGCGGCTTCGGCCACGGCGCTCTTGAGCGCGGGCCCGAGGCTGTTGGCGTAGATCGTGCCGAACACGGCGGTGCCGAAGGAGCTGCCCAGCGTACGGAAGAAGGTGACCCCGGAGGTGGACATGCCGAGGTCGGCGTAGTCCACGGTGTTCTGCACCGCGATGGTGAGCACCTGCATGCACAGGCCGATCCCGGCGCCGAGCACGAACGTGGAGAGGGATTCCAGCCACGCGCCGGTGCCCGCGTCCATCCGTGACAGCAGGTAGAGGCCGACGGCCATCACCGCGCAGCCCACGATGGGGAAGACGCGGTAGCGGCCGGTCCGGCTGGTCACGTTGCCGCTGAACACCGACGCGATCAGCAGGCCGATGACCAGCGGCAGGGTCCGTACGCCCGACAGGGTGGCCGAGTCCCCGTCCACGTACTGGAAGTAGCTCGGCAGGAAGGTCATCGCGCCGAGCATGGCGAAGCCGACGACGAAGCTGAGCACCGAGCACACGGTGAAGACGGGGTTGCGGAAGAGCCGCATCGGCAGCATCGGTTCGGCGGCCCGCGTCTCGGCCAGGCAGAACAGCGCGAGCGCCAGCACGCCGCCCACCAGCAGTCCGATGATCACCCCGGAGGTCCAGGGGTACTCGTTCCCGCCCCAGCTGGTGGCCAGGATCAGCGCGCTCGACCCCACCGCGACGAGGGCGATGCCCAGGTAGTCGATGCGGGGCCGGCCGCCGGCCCGTACCGAGGGGATGGTGCGGGCCGCGGCCGCGACCACCAGCACCGCGACGGGGACGTTGACGTAGAAGGCCCAGCGCCAGCTCAGGTGGTCGGTGAACACCCCGCCGAGCAGCGGCCCCACGACGGTGGCCACGCCGAAGACGGCGCCGATCGCACCCTGGTAGGTGCCGCGCTCGCGCAGCGGCACCACGTCCGCGATGAGCGCCATCGAGGTGACCATGAGACCGCCGGCGCCGAAGCCCTGGACGCCCCGCCACAGGATCAGCAGGGTCATGTTCCCGGCGAGCCCGCACAGGAAGGAGCCGGTGACGAAGACCACCGCGGAGGTCTGGAAGATGACCTTCCGGCCGTAGAGGTCGCCGAACTTGCCGACGAGCACGGTCGCGACGGTCTCCGCGAGCAGGTACGAGGTCACCACCCAGGCCATGTGGTCCCCGCCGCCCAGGTCCCCCACGATCGTGGGCAGCGCGGTGCCCACGATGGTCTGGTCGAGGGCGGCCAGCAGCACGCCCAGCATGACCGTCCCGAAGACGAGGTTGCGCCGCCGCCGGTCGAGCACGGGGGGCGGCGCTGCCGCGACGGGGGCAGTGGTCACCCTCGCACTCTCACCGCCACCCGCCCGCCCCGCACGCCGCAAGCCGCCGTACGGGTGAACGGACGCCCCCGCTCAGCGCAGGTAGGCCAGCCCCGGGTGCTCCGCCGCGTACCCGTCCAGCAGCCGCCGGGCCACGGACACCGAGTCGACCAGCGGATGCAGCGCGAACGCCTTGACCGCGTCCGCCCGCGAGCCGCTCGCCGCGGCGGCCAGGACCGCCCGCTCGGCCGCCTTCACCGAGGTCACCAGCCCCACCGCGTGCAGCGGCAGCGGGGCCACGGACACCGGGTGGGCCCCGTTCGCGTCGACCAGGCAGGGCACCTCGATCACCGCCTCCGCGTCGAGCACGGAGAGCGTCGCGCCGTTGCGGACGTTGAGGATCAGCGTGGCCCGCTCGTCCCGGGCGATGGCCCGCATCAGCGCGAGGGCGACCTTCTCGTAGCCGCCGGACTCCAGGTCGCTCGCCTCGCGCTCCCCGACGCCCGCCACCTCGCGGTTCTCGGACATGTACGTGGCTTCACGCTCGGCCCGGGTCCGCTCCCAGGCGGCCAGCGCCGCCCCGGCGGGCTCCTCCGGCCGGCCGGCCTCGGCGTAGAAGCCGCGCTGCTGGTCGCGCAGGAAGGCCCCGCGCGTCTGCTTCGCCTCCTGGTACGCCCGTACGGTGTCACGGTTGAAGTAGTAGTAGTGCAGGTACTCGTTCGGGATCGCGCCCAGCGAGCGCAGCCACTCGGCCCCGAAGAGCCGTCCCTCCTCGAAGGACTCCAGCGCCTCGGGATCGGCCAGCAGCCGGGGCAGCTCGTCGCGCCCGCCGACGTGGAGCCCGCGCAGCCAGCCCAGGTGGTTGAGGCCGACGTAGTCGATCCACGCCTCCTCGGGGCGGGCGACGCCGAGCAGCCGGGCGATACGGCGGCCGAGGCCGACGGGCGAGTCGCAGATGCCGATGACCCGGCCGCCGAGCTCCTCCGCCATCGCCTCGGTGACCACCCCGGCCGGGTTGGTGAAGTTGATGACCCACGCGCCGGGCGCGGTACGGGCGATCCGGCGCGCCAGCTCCCGGACCACGGGCACGGTCCGCAGCCCGTACGCGATCCCGCCCGCGCCGACGGTCTCCTGGCCCAGCACCCCTTCGGCCAGGGCGATGCGCTCGTCCGCCGCGCGCCCCTCCAGGCCGCCGACGCGGATGGCGGAGAAGACGAAGTCGGCGCCGCGCAGGGCCTCGTCCAGGTCGCGGGTGGCGGTGACCTCCGGGGCGTCCGCCGCTCCGGAGGCGGCGGCCTGGCCGGCGAGGACCCGGGCCATCGCGGAGAGCCGTACGGGGTCCTCGTCGTAGAGGGTCACCCGGGTCACCCGGCCCTCGGCATGGTCGCCGAGCAGTGCTCCGTAGACGAGCGGGACGCGGAATCCGCCCCCGCCGAGGATGGTCAACCGCACGCCCCTACCGTCCTTCCGGCCTTTCGAGGTACCGACCGCCGCCACCGCCCGGGGCACGTGCCCCGGGCAGGGGCCCGAATGCCACGATCGGCGACATCCGCTCGATGTCGCCGATCGTGGCACCCGGACCTCGGAGTCCGGCGGCGGCGTACCGGAGCCCCGCCGGATCCGGCCGCCACGAGCGTAGTGCCCCCCGCCGCGTCAGTCGCCCAGCGCCGGAACCGCCCGCAGACGGGCCCCCGGCGCCTGTGGGAACCCCGCGTCGCCGCGCACCGGGCCGGCCGGCAGGCCCTGCGGGGCGGAGAGCACCAGGGTGATCCGGGTGAGCCCCATCCCGTCGAGCATCCGGCTGGTTTCGGCCATCATCCGGCAGCGCACCAGACCCCAGCCCGGGTCGGGGTGGCGCACCGTCCGTACGGCGCCGTCCTGTTCGGCGGCCTCCTGCCCGTGGGTGGTCAGCCAGTGCGGGACCCCATAGCGGTAGGCCGCCTCCATGAAGGGGTCGCGCGCCACCTCCTGACGGATGCTCCGCAGCCCCTCGTCCTCCGGGGACGCCGCCAGCGCGGTGGCGAACTGGGCCAGCAGCGGTACGCACCAGGCCGGTTCGTGGTCCTCCAGCACGGCCGCGGCGTCCGGGTGGAAGAGCACGAAGCGCAGGAAGTTGTCGTCCGGCAGGGCCGTGGGGTGCGGCCGGACCGTCTGGAAGAGCCGGTCGAAGGCCGAGTTGGTGAGCGCCACGTCCCAGCGGTGGTCCACCAGGAAGCTCGGATAGGGCACGGCCTCCATCAGGGCCGCGTAGTCGACCAGGTAGTCCCGCTGGGCCGGGTCCTGGGGCAGCCGGTTCTCCTCGGCCGCGCGCCAGGTGGGCGGCGGGTCGCGGTCGACCATGATTCTGAAGAGCCAGAAGCACTGCCGCTCGCTCATCTCCAGGGCCTCGGCCAGGGCGAGGAGTTTGCGGTCCGTCCACTCCTTGACGAGCCCGCGCTCCCAGTTCCCGTACGCGCGTACGCTGATGCGCAGGCGCGCCGCGAGGTCTTCCTGACTCAGGCCCAGTTCTTCGCGGCGTTGGCGCAAAATCTCCTTGCGCCGCTCCGACCGCACTGCGCCGCGGGCGGACTCGTCGCCCGCCAGGCGCTCCTCACCGGCTCGGACGAGGCCATCAGACGGGCCCACCGCTGCGAGATGTGGCACCGAGAGCTCCCCCTCCTCAACGGTCTGGATCTTCATTTCCGTGTGGCGATCCTGCTACCGACTTCATTCGAGTGTCAACTATTGTGGCAATTCCAGCCTGGCGACAGCTCATTCGCGCCACAGCTGTGGCAAGTTCTGGCTCTCCCAAAACAAACCGGATAGATTCCCTGAGGCCGACCACGTGCCCACTGACCTCGCGCGATCTAGGAGAACCACTGGTGACAGACGGCTTCCCGGCTCCCGTCGCGGTGGCCAACGCGCCCCTGGCGGCAACCGTCACGCGGGTCGCCGAGCTGGCGAACAAAATGGGCCGCGACCCGAACCAGGTATTCGACCTCCGCCGCCTCTCGGAGGCTTCGGGAGTTCCCACGGACGTGATCAGATCCCTGCTCGACGGCAGGCGGGCCGGCGAACCCGATCTCCAGGCGCGTTTCCTCCAGCGCCTCGACCTGCTCCGGCGGACCCGGGTGAAACCCAACGGCCGCCGCTACACCCAGCAGGAGATCGCGGACGGCGCCGGGATGTCGCGGCAGCAGGCCGGCGCCCTCATCAACGGCGACCGGCGGCCCACCATGGAGCACTGCGACGCCATCCAGCGCTTCTTCGGGGTCCACGCGGGCTTCCTCACCGCCCATGACGCCGACGCCCTCACCGACGCCCTCCAGCGCACGGAGCAGCAGCTCCTCCAGGACTTCGCGGGGCGCGAGCGGCAGACCGTACCGGCGGAGGCCGCCGCGGCCGGCGATCCGCTCGCACGGCTCCTGCAGAACCACGGTGTGCGGGGCATCGCCTGGCGGGCGGCCCAACTGCCCAGCGACAAGCACCGGGACAAGGTGACCGAATGGCTGGACATGCTTCTCGAAAGCGTCAAACCGAACGAATCATGACCCAGTCGAAAGTCTGGATCTGATCCTTGAGTCCTGATCCGGATCCGCGTCGACGGGGAGAACGGTGAGCATAGGCAGAGCGCAGCGGCGATTGTGCGCGGAGCTGGTGTCCGGCATCAAGCTGGCCGCCCCCGTGGAACCCGTGGACCTCTACACCGCCCTCTGCGACGGCATGAGCAGACACCGCGGCCGCCCGGTGCAGTTCCGGATGGCGGCCTTCCCGCAGGGGACGGCGAGCGGCCTGTGGCTCGACATGGCGGACCGGGACCTGGTCGTGATCGAGGAGCGCACCGCGCCGGACCACCAGCTGGTCATCCTGGGCCACGAGCTCTGGCACATGAAGGCCGGCCACTGCAGCCACCACGTCGACGGCGCCGCGGTCGCCGCCCGGCTGCTGAGCGACGAGGCCGACCTCGGCGAGACCGTCCGCAGCGTCGCGGCGCGCACCCGCGCCGACGTCCAGGAGGAGACGGAGGCCGAGTCCTTCGGGCTCCTGCTCGGCAGCAGGTGCCGGACCTGGCTCGCCGGCTCCTCCGGCCGGCGGCCGTCGGACGGGCGCGACGAGCTGGCGAGCCGGATCGAGACCTCCCTCGGCTACCGGGGGCACAGGAACGACCGTTGAAAGGACCGGACTACTACATCCCGGCAGCGGCGATGGCGATCTCCCTCGTCTGCAAGCTGCCGGCCCTGCGCACCAACTGGCGCGATCCGCTCCTGCGGTCGGTCTGTTTCCTGCTCTTCCTCGCCGGCTCGGTCTTCACCTTCGCCGCCCCGCCCACCATCGCCGCCGTCAACCGCTGGACCGGCGTCCCCAACTTCTCCGCCCCGCTGGTCTACTGCCTGATGACCGCCTTCAGCGCCTCCTGCCTGGTCCTGGTGTTCAACTGGCGGGGCGGCCCGGCCGAGGAGATCCGGCACACCTCGCAGCGCTGGATCGCCGGGTACGCGGTCGTCATCGCGGCGATCGTCGTCCTGTTCGCCGCCGGCTCGGCGCCCGTCGAGCGGCTGCGCGACTTCGACACCTACTACGCCAACACCCCCTACATCCGGCTGATGATCGCCGCCTACCTGCTGGCGCACAACGTGGCCGTGATGATGATGGTGTCGATGTGCTGGCGGTGGTCGCTCCAGGTCTGCGGCTGGCTCCGGGCCGGCCTGCTGATCATCGTCTCCGGCTACGCCATCAGCCTGGCCTACGACGCCGCGAAGATGTCCGCCGTCGCCGCCCGCTGGGTGGGCCGCGACCTGGACTTCCTGAGCACGCTCGTCGCCCCGCCGCTGGCCTCCGCCGGCGCGCTGGTCAGCTCGGCGGGCTTCGTGCTGCCCCTGCTCTACCAGCGGGTGTCGGACAGCTGGCGGACCTGGAGCACCTACCGGAGCCTGGGCGCGCTGTGGCACGAGGTGCAGCGCACCGCGCCGAGCGGCACCCCGGGGGTGCGGATGTCCTGGTGGTCACCGGCCGCCATCCGGGTGATCCAGCGGGAGTCCGACATCCACGACGGCTTCCTGCGGCTGGGCCCCTGCTTCGACCGCCGTCACCGCGACACCGCCTACGCGAGCGCGCTGGAGGCCGGCGCGGACGAGGAGACGGCCCGCGCCGTCGCGGACGCGGCGATGGTGGCGGCCGCGGTGCTGGTCTGCGCCGCCGACCCGGAGGCGGCGGCCGGGGGCGAGGAGGAGGAAGCGGACGGTCAGCGGGTGCTCGTCACCGCCGACGGGCCGCGTGACCTCGTACGGATCTCGCTGGCGCTGCGCCACTCGCCGCTGGTGGCCGCCGTCCGGCGGCAGGCGGCCCCGGCGGGGGGGGGGGGCCCGCGCCCGGGCCCCCGCCCCGCCGGGCGCAGCGAAGGGCGGCCCCGCAGGGAACGCGGCGCCCTGAGACGGCTGCGGGGGAGAA
>NZ_JBEYJJ010000020.1:0-74724 GCF_040636215.1 Streptomyces sp. NPDC006687 | reverse complement strand
CGGGCTCGCCCCGGGGCGCCGCGCCGCGGCGCCGGCCCGTATCAGCCGATACGGGTCAGCTTGCTGCCGATGCCCGGCGAGGCCAGCTCCGACTGGAGCGCCACCGGGACCTTCACCTGACTGGCCCCGTCACCGACGGTCAGCACGCCGACCGCCGTGCCGGCCTTCGCCGTCCCGGGGATCTTCGTTCCACCGTCGCTGATCTTGATGTCCACGGTCAGCGAGGACCAGCCGACCGCCTGGACGTCGGCGGTGGCGACGACCTTGGTCCGGCCGCCGACGCCGTCGTCCACGTATCCGACCACATCGCCCTTCTTGACCACGGGCGCGCCCTCCAGGGACTTCTGGGTGGCGACGAGGAGGTTCTTGCTGGCGGCGATGACCGTGTCGATGATCGGCGGCTTGTGCTGGCCGAGGACGGCGCCGACGATCAGCTGGTTGGTGGCGCCGACCTTCTTGTAGGCGGCGAAGAGGAGGTTTCCGCCCGCCTTGGTCGTCGTACCGGTCTTGATGCCGAGGGACTCGTTGTACGGGACCAGACGGTTCCAGTTCGGCCAGTTCTTGCCGGTCTGGTCGGTCCAGGAGGGCTTGCGGGTGATGTCCACCAGCGCGTCCAGCTCGACGATCTTGAGACCGAGCTTGACCTGGTCCTCGGCGGTGCTGACGGTGGTCGCGTCCAGGCCGGAGGGGTCGGTGTAGGTCGTGTTCGTCATGCCGAGCTGCTTGGCGGTGTCGTTCATCTTCTTGACGAACGCCTCCTGCGAGCCGGAGTCCCAGCGGGCCAGCAGCCGGGCGATGTTGTTGGCCGAGGGGATCATGAGGGCGGCGATCGCGTCGTACTCGGAGATCTTGTCGCCCTCCTTGACGGTGTTGAGGGTGGACTCGTTGTCGGACTTGTCCTTCTGGCCCTCGGTCTCGGCGGTCTTGTCGACGTCGATCATCGCGCCCTTCTCCCCCTTCTTGAAGGGGTGGTCGCGCATGATGATGTACGCCGTCATCGACTTGGTGACACTGGCGATCGGCACGGGCTTCTGCTCGCCGGAGCTGCCGATGGTGCCGAGGCCGGCGGCGGCCATGGACGCCTGGCCCTCGGTGGGCCAGGGCAGGTCGGGCGCCCCGCCGGGGAAGGTGTACTGCGACGTCGCGGTCAGGACGAGCCGGGGCGCGGGCAGCGGGCGCACCAGCTGGACGACGGCCAGCACGACGGCCAGCAGGACCACGATCGGCGCGTAGATCTTGACCCGGCGGACGACCGTGCGCAGGGGGGTCGGCGGCGGGGGCGGGTTGTTGGTGAGGTCCGCCAGCATGTCGAGCGGCGGCCGGGGCGGCAGCGGCTGCTGCGTGGTCCGCTCGCTGGGGTCCAGCCGGGGGGCCTGCGGCGCGGGGGCGGGGGGCTTCGGCGCGGCCGGGGCCGGGGCCGGGGCGTCGTCGGCGCGCAGCGGGACGAAGGTGCTGGCGCGGGCCTCGGGGGCGGAGGGCGCCGGCTTGGCGGGCCCGGCCGCGCCCTTCGCGGCGGCCACCGGGGCGGAACCCGCCTCGGACGCGTCCGGCTTCGCGGCACGCGGGTCCCGCCCGGCGGGCTTGCCGCCGTCGGCCGGCCGGGTACCCGGCTTGACGGTACGGAAGACAGCGGTCCGCTTATCGGGCCCGGACCCGGGCTCGGACTCGGGCGCGGACTTGGACCCGGGCTCAGCCTTGGTGGGCTCGGCGGAACCCGGCTTCACGGCACGGAACACAGCCGTCCGCTCGGAGTCCTCGGCCGGCTCGGACCCGGTGGATGCCTTCTTCCCGGCCTCATCGGTGCCCGGACCCGCCTTCGCGGCGGCACGCGGATCCTGCCCGGCGGACTTCCCGCCCTCACCGGAACCGGGCTTCACCGCACGGAACACGGCCGTGCGCTCGTCCGCCTCGGCGGCACCCGCCTCGGACCCGGCGGGGGCCGAGCCCGGCTTGACGGTACGGAAGACGGCAGTCCGCTCGGACTCCCCGGACGCCTTGCCCGCACCGACGGAACCGGAATTCTGCTCCGCGGAGCGCTTCCCCGCGTCGGCGGGAGCGGAGTCCCGCTCGGCGGAGGGGTTGCCCGCACTGGCGGACCCGGAGTCCCGCCCGGCGGACGGGTTGCCCGCACCGACGGAACCGGAAGCCCGCTCGGCCGACGGCTTACCCGCACCGGTGGAACCGGAGTCCCGCTCGGCGGACGGCTTGCCCGCACCGGCGGAACCGGAGTCCCGCTCGGCGGAGGGGTTGCCCGCACTGGCAGACCCGGAGTCCCGCTCGGCGGACGGGTTGCCCGCACCGGCGGAACCGGAAGCCCGCTCGGCCGACGGCTTGCCCGCACCGGCGGAAGCGGAATCCCGACCGGCGTCCGACGGGCGGTCCTCGTCGGACCTCTTGGCGGAATCCGCCGGGGCGGAACCCGGCTTGACGGTACGGAAGACGGCCGTGCGCTCCGACTCGGCCGACGGCGCGGCGGAACCCCGCCCGGCGGGCCGCTCGCCCGCACCGGCAGAGCCGGAGCCCGGCTTGGTGGACGCCTTCCCGGCCTCCTCCGAGGCGGGGCGGTCCGCACCGGCAGCCCTGTCGGCGCGGGCGGACGCGGAGTCCCGCTCGGCGGACGGCTTGGCCGCACCGGCGGACCCGGAATCCCGACCGGCGGACGGCCTCCCGGCCTCCTCGGCGGCGGGCCGGTCCATCCCGGGGGACATGGCGGCGCGGGCGAAAACGGAGTCCGCACCGGCGGAACCGGAGTCCCGCTCGGGGGCCTGCGGGGCGGGGGCCGAGGTCGTGACGCCGAACGCGGTGGTCCGTGAGCCCCCGTCGGACTTCGCGGCACCGGCGGAACCGGAACCGGAACCCGGCTTGGCGTCGGCCTCCCGGGCGGAGTCCTGAGCGGCGGAGCCGGGCCTGACGGTGCGGAACACGGCGGTGCGCTCGGACTCCGCCGAGGCCGACGCCGACGACGAGGCCGCACCCGCAGCCGCACCCGCACCCGACGGCTTCCCGGGAGTCCCGGCAGCCTCCTCGGAACCCCCCGAAGCGGAACGCCCCGAAGCGGAACCCTCCCGCTCCACGCGTCCGGAAGACCGCTCGGCGGCATCCGCACCCTTGGGCCCGTCCGCAACCGGGCGGGACCCGGCAGCGTCGTTCGGGGGGACGCGCGGCTGGAACACCGAGAGCCTCGGGTCCTGTTCCCCGGCACCTGAGGACTTCGGCGCCCCCGACGCTCCTTCACTTACCGACTTGTCGGGGGACTCGCCCGCCACCGTTCCTCCTCGATCGCCGTCCGGCCACTGTCCGAACCGTCTAACAGTGTCCCGTCTCGGGGGCCTCGCCCGCCTGCTAGACGAGAACGACATAGCTACTGGTTCCCCCACAAAGCGTGCAGGCGCTCTCGACAGATGAATGTGAGAGGCGTCACCCTGTCACTCATCCACGCGGGGAGGCATGGATGGGCAGGAGCCGCAGAACAATTCCAGAGGAGCTTCTGCTGCTCGCCCTGGACCCGGCCACGGGTACCACGGCGCAGCCGCAGTCGCTCGACCTCGGCCTGGCCGGGGCACAGCTAGTGGAGCTGGCTCTGGCAGGACGGATAGCCCCTGACGGGGATCGTATCGCCGTGGTGATGCCACGGCCGACAGGAGATCCGACTCTGGACTCCGCACTGGAACTGCTGCGCAGGCGCGGCAGCCCGGTACGGGCCGTCCACTGGATCGGCGGACCCCGGCTGGGGCTCCGCCAGATTTACCTCGCGCACCTGGAGCGCTGCGGCATGGTCCATGCCGTCGCGGGACAGATGTGCGGGGTGCTGCCGACGACTCGCTACCAGGCGACCGATACGGCGATCAGCCGGGAGATCCGTGCCCGGCTGGACAGTGCGATCCGCACCGGCGTACCGCCGGACCCGCGGACCGCGGCGCTCGCCGCGCTGGCCCACGCGGTCGGACTCGGCAAGCACCTGTACCCCGGCAACGAGGGGCGGTCGTCCAGGTCCCGGCTGCGGGACCTGATCCGGCACGACCCCATGGGCGGTCTCGTGGCGCACGCCGTGATGGACGTTCAGAACGGTGTGGCCGCACAGCCGCGCCGCGACCGCGCTCCGGCTCCGCAGCCGGCCGCCCGGGCCACGGCGGGCGGCGTACCGCTCCAGCCGCGCCGGACGGGTGCGATGGCCCGCGTGGCCGCGCACTGAGCGAGCGCGACGGTTCCACCAGGACACCGCACCACCGCACCACCGCACTACCCGCTGAAACCCCCAGCTCAACCAGCGGGAAAACGTTCCACCTCCGCGACCGGTCACCCCCAGAGGACCGGTACGGGAGCCTCCAGCACGCGGGGTGGCAGGGCCGGACACATCGGCCCCGCCACCCCGCGTGTCTGTTTTTCCGCGCCGTTCCCCAGCGGCGCCGCACCCTTCGGTGGCAGTCTGCTGAACATCAGACACGCAGAGAGACAACTACAGCTACTGCAACAGCTACTGAAGAAGGCGGAGGTGCCTATCCCGTGGCGTCCAATGTCAATCCCACCGTCCGACGCCGCCGACTGGGCATGGAGTTGCGCAAGCTGCGCGAGGACAAGGGCATGACGGCCGAGCAGGTCGCCGAGCGCCTGCTCGTCTCCCAGTCGAAGATCAGCCGGCTGGAGAACGGCCGCCGCTCCATCAGCCAGCGCGACGTCCGCGACCTGTGCGAGGTGTACGAAGTGGAGGACCCCCGGCTGGTGGACTCGCTCATGCAGATGGCCAAGGACTCCCGCCAGCAGGGCTGGTGGCACGCCTTCGGCGACATCCCGTACAGCGTCTACATCGGCCTGGAGACCGACGCGGCCAGCCTGCGCACGTACGAGCCGCAGATGGTCCCGGGGCTGCTCCAGACCCCCGAGTACGCCCAGGCGCTGATCAGCGGCGCGCTGCCGGAGACGGCGCCGGGGGACGTGGAGAAGCGCGTCCAGGTACGGATGCACCGCCAGAAGCGGCTGTCCGAGACGGACAACAACAACGCGGAGGTCGGGCCGCTGCGCCTGTGGGCGGTGATCGACGAGGCGGTGCTGCGCCGGCACGTGGGCGATCCCGCGCTGATGATCCGGCAGTTGCAGTTCCTGATAGAGCAGTCGCAGCAGCCGTACATCACCGTGCAGGTGATGCCGTTCACGATGGGTGCCCACCCGGGGGTCAACGGCCAGTACGCCATTCTGGAATTCCCGGACGCCTCGGACTCGACGGTGGTCTACATCGAGGGGGTCACGAGCGATTTGTACCTGGAGAAGGCGAACGACGTCCAGAAATACAGCGTGATGTACGAGCACCTGCGTGCACAGGCCCTCAATGTGGACCAGACCCGGCAGTTCATCTCCGAGGTCATCGAGGACTACGCGGCCCTGATGAAGTAGGGAGGTGGCGGGGGGTCCGGCACGGTACACCGTCGGTCCCCGGCCACAGAAGTCCTGAATGGAATATGCCACCCGGTCGAGTGAATCCCTCCTTCCCGCGTCGGAAGCTGCCGGTAGCGTCGATCACGTCGGCCCGGCGAATGGTGCCGGCGCACAGCCGGGAACTCCCGGAACCACTCTCTGAACCGGAGAAGAACCATGGGCATTCGTCAGGGCGGCACCGAAAACTGGACCAAGTCCTCCTACTCCGGCGGAAACGGCGCCTGCGTCGAGGTCAAGTCCCCCGTCACGGAGGCCATCGCGGTCCGCGACTCCAAGGTGCAGGACGGTCCGTCGCTCACCTTCGCCCCCGGCTCCTGGACCTCCTTCGTGACCGACGTGGTCGAGGGCCGGCTCGCCTGAGCCCCTCGGCGAATCACCCTGATCGGAGCCCTCTCGACCGGCCCGCCGTCCTGGCCGAGGGGGCTCGGCCATGCCCGCGTACGGGTACCCCCGATCCCCCGGCGCCCCCTCGGCCTCAGCGCAGCTGGTCCACGTACCGGTCGGTCCCCGGGACGGTCGGGATGAACGGCGCCACCAGCTCCACCCGCCCCAGCCCCGACTCCGCGACCTCCGCGTCCAGCCCCTGGAAGCGGTCCCAGCAGGTGCGCGGGTCGGCCTCCAGGAACCACAGCAGGGTGAGGCGGCTGTCGACCCCCTCGACCTGTTTGACGTAGGTCATCCGGTCCCCCGGCAGCGGCGTCGGCCGGAAGACGGTCACCATCGCCGCGGGCGAACCGTGCAGCCGGCCCGGCAGGGCCCGGGAGCGCAGCCACTCCAGCAGCTCCGCACGCCGTCCGGGGCCGTCGGCGTCGACGACCTGGAGGACGAGCCCGGCGTACGGGTGGTCCAGGGCGTGGAAGTCGCGGGGGCCGGCGGCGCCGTCGCGGTAGACGGTGGCCGCGTGGTCCTGGAAGGCGGTGAAGACGTGCGTACGGTCCTGGTAGACGCGGCCGTCGCGGTTCAGCCGCCGGTTGATGGCGACCGTCCACCTCATGTGCTCGTCGTAGCGGCCCTCGGTCACCCAGTACGTCGACAGGTAGCAGCCCGCCGTCACCGGCTGGGCCACCGCCGACTTCTCCGGGTAGCGCAGCTCCTGGAGCTCGCGGGTGGCCACCCAGCGGCGGCCCGCGTACATCCAGGGCATGGCCATCGCGCCCGCGTAGTAGTGGTCGTCCTCGTACCAGCGGTTGTACGCGAACTCGTGGCCCGGGTGGGGTTCGACCATGGTGATCAGCGCATGGCCGGGACGGACCCCGTACGGGCCGACGGCCGCGAGTGCGGCGTAGTCCCCGGCCCGCGTGTCCTGCGGGTCGCGGTCCTGCTGTGGTGTGCTCGTCATGGCACCGGTGTAGCTGATGTTCCGTCAGTTGGGGAGAGAGTGAGGGCTGTTCATCCCTCGGAATGGTAGGTGCCGTCTGCATCCTTCCTGGTTAGGCTGCGGCCACCCGCCACCGCCACCGCCACGCCGAAGGAGCCCCCATGTCCCCCGACGGTCCTCCCGCGCCCCTGCCCGCCTTCGCCTCCCGTGCCCGGGCCGTGGGAGGTTCGCCCGTACGGGAGATCCTCGCGCTCACCGAACGCCCCGGGGTGATCTCCTTCGCCGGCGGCCTGCCCGCCCCCGAGCTCTTCGACACCGCGGGGCTCCGCGCCGCCTACGACAGCGCCCTCACCGGGGCCGCCTCCGCCGCCCGCGCCCTCCAGTACTCCACCACCGAGGGCGCGCCCGAGCTCCGCGCGGCCGTCGCCGCCCGGGCGGTCCGGCGCGGACTGCCCACCACCGCCGACGACGTACTCGTCACCACCGGCTCCCAGCAGGCCCTGACCCTGGTCACCGCCACTCTGGTGGAACCCGGCGACACCGTCCTCGTCGAGAACCCCACCTACCTGGCCGCCCTCCAGTGCTTCGGGATGGCCGGAGCCCGCGTCATACCGGTCCCCTGCGACGAACACGGGCTGCTCCCCGACGCCCTGGCCGAGATCACCGCCCGCGAGCGCCCCAAGCTGCTCTACACCGTCCCCACCTTCCAGAACCCCACCGGCCGCACCCTGCCCGGGGAGCGGCGGGCAGAGGTGGCGCGGACGGCGGCCCGCCTGGGGCTGTGGCTGGTGGAGGACGACCCGTACGGGGACCTGCGCTACGAGGGCGCCCACGTGCCCTGGCTCGCCGCCCACCCCGGCGCCGAGGACCGTACGGCCCTCATCGGCAGCTTCTCCAAGGTCATGGCCCCGGGCCTGCGCCTGGGCTGGCTGCGCGCCCCGGCCGCGCTGCGCCGGGCGGCGGTGGTCGCCAAGCAGGCGGCGGACCTGCACACCTCGACGGTGGACCAGCTGGCCGCCGCCCACTACCTCGCCGCCCATGACCTCGACGCCCACGTCGCCCGGGTCCGCGACGCCTACCGGGCCCGCCGCGACGCCCTGCTGGCCGGCCTGGGCGAGGCCCTCCCGGCGGGCTCGGAGTGGAACCGTCCGCAGGGCGGCATGTTCGTCTGGGCCCGCCTGCCGGAGGGGTACGACGCCACGGCTCTGCTGAAGTCGGCCGTCGCCCACGATGTGGCGTACGTGCCCGGCGCGCCCTTCTTCACCGGCACCCCCGACCCGCGCACCCTGCGGCTCTCCTTCACCACGCACACCCCGGACGAGATCGCCGAGGGCCTGCGCCGGCTCCGGGAGGCACTGGCGTGACCCGGTCGTCCGCCCGCGGGGCAGGCACGGGTGCCGGCGGGGGTGGGTCAGGCGTCGCGCGGGGTTGCGTACAGCGCCTCGATCTCCCGCTCGTAGTCCCGGGCGACCGCCGCGCGCCGCAGCTTCATCGACGGGGTCAGGTGGCCGCGTTCCTCCGTGAACTCCCCCGGCAGGACAGTGAAGCGGCGGATGGACTCGGCACGTGAGACCAGCTTGTTCGCCTCGTCCACCGCCCGCTGGAGTTCCTCCAGCAGTTCCGGGTCCCTGACGAGCTCGCCGGCCGGGACGTCCTGCTTCCTGTGCATCTGCCGCCAGTGGGCCAGACCCTCCGGCTCCAGGGTGACGAGGGCGGCGACGTAGGGCCGGTTGTCGCCGATCACCATGCACTGGCCGACCAGCGGGTGGGCGCGCAGCCAGTCCTCCAGGGGGGCGGGGGCGACGTTCTTTCCGCCGGAGGTGATGATCAGGTCCTTCTTGCGGCCGGTGATGGTGAGGTAGCCGTCGGCGTCGAGCTCGCCGATGTCCCCGGTGGGCAGCCAGCTCCCGGGCGGCTGCGCGGAGACGTTCCAGTACCCGGCGAAGACGTGCCCGCCGCGCAGCAGCACCTCCCCGTCGTCGGCGATGCGCACCGCCGTACCGGGCAGCGGCCAGCCGACCGTGCCGAGGCGGGGCCGCAGCGGCGGGGTGACGGTCGCGGCGGCCGTCGTCTCGGTGAGCCCGTACCCCTCGAAGACCTCGATGCCCGCGCCGGTGTAGAAGGCGGCGAGGCGCCGGCCGAGGGGTGAGCCGCCGCTGAGGACGTACCGGACGCGGCCGCCGAGCGCGGCGCGGACGCGGCGGTAGACGAGCGGTTCGTACAGGGCGTGCGCGGCGCGCAGGCCCAGCCCGGGCGGCCGGCCGCCGCTCCCGGCCACCTCTCCGAAACGCTGGGCGATGCGCGCGGCGCGGTCGAAGGCTGAGGCGCGGCCCATGCGTTCGGCGGTGGCGCGGGCGGTGTTGTAGACCTTCTCCAGCACGTAGGGGATGGCCAGCAGGAAGGTGGGCCGGAAGCCGGCGAGGTCGGCGAGGAGCTCCTCGCTGCTGATGCTGGGGGCGTGGCCGAGCTTCACCCGGGCGCGCATGCAGCCGACGGCGACCATCCGTCCGAAGACGTGCGACAGCGGCAGGAAGAGCAGGGTCGAGGCGGGGTCCTCGCTGACGGAGGTGAAGACGGGGTGCAGCAGGGCGACCGCGTTGTCGACCTCGGCGAAGAAGTTGCCGTGGGTCAGCGTGCAGCCCTTGGGCTGGCCGGTGGTGCCGGAGGTGTAGACGAGGGTGGCGAAGGACTCGGGCGTACGGGAGGCGCGGCGCGCCTGGACGACGGCGTCGGGCAGGTGCTCGCCGGCCTTGACGAGGCGGGCGATGGCCCCGGTGTCGAACTCCCACAGGTGCGCGAGACCGGGGAGGTGGGCGCGTTCGGCGCTGATGAGGCGGGCCTGGACGGTGTCCTCGACGGCGCAGGCGACGGCGCCGGAGTCGTGGATGATCCAGCGGGCCTGGAGGGCGGAGGAGGTCGGGTAGATGGGGACGGTGACCAGCCCGGCGGCCCAGCCGGCGAAGTCCAGCAGGGTCCACTCGTAGGTGGTGCGGGCCATGATGGCGAGCCGGTCGCCCGAGGCGAGGCCCTCGGCGATCAGCCCCTTGGCGACGGCGAGCACCTCGGCGGCGAACTCGGCGGCGGTGACGTCCCGCCAGGTCCCGTCGCGCTCCTTGCGGGCGAGTACGGGCTCGCCGGGGGCCTCGCGGGCGTTGAGGAAGGGCAGGTCCCCGAGCGATCCGCCGGCCGGCGCCGAGGCGAGGGCGGGTACCGCCACCTCGCGCACCACCCCGTCGACGATCGTCTTGACGGGCTCGACCAGCTTCGGCCCGACCAACTTCGGCCCGACCGGCTTCGGCTCGGCAGCGTCCACGGCTCGTTCTCCTCGGTCGATCGCGTGTTACCGCCGGTAATCTACGCACGGGCCCGGCCGGGGGAACACCCCCTGAACCGGCCCTCCTCCACAGCTCCACACCGCGCACACCTCACGGTTCGGCTCCGGCGAGGCGGAACGGCTGCGTCAGGGAGGGCGGAGGGGGGAGAATCCGGGACGTCCGCCAGCGCACCGCCACCTTGAGGAGCAGCCGGTGTCGCCAGAGCCCATCACGTTGACGCTGACCCCCGAGCAGGCCGCCGCCGGAACGACCGTCGAGGTCCCCCTCCCGTCCGGCCCCACCCGACTCCGCATCCCCCCGACCCGATCGGGCGACCTCATCCGAGCCCGCGTCGGCGCGGAGGAAGTCCTCCTGCGCATACGGGTCTCCGACGCGCCCGGCCCGCCGCCGGGCGGCCGCACGACCCCGGGCCCGACCACCCCGACCACACCCACCACCCCGACCGCACCGGGCCCCTCCGGGCCGACGATGCCGGGCCCGTTCGGAGCCGGCGCGGTGCCTCAGACCACCGCACCGGCACCCTCCGGGAGATCAGGCCCGCTCGGCTGTCTGCTGGCGGTCGGTGTCGTCGCCGCCCTCGTCATCGGTATCGCCGTGGCGAGCAGCAGTGACGACGACTCCCGCCCCACCGCTTCCGCCACCCCCTCGTCGACGGACAGCTCGTACACCCCGTACACCCCGTACACCCCGCCGACGTACACCTACAGCCCGCCCAGCGCACCGGCCGCCGTCCCGACGTACGAGCCGCCCGCCTCCACCCCGACCACCGAGGCGGCTCCCCGCCCCTTCGACGAAGGCACCTGCCTCAACGGGCAGTTGCCCGACTCGACCACCGCGACCCGCGTCACCGGCGTCCACGAGGTCGCCTGCTCGGCCGACGACGCGCACTACCGGGTGATCCAACGCTTCCCGGGCACCTCGGACATGAGCCGGTGCGATGCCAACTCCGACACCGAGTACGGGTTCTCGTACCGCTACACCCTGGGCAGCAGCGTCATCAACGAGTACGTGTACTGCCTGGTCGGCCTGGGTTCGTACGCCCGCGGCTAAGGCCGTCGCCCGCGCAGGGAGTTCAGCAGGGCGGCGCCGCGTGCGGCGTCGTCCACGCTCACCGCGAAGTCCCGCCCCCTGGCCCGTACGACCAGACACGCGCCGCCGCGCAGCATCACCGTCGTGCCCAGCCCGCTGATCCGGTAGCCCCAGCCGCCGACCCGGGCAGGCGTCCGCACCTCCACGCGGGCCGACTCGACGTCCTCGGCGGCCCAGCGCCGCACCGGGTACCCGAGCGGGCCGAAGGCGACCTCCAGCCCGCGCTGCGAGACCCGCACCCGGACGGAGGAGCAGCCCAGCACCACCAGCGCGGTGCTCGCGAGGCCCCCGGCCGTCACCCACAGCCCCGCCCGCGGCCCCGCCGCTCCGGCCAGCCCCGCCACCCCGGCGAGCAGCGCACCCAGCGCGCCCAGCGCGAGGACTCCGGCCAGCAGCCGCAGCCAGGGATTGACGACGCCCGACAGCCAGACGACCCGCTCCCCCTCCGGAACCTCCATCGAGGGCCCCTCCCCCGCGGGCTCCCCTTCCCCGGCCTCCCGCCGCCACGGCGCGGCCGCGCCCACCCCGGCCAGCAGCGCCACCGCCACCATCACCGCCACCCCCCACCCCGGCACCGGGCCGGCCTGCCGCCAGTCGGGGGCGTCCAGGTTGGCCCGTACGATCGACGCCTGCGCCCCCGTCAGCAGCACCCCGCCGGAGGCCAGCGCCGCCCGGCCCCAGCCGGGCACGGGCCCCCTCAGGGCCGCGAACGCCACGCCGGCCACGACGGCCACCCACACCAGCGCCGGAAACGCCACGGCCGCCCACAACGGCATGGACCCGTCGGGCCCGTCGGAGCCCGCACCCCAATGGGTGGCCACCGGCTCGGGCAACCGCCCGGCCGCCGCCACCGGCATCACCACCAGCAGCCCCAGCACCCCGGCCCCCCAGCCGGCGACGGCCCACACCCCGCGCCCCTTCACGGCATCCCCCTGATCATCTCGATGAGTTCGGCCCGTCCGTACCCCAGCCGCGCCCCGTCGGCCACCAGGGCGCGTACGCGTTCCAGTAGCTCCGACCGCCCGTCTGCCTCGCCTGCCACGGTCACCCCACGGCCGCGCCGGAACTCCAGCAACCCCTCGTCCCGCAGGGCGCGCAGGGCACGCAGCACGGTGTTGGCGTTGACCCCCAGCGCCTGCGCGAGCTCACGCGCGGGCGGGATCCGGTCACCGGGCGCACACTCGCCCTCGGCGATGGCACGCCGGAGCGCCCCGGCCACCTGCTCGTGCAGGGGGCGGGTGTCGGCGGTGTTCAGCCTCAGCAGCATGGTGCTATTGAAGCTAGCACCATCACTGCGCCGTCAGGAAGCGGTGACGGCCCGTTCCAGCAGTTCGCGCAGGACCCGCTGCTCCTCCGGGGTGAGGCAGGCCACCGGGGAGTCCACATGGAGGAGGTCGAGCAGGCGGGCGCGCAGGGCGGTGCCCCCGTCGGTCAGGACGAGGAGTCGGGCGCGGCGGTCCGTGGGGTGCGGGTGGCGTTCGACCAGCTCCTGCTTCTCCAGCCGGTCCACGACGAAGGTGGCGTTGGAGGGCTCGCAGTTCATCCGCTCCGCGAGCTCCCGCATGGTCATCGGCCCGCTCAGCTCGCGCAGGGCGGTCGCCTGCGCGGCGGTCAGCCCGAGGGTCGCGGCCCGCTCCCGTACGTGCTCGCCGATCCGCTGGGCGAGCCCGTCGACCAGGCCGCACAGCTGGCGTTCGGCGACGGCCTGCGACTGCGGCTCGGGGCGCTTCGTCATGGCGCCAGCCTAGCAATCCCATCAAGCCAACATATTTACAGCTTGAATGATTCAAGCTTGACGCTTATGGTGATCGTCAACGTCACCACCCCGCCCTCACCCCACCAACCGGGAGAAAACATGGCCGACTTCGACGCCCGCCTCAGCCGCCCCTCGGGTATCCGCTCCCTCCGCCTGGGCGACACGTTGGTGACCTACGTCCCGGACGGCGCCATCCGCCTGCGCCCCCTCGACCTGCTCCCCGACACCACCGACGCCACCTGGGCCGCGCACCCGGAGTACCTGGACGGGACCGGCCACCTCACCGCCAGCGCGGGCGCCCTCCTCGTCGAGCACGGCGACCGCGCCCTGCTGATCGACGCGGGCATCGGCCCGCACGCGTTCGAGAGCCCCGAGGGCCCCCTGCACTCGGCCCAGGGCGGAGCCCTCCCCGAGAGCCTGGCCGCGCTGGGCCGGCGCCCCGAGGACATCGAGGCCGTGGCCTTCACCCACCTCCACCCCGACCACCTCGGCTGGGCCTGCGAACCCCTCCTCGCCCACGCCGAGTTCCTCGTCTCCGAGCCGGAGTGGGAGGCCCGCGACCTCCTGGAGCCCCGGGTGGCGGCGGCCCTCTCGAAGAACGTCCGCACGATCACCGACGGCACGGAGGTCTTCCCGGGCGTCCACGTCCGCATCGCCCCGGGCCACACCCTCGGCCACGCCGAGTACGTCATCACCGGCGGCGGCCGCCGCCTGATCGCCTTCGGCGACGCGATGCACTCGCCGATCCAGGGGGCCCACCCGGCCTGGTCCTCGCGCTTCGACCACGACCTCCCCGCCACGGCCGCCCACCGCCACCGCCTCGTCGCGGAACTGTCGGAGCCGGACACGCTCGGCTTCGGCGTCCACTTCGCCGACGTGGTCTTCGGCCGCATCCGCTCCGCCGGCGACGACGGCCCGGCCTGGCACCCCGTGGACGCCTAGGGCGTGCCAGGCGTCGCAGGGCGGACAGGACTTCGACGACGCGCCCTGGCGCCTGTGGCCGGAGTGCGTGCGCCGGTGCGGTGTTCTAGCGTCGGAAGGGCGGGGGTGACCGATGCGTCGAGCCGGTCGCCCCCCGGAGTGCCCGCCTCCGCGCCGCCCCCGCCCGCGGTCCGGCACGCTCGCGGACCGCGTGACCGACCGAGAGAGCAGGTGCATCCGCATGCGTCCGTCGGCCCGCATCCCCAGCCTCCTCGCCGCCCTGGTCCTCGCCGCCGGCGGCGCCGCCTTCGCCGCCCCGGCCGCGTCCGCGAGCGTCCAGGACTGCCAGCAGTACCTCGTGTCGCACGGCAAGCCGTCCACGCCCGACATCGCGCAGGCATGCTACGAGGGCTCCATCGGCAACCAGACCAGCTGCGTCGCGAGCCTCCAGGCGGCCGGCATCTCCTCGAACGACGCGGGCGGAGCCTGCCGCGCGGCCCACTAGGCCGTCTCTTCCGGATCTTGTCTGACCCGCGCCGCCCGGCACCGCACCTCGCCGCCTTGGCCGGGCACCAAGTACGTCCAGTACGGCGGCGCCCAGCCAAGGCGCCGATGCACGGCACCTGGGGGCACCTCCCAGCGGTAGCTGGGGGAGACGCGGGCTTGAACGACAAGATCCGAAAGAGACGACCTAGGCGACGCGGGGCGGGAGTGGCCCGGGGGCCGCGGCGTCCACGTCTTCGGGCGGGCAGTCGTTGCAGCGGCCGGGCGCGGGGGCCCGGAACCCGCGGTCGCAGCCGTCGCAGTTCTGCATCGGGTCGGGCTTGCGAGCGGCCGGCGGCGCAGGTTCCTCACGGGGCAGCTCCGGCGGGAGCCCGATCCGGAGCCGGTAGCCGATGAGCGCGGCGGGACTGCGCATGTCGGCCGGCAGCCCGGCGGCGAGCACGCGCCGGACGGTCTCCGGCTCGGCCCCCCGCTCCAGCCAGGCGGTCACCCCGGGCGCGAGACGGCATACGTCCCGCTCGCCGAGCAACAGCCGCGGATCGTCCCCGCGCAGCCGTGCGAGCAGCGCCACGGCCTCCTGCCGTACGGGCCCCCGCGGCTCGGGCGGCTCGGGCAGTGGCATGACCTTCCGCACGGGAGCGGGTACGGGCACCCCCCGCCCGCGCACTGGTTCAGGCACGGGCGGGGGAGCCGCCGCCGGCGCCGGACCGGGCACGGCCACCAGCTCCGGTACGCGCTCCCGCCCGGGGAGGGACGCCCGGCCGGCGGGGGGTGCGGGCTGCGCCGGGGCCGACTCGTGCGGCGGCGGCTCGTGCGGCGGCACCGGCGGCTTCGGCCGGCTGTAGGGCGGCTTCGGCCGGCTGTAGAACACCGTCCGGGTGACCAGGCGCCCATCGGCGATCCGCACCCGCCTGCGCTCCAGGTACCCGGCCGCCTCCAGCTCCCGCAGCCCCCCGGCGACCCTCACCTCCCCCTCGGGGAACCGCTCGGCCAGCGCCTTGATGCCGATCCGGCTGCCCTCGGGGAGGGACTGGATGTGCACCGCGAGCCCGATCGCCAGCAGCGACAGGCCCGGGTGCCGGGCGAGGCGCCGGGCCACCTCGATGGGGGGTTCGTCGTCCGCCACGTTGACGTGGGTGACACCTGATCGGACGGTCCCGGCGGGAACACGGGACGCGGGCCGCGTGGGCACGTTAGGCTGCTTGTGAGCCATAGGGAAGCCGTTACTTCCTGCTTGGTCAGGCCCTCGCCCGGGATGCCAGTCCCGACGGGGGCCGTCTCATTTCTGAGGTTGTCGCGGCGAGCATATGCCAGGCAACCGCCCCCAAATCCAGCCGAGTTGGCATAGTTCACCCATGCGAGTGAGCCGGACCGGACCGGGGGGTCAGGTGGGTGGGTGGGTTTTACCCACCCACCAGCTTGGTTGGTTGACGTCGGGCGCCCCCGGATCCCCGCTTCCCGCGTCACGGCCCGGGGCGCACGACGTCCACCTCCGCCCACACCGCCTTGAGCGGCGCGGTCCCCTGCCGCACCCCCCACCGGTCGGCCAGCTCCGCCACCACCAGCAGCCCCCGCCCGCCCTCCGCGTCCGGATCCGCGTCGCGGACGCGGGGGACCCGGTCCCGGCGCGTGTCCACGACCTCGATCCGGAGCGCCTCGCCGGTCAGGGTGAGCAGCACCCGCAAGTCCCGTCCGGGAACCCGCCCGTGGGTGACGGCATTGGCGGCCAGCTCGGCCACGATCAGCCCGGGGCCGTCCGTGGGCAGCCCCCACGAGGCGATCCGGTCGACGGCGATCCGCCGGGCCCGCCCGGCACCGAGGGGGGTGGCGGGGAGCCGGATGTCGAACTGGCTTGCGGTGCAGGGCGACTCCTGCGTCGAGGTGGCCAACACCCCGGCACTGATCCACGTCCGGGACTCCAAGGACACCGCCCTCCCCCACCTCATCTTCACCCCTTCGGCGTGGACCGGCTTCATCTCGAATCCCGCCAGCTTCTGACCCGCCCGGTGTTACACAATGGCCCCTACCACACGGGCCATTGCGCAATCCAGGGGGAACCATGAGGGCGGGGGAGCGCTTGGCCGGGCGGTACCGGCTGGACGAGCGGCTCGGGCAGGGCGGGATCGGGGAGGTCTGGCAGGGCTTCGACGTCGACCTCGGGCGGCCTGTCGCCGTCAAGGTGCTGCTGGAGTTCGACGCGCCGGACGAGCTGCTGGGCCGCTTCCGGCGGGAGGCCGCCATCGGGGCGCGGCTCCAGCACCCCGGAATTACGGTCGTGCACGACATCGGGCAGCACGAGAACCGCCTCTTCATCGTGATGGAGCTCCTGAAGGGCGAGGACCTCGCCCACCTCCTGGCCCGCACCCCCGCCCCCGGACTACCGGTTCCCCAAGCGCTCGATCTGGCGCTCCAGGCGGCGGAGGCGCTCGCCGCCGCGCACGCGCAGAAGGTGGTGCACCGGGACCTCAAGCCCGCCAACCTCTTCCTCCTCACCACCGGCGGCCGTCTGAAGATCTGCGACTTCGGCATCGCCCGCACCGCCGACAGCACCGGCGGGCTCACCGTCACCGGCCGCGTCTTCGGCACGCCCGCCTACATGGCGCCCGAGCAGTGGCGCGGCGAGCACGTCGACGCCAGGTGCGACCTGTACGCCCTGGGGTGCGTGCTGTTCGCCCTGCTGACCGGGGCCCCGCCGTTCCCGGCCGCCGAACAGGTGTGGGTGCTGATGCGCCGCCACCTGGACGAGGAGGCGCCCGCCCTGGACTCCGTACGGCCCGGCCTGCCGCCGGCCCTGGTCCAGCTGGTGGCCTCCCTCCTGTCCAAGGACCCCGCCGAACGGCCCGACGCCCCGGCCACCGCGACCCTGCTCCGCGCCCTGCTCGACCCCGCCCCGGCGGCCTCCCCCGCGCCCGTTCCCGAGCCGGCTCCGGCACCTGCCCGGAAACCCGACGCCCCGGCGGCTGCCCCGGAGCCCGAGCCCGTGCGGGCACCCGTGCCCGCGCGGACACCCGAGCCCGGTCCGCTGCCGGCCCCGGCCGCCGCTCCCACCCAGCCGGCCGACCTCCGGGCGCACCTCGTCGCCGCCTACCGCGCGGACCCGCCCGCGCCCAGCGCGCCGGACGCCACCGCGCGTCCCGGGACCAGCCGCCGCAAGCTGCTCCTCGGAGGTGTCGGTGTCGTGGCCGGCGCCTGGGGCGGCGTGTCCCTCGTCAGGCGGTTCACCGAGCCGTCGGACGCCGCGCCGGGGCTGGAGCTGCTGTCCGTCCTCCCCGGATCCGGCTCCTCCGTGGAATCCGTGGCGTTCAGTGCCGACGGCACCACCCTGGCCGGCGCCGGCCGCGGCAAGACGGTCTGGCTGTGGAGCGTGTCCGCCAAGGCGCTCACCAACACCCTCAAGCACGACAGTCTCATCCGCTCCCTGGCCTTCTCCCCCGACGGCAAGACCCTCGCCACCGGCGGCGAGGGCCCCGTCGTCCAGCTGTGGGACATCACCACGGGATCCCGCACCGGCCTCGCTGACCACACCGGCTCCGTCCGGTCAGTGGCGTTCGGCCCCGACGGGAAGCAGCTCGCCAGCGCGGGCGACGACGGGGGCATCCGCCTGTGGAACCTCGCCGGCCGACGCCCCTCGGCCACGCTGACCGGGCACAGCGGGGCCGTCTCGTCGCTGGCGTTCAGCCCCTACGGCGGCATGCTCGCCTCCGGCGGCAGTGACCGCAGCCTGCGTCTGTGGAACGTCGCCCGGCCGAACCCCGCCGCGGGCCGCGCCTTCACCGGCCAGCAGAACGACGTCACCGCGGTCGCGTTCAGCCCCGACGGCAAGGCCGTCGCCGGATCCACCGCCGGGGCCTACGGCAGCGTCGGCACGTCCAACGGCGGCTACCCCGGCTCGGACCCCGCCCCCGCCTCCGCCGACCCGGCCGCCGGGACCTGGGGCGCCATCCACGTGTGGGACACCGCGGAGGGGACCGGGTCGGCCACCCAACCCCACCAGACCGCCACCGTCAGCTCCCTCGCCTACCGCCCGGACGGCAGAACCATCGCCAGCGGCGGCTGGGACAACGCCGTACACCTGTGGGACGTCGGCACGGAGCGCACCTCCCGCACCAAAGGGCACACCGCCCCCGTGTGGTCGGTGGCGTTCAGCCCCGACGGCACGCTCCTCGCCAGCGGCTCCGGCGACGGCACCGTACGGCTGTGGAGGGTCTCGTGAACCACTGAGCGCCGGGGGTGCCTTCCGGGTGCGGCTCCCCCGGCGGTTCGCCAGACTGGCCTGGAGATGATCGATTCCCCGACGCCCGTGCACCCGGCGCGGGCCGGCCGGCTCCGCGCCGCGCTGCCACCGGTCGTCGCCTGGCTGGTCTCGAACCTGGTCACCTGGCTCGTGGCGCTCGCCTCGGTGGCCGGCGACGGCTCACGGGTGGCCTACTGGTCCACCGGCGCCCGCCGGCGCTGGGACTCCGAGCACTACCTCTCCATCGCCCGCGGCGGCTACGAGCTGTTCCGCTGCCGGGACCGGTACCCGGACTTCCCCGACGTGGTGTGCGGCAACGTGGCCTGGTTCCCCGGGTACCCCATGGCGGTGCGGGCGGTGTCCGCCACCGGGCTGACCTACGAGCTCTCCGCCCTCCTCGTCACCGAGGCCGCGCTGCTCGGCATGTTCGGGGTGCTGTGGTGGCTGCTCGGCGCCCGGCTCACCCGGGCCACCGGTCTGACCCTGGCCGTCGGCACGGTGTTCCCCGGCGGGGTCTACTTCCATGCCCTGTTCCCCGTCGCCCTCGCCACCCTGGCGCTGCTCGTGTGCGTGGCCGGGGTGGGGCGAGGGTCCTGGTGGACGGCCACGGCGGGCGGGTTCGCGGCCGTCGCCTGTCACCCGGTCGGCGCCGTCGCCGTCGTGATGCTGGCGGCGAGCGCCCTGTTCGCCTGGCGCGGGGATGCCTGGCCGCTGCGGGTGGCCAGGGCCGGGCTGTCGGCGGTGGTCGCCGCGGGCGGGGTGCTGTGGGCCAAGTGGATGATGTGGCAGGCGACCGGCCGCTGGGACGCGTACGAGATCATCCAGCGCTCCAGCTACGGGCAGGGGGACCTGCGCCGGCCCTTCGCGGAGATGGTCCGGGCGTACCGTCTGCCGTTCAGCTACTGGTACACCCCCAAGGGGCGGCTGCCGTGGCTGGTGCAGCACGCCCTGGCCGCCCACCGGCCGCAGATGTGGCTGAACACCGCCTTCGTGGTGATGGTCCTGGCGACGGCCGCCGTCCTGCTCCTGCGCCGCAGGGGGCTGTCGGTCGAGGAGTGGGCCGCGCTGGTGCTGACGGTGGCGGTGTTCCTGGTGCCGTTCTTCGCCGGGGCGCAGATGTCCTGGTACCGCAACCACGCGCAGATGTTCGTGGGGCTGCTCCTGGTCCGGCGGATGTCCCTCTGGGTGCAGGTGCCGCTGCTGGTGGTCTGTGCGGTGCAGTACGCCCTGCTGACGGCGATGTTCTTCGCCGGCGTCCTGGTGTGAGAGCCCGGCCCCCTCCTACCCCTCCTCGTCCGTGTCGCGGGCGACCACGTAGGTGGGCCGGGCCTGGACGGCGGTGTGGATCCGGGCCACGTACTCGCCGAGCATCCCCAGACAGAAGAGCTGGACGGCGCCGAAGAACAGCATGGTGATGATCAGCGAGGTCCAGCCGGGCAGCGTGTTGCCCGTGGCCCAGACGGTCAGGGCCCAGACGAGGAAGCCCAGGCAGACCACCGAGCTCAGCGCGCCGAGCGCCGTCGCCAGGCGCAGCGGGACGGCGGAGAAGCCGGTGATGCTGTCGAAGGCCAGCAGGACCATCTTGTGCAGGGGGTACTTGGAGGTGCCCGCCGCCCGCTCGGCGCGCTGGTAGACGACCTGCCCGCTGGGGAAGCCCAGCCAGGGGATGAGCAGGCGGTAGATCTGCTGCTGGTCGGGGAGGGTCTTGAGGGTGTCCACGACGGCGCGGGACAACAGCCGGAAGTCACCCGCCTGGGCCGGGACGTGGGTCCCCGCGAGGCGGCGCATGAGCCGGTAGTAGGCGCCGGCCGTGCGGCGTTTGAAGGGGCTGTCGGTGGAGCGGTCGGACCGTACGCCGTAGACGATGTCGAGGCCCTCGGCCCGGGCCAGGGCGAGCATCTCGGGGATGAGCTCGGGCGGGTCCTGGAGGTCGGCGTCGATGCTGACCACGTACGCGCCGCGGGCCCGGCGCAGTCCGGCAGTGAGGGCGGCCTGGTGGCCGCAGTTGCGCCGGAGGGTGACCACGCGCAGCTGGGGCCAGGTGGTGCGCAGCTCCTCCAGCAGGCGGGGGGTGGCGTCGGTGGAGCCGTCGTCGACGGCGAGGACCTCGTACGGTTCACCGCACCCGTCCAGGACCGGCCGCAGCCGCGCCGCCAGGGCGGGCAGCACCTCCTCCTCGTTGAAGACGGGCACCGCGACCGAAAGGACCGGCGCGTCCCTGCGCGAGTCGTGCACAGCCCTCATGATGCGCGAAGCCCCCGCCCCCGGCACGCCGACGAGAACGCCGCGGCCCCCGCCCGGACGGGGGCGGGGGCCGCGGCGAGCGGTGTGCGTGCGCGGGGCACGCGCTCGGCGTCAGGCGGCGACGGCGACCGGGGCCGGCTGGGCGGGCGCGGTGGGCTCGTCCAGCGGGGAGGACGAGGCGGAGGCGTAGGCCGCCTTGTCGAGGATTCCCTCCCGGGCGGAGACGAGGACCGGGACGACGGCCTGGCCGGCGACGTTGGTCGCGGTGCGCATCATGTCCAGGATCGGGTCGATCGCCATCAGCAGGCCGACGCCGGCGAGCGGCAGGCCGAGGGTGGAGAGGGTCAGGGTCAGCATGACCGTCGCGCCGGTCAGACCGGCCGTGGCGGCGGAGCCGACCACCGAGACGAACGCGATGAGCAGGTACTCCTTGATGCCCAGCTGCACGTCGAAGATGTTCGCGATGAAGATCGCGGCGAGGGCCGGGTAGATCGCGGCGCAGCCGTCCATCTTGGTGGTGGCGCCGAACGGGACGGCGAAGGAGGCGTACTCCTTCGGGACGCCGAGGCGCTCGGTGACCTTCTGGGTGACCGGCATGGTGCCCACCGAGGAGCGGGAGACGAAGGCGAGCTGGATGGCGGGCCAGGCTCCCTTGAAGAACTGCACCGGGTTGACCTTGGCGACCGTGGCCAGGAGCAGCGGGTAGACGCCGAACAGGACGAGGGCGCAGCCGATGTAGATGTCGGCGGTGAAGGTGGCGTACTTGCCGATCAGGTCCCAGCCGTAGCTGGCGATGGCCGTGCCGATGAGGCCGACGGTGCCGAGCGGCGCGAGCCGGATGACCCACCACAGGGCCTTCTGGAGGAGTTCCAGGACGGACTCGGCGAGGTTCAGGACGGGCTGGGCCTTGGCGCCGAGCTGGAGGGCGGCGATTCCGGCGACGGCGGCGAGGAAGACGATCTGCAGGACGTTCAGCTCGGTGAACGGGCTGACGATGTCCTTCGGCACGATGCCGGTCAGGAAGTCGATCCACGAGCCGTGCCGCTTGGGCTCCTTGCCGTCGGCCGGGGTGAGGCCGGTGCCGGCGCCCGGGTCGGTCAGCAGGCCGATCGCCAGGCCGATGCCCACCGCGATCAGCGAGGTGATCATGAACCAGAGCAGGGTGCGGGAGGCGAGGCGGGCGGCGTTGTTCACCTTCCGCAGGTTGGTGACGGACACCAGGATCGCGAAGAAGACGAGCGGGGCGACGGCCAGCTTCAGCAGCTGGATGAAGAGGTCACCGACCTGTTCGAGGGTGGTCTTCAGCCAGCTGACGTCCTGGCTGCGGGCTATCCACCCGAAGAGGACGCCGAGCGCGAGACCGGCGACGATCTGGGCCCAGAAGGGGAACTTGAACGAGGCTTTGGCGGGGGCCTGGGCCTGGGGGGATGCGGACACGGCAATCTCCGGGGGACGCACGGACGTACGGCGGAAGGTTTCTGCGGGGGATGCGGTACGGCGGCAGCCGGAAAGGGGCCGGGCCGGCCGGCGACCGCTGCTGCGGGCGCTTCAGCGACAGCGGCAACAGGCCGCGGACACGCGGCGGCAGAGGTCGACGTGCAGGCGCGCCACGAGCCGGAGGCCCGGGGTCATCGGATGCGCTGCGTGGGTCAACATGCTGCACACGCTAACACTTCCACTTTGAGAAACCCAAAGAGATGCTTTGAGAACTGGTCGCGCGGGAGCCCGGGAACGCCGAAGCCCCAGCGGGGCGGGGGGTGTTCCCGGCGCTGGGGCTCGTTACGACGGAGCGCTCGTGTCAGTGCGTCAGGCGCGTCGGCTCACGCGCGGGCGGCGTCGTCCGCCGCGTCCTCCTGGCTGCGGTTCGCGGCGAGCTTCTGCTTCGCATCCGCGACGCGTCCGGCGATCTGCTGCGACATCTCGGCGCGCTGCTTGCGCAGCAGGACGAAGGACAGCGGCGCGGAGAGCACCAGCGCGAGCAGCACGACCCAGGCGGGGTTGGCGGCGCCCAGGCCGGAGGGCACCACGCCGAAGTGGACCAGGACGGCGACGAAGACCAGGCATCCCATGAAGATGCCCAGGCGCATCGCGGTGTAGCGGATCGTCGCACTCGGCTTGAGGGACACGATGACCCCTTCTTTCTCATCGGAAACGCCGGACAACGCCCGGACACGTCGGCACGTACCCGTCCAGTGAAGCACGCCGGGGCGGGGCGTCCGGCTGTCGGGGGGCCTCAGCGCAGGGGCAGCAGCATCGTGATGTCGTCGCGGTCGTCGCCCGGGGCCACGCGGATGGCGCCCGGAATCCGGCCGACCTCCTTGTAGCCGCAGGCGGCGTAGAACTGCTCCAGCCCCAGGCCGCCGCGGCATCCCAGGACGATGGCCTCGATGCCCTCCAGCGTGCGGGCCGCGTCGGCGAGGGCGGCCATCAGCGCGCGGCCGGCGCCGCGGCCCTGGAGGGCGGGGCGGACCATGACCGTGTACGCGTACACCCAGTGCCTCATGAGGCGGTGCTGGTTGAAGGCGAGGAAGCCCACGGCCGCCACGGCCCCCTCCTCGTCCCGGCCGACGAGCAGCCGGTGGCGGCCCTCGGTCATGGCGACGAGGTGTTTGACCAGCTCGGGCCGGATGTCCTCGACGGTGACGGGCGGGACGAAGCCGACGGCGCCGCCGGCGTTGGAGACCTCGGTCCACAGTTCCGCGATGCCGTCGCGGAGGGCGGGGTCGACGACGGGGTCGAAGGTGAAAGTAAGGGTCACAGAACGAAGGTATCCATTACCCATCCCCTCCGGCAACGGTTTTCCGACCCCGTGACACGCGAAAGGCCCCGGTCCTCAGGACCGGGGCCCGTGCGAGCCGGGGCGCGTCAGACGCGCATCGCCTGCGGGGTCTCGCGCAGCGAGGCGTCCGGGCCGGGGTACTCGCGGATGATCTCGTAGCGCGTGTTGCGCTCGACCGGGCGGAAGCCCGCCTCGCGGATGAGTTCGAGGAGGTCGTCGCGGGTCAGCTTGTTCGGGGTGCCGTAGTTGTCCGCGTCGTGCGTGATCTTGTACTCCACCACCGAGCCGTCCATGTCGTCGGCGCCGTGCTGGAGTGCGAGCTGGGCGGTCTGCACGCCGTGCATCACCCAGAAGACCTTCACGTGCGGCACGTTGTCGAACAGCAGCCGCGAGACGGCGAAGGTCTTGAGCGCCTCGGCGCCGGTGGCCATCGTCGTCCGCGCCTGGAGCCGGTTGCGGACCTTGCCGTCCTTCATGTCCACGAAGTCGTGCTGGTAGCGCAGCGGGATGAAGACCTGGAAGCCGCCGGTCTCGTCCTGGAGCTCACGCAGCCGCAGCACGTGGTCCACGCGGTGGCGCGGCTCCTCGATGTGCCCGTAGAGCATGGTCGAGGGGGTCTTGAGGCCCTTCGAGTGCGCCAGGCGGTGGATGCGCGACCAGTCCTCCCAGTGGGTGCGGTGGTCCACGATGTGCTGGCGGACCTCCCAGTCGAAGATCTCCGCGCCGCCGCCGGTCAGCGACTCCAGGCCGGCCTCGATCAGCTCGTCCAGGATGTCGGAGGCCGACATGCCGGAGATCGTCTCGAAGTGGTGGATCTCCGTGGCCGTGAACGCCTTCAGCGAGACGTTCGGCAGCGCCTCCTTCAGCGCCGACAGCGACCGCGGGTAGTACCGCCAGGGGAGGGAGGGGTGCAGGCCGTTGACGATGTGCAGCTCGGTGAGGTTCTCGTTCTCCATGGCCTTGGCCAGGCGGACGGCCTCCTCGATGCGCATCGTGTACGCGTCCTTCTCGCCCGGCTTGCGCTGGAACGAGCAGTACGCGCAGGAGGCGGTGCACACGTTCGTCATGTTGAGGTGGCGGTTGACGTTGAAGTGGACGACGTCACCGTTCTTACGGGTGCGCACCTCGTGGGCGAGACCGCCCAGCCACGCCAGGTCGTCCGACTCGTAGAGGGCGATGCCGTCCTCACGCGTCAGCCGCTCGCCGGAGCGGACCTTCTCCTCCAGCTCGCGCTTGAGCCCAGCGTCCATGCCGGTGTCTCCTTCTTCCCTGTCCGTCCCTGTCTGCGTGCAGCCGCCACCCACCGTACTCTCAGGCGTCCTCGGGCAGCTCGCCGACCCGGTTCTCCCACTTGGTGGAGAGCACGATGGTGGTGCGGGTGCGCGAGACGCCCTTGGTGCCGGAGAGCTTGCGGATGATCTTCTCCAGGCCGTCGACGTCGCTGGCGCGGACCTTGAGCATGAAGGAGTCGTCGCCGGCGATGAACCAGCAGTCCTCGATCTCGGCGAGGTCGCGCAGCCGGCGGGCCACGTCCTCGTGGTCGGCGGCGTCGGAGAGCGAGATGCCGATCAGCGCGGTGACGCCGAGACCGAGCTCGGCGGCGGCGACGGTCGCGCGGTAGCCGGTGATGACACCGGCCGACTCAAGACGGTTGATCCGGTCGGTGACGCTGGGGCCGGAGAGGCCCACGAGACGGCCCAGCTCCGCGTACGAGGCACGACCGTTCTCCCGGAGTGCCTGGATGAGCTGCCTGTCCACCGTGTCCATTACCTGGAGCCTTCCATTATTCGGCGATCCTGCAAGTTTAGGTATAGAATCAAAGGCGTCACGGGGTCAACACCCTGTGAATCTTTCAACAGATCAAAGACGATCTTCAGGAGTGGTTCACCGTGTACACGATCGAGATGGCCTACGCGCACATGCGACAGCTCCAGGAGCTGGCCAACCGATCCCGCACCGACCAGCCCGCCGCCGCCCACCGCAACGACAAGGCCCGCAGGCCGCTGCGCGCCAAGAAGCGCTAGTCACGGGGGCGGGCGCTGCCAAGCTCCCCCTCCCAACGGCGGTACAGCCGGTGCGGCACCCCTGCCGCGTCGAGCACCCGCCCCGCGACGAAGTCCACGAGATCCTGGATGTGCGTCGCACCCGCGTAGAACGCCGGAGAGGCGGGCAGCACGACCGCGCCCGCCTCGTCCAGCGCCACCAGATGCCTCAGCGTCTGACCGTTCAGCGGGGTCTCCCGCACCGCGACCACCAGCCGGCGCCGCTCCTTGAGCGTCACGCTCGCGACGCGCTGGAGCAGGTCCTTCGACAGCCCGAGCGCCACCCCGGCCACGCACGCCGTGGACGCGGGCACGATCAGCATCCCCTTGACCGGGTACGAACCCGAGCTCGGCCCGGCGGCCAGGTCCCCGGCCGCCCAGTACCGTACGTCCTCCAGCGCGGGCACCCCGAAGGCCCCCGGCTTGCCGTCGGCGCCGCGCCCCAGCCACTCGGCCAGATCCTCCCGCCAGTGCGCGTCCCGGAAGGCGATCCCGGTCTCGTCGAGCAGAGTGAGCCGCGAGGCCCGGCTCACCACCAGGTCCACCGCCTCGCCCGCCGCGAGCAGCCCTCGGACCACCGAGGCCGCGTACGGCGTCCCGGACGCCCCGGAAACCCCCACCACCCAGGGGGTGCGCTTGCGCTCAGTCATACCTCCGAGACTATCCGGCCACACCGCGCGCCCACTCGCTCAGGTGTCCCGGACGCTCCCCGGACGCCGTCGGCAGCCGGCCCGGCGCCTGCGATCAGCTGACGGAGGAGGGGTCCACGGGCAGGCCGGCCGTATCCACGGAGAGCTTGCCGATGCCGCTCTCGACCACGACCGTCCCGCCGTACGGGATCACGTCCCGGCCCCGGTAGCCGTCGGGGCCCGGGTTCCACAGGGTCGTGCACTGCGCCTTGTAAGGGCCGAAGATCAGGTAATGCGGAATCTCGCGCCGGGCGTAGGCGCGGCCCTTGACCTCGTAGTCGTTGCGGACGCTGCCGGGCGAGACCACCTGGACGGCCTGCACTCGATGGTAGGCCGCACGCTGGCTAGAGACTCAGACCCCGGACCACCAGATCCGCGAGCGCACACACGAACAGGGCAATGCCGATGAAACCGTTGACCGAGAAGAACGCCCGGTTCAGTCGCGACAGGTCGTGCGGCTTGACGATCGTGTGCTCGTACAGGAACGCCGCCGCGACGATCAGCAGGCCCAGCCACAGCAGCGGGCCGCCGTCCGTGAGGAGCGCGTACCAGGCCAGCAGGGCCGTGGTGACGGCGTGGCAGGCGCGGGCGCCCCACAGGGCGCCGGGGACGCCGAAGCGGGCCGGGACCGACTTGACGCCCTCGGCGCGGTCGGAGTCCACGTCCTGGCAGGCGTAGATCAGGTCGAATCCGCCGATCCACACGCCGATGGCCAGGCCCAGGACCACAGCCTCCCAGGACCACTCCCCCGTCACCGCCAGCCAGGCGCCGACCGGGCCCATCGCCTGGGCCAGGCCCAGGATGGCCTGCGGGAAGTTCGTGAACCGCTTGCCGTACGGGTAGACCACCATCGGGATCACCGCGACGGGCGCCAGCGCCAGGCACAGCGGGTTCAGGAGGGCGGCCGCGCCCAGGAACACGACGAGCGCCATGCCCGCCCCCGTCCAGGCCGTCCGCACCGACACCGCGCCCGTGACCAGCTCGCGCCCCGCGGTGCGCGGGTTGCGGGCGTCGAGTTCGCGGTCGATGATCCGGTTGGCGGCCATCGCGAAGGTCCGCAGGCCCACCATGCACACGGTGACGAGCAGCAGCTCCCGCCAGTGCATCCGCCCGTCCAGCCGGAACATGGCGGTGAGCGCGGCGATGTACGCGAAGGGCAGCGCGAAGACCGAGTGCTCGATCATCACCAGGCGCAGGAAGGCCCTGACCTTGCCGACGGGCTGCGGCGCGGGCCCGGGGCCGAGGACGCCTTCGGCGGCGGTGGTCATGCCAGGCTCCCGCGGAAGTCCGCGAGGTCGGCGCGGAGCGCGTCCGCGTCCACCGCCGGGATGGCGAAGGTGACGGTTTCGGTCTCCGCCTCGCCCTCCGGTGGGGTGATCGCGCAGACGAAGCGGCAGCCCTCACCGGCCGGATGGGCCTGGAGGCTCAGCACCTCGCCCGCGGCCACGGTGAACGGGCCGCTCTCGAAGGACAGCTCGGCCAGCAGCCGGTCGGCGAAGTCCTCGGCCTCCGCGTCCCGCAGGCCCGGCAGCTCGAAGCCGCCGCCGTCCACCCCGTCCTCCTCCCACATCAGGGCCCAGACCGTGCCGGGTCCGGCGAACTCCTCGGGGCTGACACCGGCCTGCTCCGCCGCCGCCCGCACCTCCGGGTCGGCCGGGTCCAGGCGGGGGCGCACCAGGGCCACGTAGGTGGTGTCGGTGCCGATGAAGAGGGCGGGTCCGCCCATGGCCGTGCTCACAGGCCGTACTCCTTCCAGCGGCGGTCCACCAGGGCCGCCGTCGCCGGGTCGGACTCGACCATGTCGGGCCAGCCGCCGTCGCGGGTATAGCCCTCCTCCGGCAGCTTCTTCGTCGCGTCGATGCCGGCCTTGCCGCCCCAGAACTGCTGGTACGAGGCGTGGTCGAGATGGTCGACCGGTCCCTCGACCACGGTGAGGTCGCGGGAGTAGTCGGTGTTGCCGAGGGCCCGCCAGGACACCTCGTGCAGGTCGTGGACGTCGCAGTCCTTGTCCACCACGATGATCAGCTTGGTCAGCGACATCATGTGGGCGCCCCAGATGGCGTGCATCACCTTCTGGGCGTGCTTGGGGTACTTCTTGTCGATCGAGACGATCGCGCAGTTGTGGAAGCCGCCGGACTCGGGGAGGTGGTAGTCCACGATGTCCGGGACGATGATCTTCAGCAGGGGCAGGAAGAACCGCTCCGTCGCGCGGCCCAGCGGGCCGTCCTCCGTCGGCGGCCGGCCGACGACGATCGACTGGAGCAGCGGCCGCTTGCGCATCGTCACGCAGTCGATCTTCAGCGCGGGGAACGGCTCCTGCGGGGTGTAGAAGCCGGTGTGGTCGCCGAACGGGCCCTCCGGGAGCATCTCCCCCGGCTCCAGCCAGCCCTCGATGACCACCTCGGCGTTCGCCGGGACCTGGAGCGGGACGGTCTTGCAGTCCACCATCTCGATCCGCTTGCCCGCCACGAACCCCGCGAACAGGTACTCGTCGATGTCGCCCGGCAGCGGGGCGGTGGAGGCGTAGGTGACGGCCGGGGGGCAGCCGAAGGCGATCGCGACCGGCAGCCGCTCGCCGCGCGCGGCGGCGACGGCGTAGTGGTTGCGGCTGTCCTTGTGGATCTGCCAGTGCATCCCGATCGTGCGCTTGTCGTGCCGCTGGAGGCGGTACAGGCCCAGGTTGCGCACACCGGTCTCGGGGTGCTTGGTGTGGGTCAGGCCCAGGTTGAAGAAGGAGCCGCCGTCCTTGGGCCAGGTGAACAGCGCCGGCAGCTGGTCCAGGTCCACGTCGTCCCCGGTCAGCACGACCTCCTGGACGGGCGCGGACTCGCCCTTCACCTTCTTAGGCGGTACGTGGACCATCGAGCCGAGCTTGCCGAACGCCTCGCGGACGCCGATGAAGCCCTGGGGCAGCTCGGGCTTCAGCAGACCGCCGATCTTCTCGCTGATCTCGCCGTACGACTTCAGGCCCAGGGCCTTCAGCAGACGGCGGTCGGTACCGAAGACGTTCATGGCGAGCGGCATCGCCGAGCCCTTGACGTTCTCGAAGAGCAGAGCGGGCCCGCCGGCCTTGTTCACTCTGTCGACGATCTCCCCGACCTCCAGGTACGGGTCCACTTCGGCCTTGATGCGCTTGAGGTCGCCCTCCCGCTCCAGGGCCCGGAGCAGCGAGCGGAGATCGTCGTAAGCCATGGGCCCCAGTATCCGTCACCGCATACCCTGGGAGCGTCACCGGGGCCCGAGCGGGCCCGCCGCCACTGACCGGGGAGTCGGTCCCACACCGTGCTGCGCTATCTGCCGTTCCTGCTGATCCTCGCGCTGACCATCTACGCCTTCATCGACTGCCTGAACACCCCCGAGGAGGAGGTCAAGAGCCTCCCGAAGGGGGTGTGGGTGCTGATCATCCTGCTGTTCTCGATCGTCGGCCCGGTGGTGTGGCTGCTCGCCGGCAAGAAGCGGACGGCGGTCGGCGGCTTCGGCGGCGCGGGCGCCGGCCGGGCGCGCCGTACGCAGTGGGTGGCGCCCGACGACAACCCCGAGTTCCTGCGCTCGCTGCGCAAGGACGAGAAGGACAAGGACGACCAGGGCTAGGGGACCAGGGCTAGGAGCCGTAGGCGGCGCGCAGCTGCGCCCAGCGGGCGTCGGTCCAGGACGGCCAGTGCGCCGGATGCCCGGCCAGGGCGGCCTCCAGCATCTCGAAGTGGTCGTGCCAGCCGGCCAGGCAGTCGAGGCGCTCCTCGTCACCGCCGCCGCGCTCGTTCAGGAAGCGGATCACCGTCGAGTCGGTGCCGACCGGCTCCAGGTGGAAGCGGATCCGGCCGTGCTCGGAGACCGTGTACTCCACCACCCGCTCGGTGTCCCAGGCCGTGACCTCCCCGGACACCGTGGTGCCGGAGTTCGGCCAGCGCAGCGTGACGGCGCCGCCCAGGTGGCGTTCGAGGACCTCGGCCTCCGCCAGCCAGGTGCGCAGGCCCTCCGCCGTGGTCAGGACGGGCCAGAGGTCCTCGTACGCGCAGGGGAGGTGCACCTCGAAGCGGATCAGCCAGCGGCCGGGGCCGCGCGGCTCGCTGGTGGCATGGCTCACGGGAGACATACCACCAGCGTCGCACCGACCGGGGTCAGACGCCCGCGTAGGAGTGCTTGCCGCTGAGCAGGATGTTCACGCCGTAGTAGTTCCAGATCCAGCAGGCGAAGGCGAAGAGCGCCAGGTAGGCGGCCTTGCGGCCCTTCCAGCCGGCGGTGGCCCGGGCGTGCAGGTAGCAGGCGTACGCCACCCACGTCACGAAGGACCAGACCTCCTTGGGGTCCCAGCCCCAGTAGCGGCCCCAGGCGTCGCCCGCCCAGATCGCGCCCGCGACGATGGTGAACGTCCACAGCGGGAAGACGGCCGCGTTGATCCGGTACGAGAACTTGTCGAGGGTGGCCGCCGAGGGCATCCGCTCCAGCACCGAAGTACGGAAGCGGCCGGGGGTCCGTCCGGCCTCCAGGTGGCTCTCGTAGCTGTCGCGGAAGAGGTAGAGGACCGCCCCGGCCGCACCGATGTAGAAGACGGCGCCGCAGAAGATGGCGGTGGAGACGTGGATCCACAGCCAGTACGAGTGCAGGGCCGGGACCAGCTGGTCACTGGCGGTGTAGAGCCAGGTGGTGGCGATGCCCAGGTCCAGCAGGACCGAGGTGACCAGGATCAGGCCGAGCCAGCGGACGTTCTTCTTCAGCGCCAGCAGCGCCAGGTAGGCGCCCACGGCCACCGTGGAGAAGGTCAGGTTGAACTCGTACATGTTGCCCCAGGGGGCGCGCTGCACCGACAGGGCGCGGGAGACCACGCCCGCGGCCTGGATCAGGAAACCGAGGACGGTCAGCGAGACCGCGATGCGCCCGTACAGGTCGCCCTTCTCGGTGCCGCCGGCCGCGCCGGGGCCGTCCGGGACGTCGCGGACGCCGGCCGCGGCGCGGGTGACCACCTTCGGCTTGTCCAGGACGGCCGTACCGCCGCCCTGGGTCCGCACCCGCACGGCGGGCGCGCCCGCCGCGGCCGCGGCCTTCGGGGTCAGCGCGGCGGCCGTACGGCCGACCTTGCTGCGGCTGCCGAAGACCCACTCGGTGATGTGCGCGAAGAAGGCGAGCGTGTAGACCGCCATCGACGCGTAGACGAGCTTGTTGCTGAGATCGGCGAGGCTCTCGTTCGTCGCCGCCGCGAGCAGCGTCATGCGCGCTCCCCTTCTTCTTCTGTGGTGGTGGCTTGTGCCGGGGGGGCTTGTGCCGGGCTCGGTGCCGTCTCGTAGAGGGCGGCGGAGAGGGCCGACAGCTCCTCCGGGAGCTTCGCGGACTCACTGCGTCCCAGTCCGGCCATCTCGACGACGGTCACCCCGTCGGCCCCGCGCACCGCACGGACCCAGATCCGGCGGCGCTGGATGAACAGGGACGCGGCCAGACCGCCGATGGCGAACACGGCGCCCGCGAGGGCCAGCCCGGAGGCGGGCTGGTGCGTGATGGAGAAGGTGGCCCAGCGCTCGATGCCCTCGAACTTCACCGTGCCGGCGCCGTCGGGCAGGGTCATCGTCTCGCCGGGCAGCAGCCGCTGCTTGAACAGCTGCCCCTGGGGGTCCTTGAACTCCTGCATCTTGGAGGTGTTCAGCTGGTACACGTTCTGCGGCAGGCCCGAGTCCATGCCCAGGCTGCCGTGGTAGGCGCTGAGGGCGAGGACGGGGAAGCCCAGGTCCGGGAACTGGGAGAGCATCGTGCCCTTGCCGGCGCCCGCGAACGTCGGCACGAACATGGCGTTGAAGCCGAGCTGCTCCTTGTCGCCGTTCTTGTTGCGGTAGCCGTCCGGGACCTTCACCGCGCCGGAGGAGGAGAGGTTCGCGTCGAAGGGCAGCATCGGGACGGCGTCCCGGTAGACGACCTGCCCGGAGGGGTCCGTCACGGAGATCACCGGGGCGTAGCCGTGGCCGAGCAGGTAGACCTTCGAGCCGTCGACCTCCAGCGGCTTGTTGACCTCGATCTCGGCCTTCTTCGGCTCGCCCGCGGCGCCCTCGCGGTAGGTGACGTACGCCTTGAAGTCGCGGGCGGTGCCCTTCTGCGGGCCGCTCTTCTCGTAGCTGGCGTCGAACTTGTCCAGGGTGAACGAGAACGGCGCGAGGTCGTCGGCGGAGAAGAGGCTGCCGGACTTGAAGTCGTCGTACTGGGTGAGCGTGTTGGAGAAGCCCTTGCCGCGCAGGACGAGCTTGCCGCCCTCGGACTTGAACAGCTGCCCGGCCGCGAAGGCGACGAGCATCACGATCAGGGCGATATGGAAGGCCAGGTTCCCCGCCTCGCGGAGGTAGCCCTTCTCGGCGGCGACGCTGCCGCCGGACGCCTCCGTGCGGAAACGGCGGCCGCCCAGCAGGCCCTTCGCGGAGGCGAGGACCTCCTCGGGGTCCTTGTCCGTGCGCCAGGTGGTGTAGGCCGGCATCCGGTCCAGGCGGCGCGGGGCCCCCGGCGGGCGGCCGGTGAGCTGGCCGACGAACTGCCAGGTGCGCGGGACGATGCAGCCGATCAGCGACACGAACAGCAGGATGTAGATCGCGGAGAACCACACCGAGCTGTAGACGTCGAAGAGCTGGAGCTTCTCGGCGACCGGGACCCAGAAGGCGTGGTCCTTCTTCCACTGCGCGACCTTCATCGCGTCGACCTGGGTCTGCGGGATGAGGGAGCCGGGGATCGAGCCGAGGGAGAGCAGGAACAGCAGGATCAGCGCCACCCGCATGGAGGTGAGCTGACGCCAGAACCAGCGGGCCCAGCCGAGGACGCCGATGCCGACGGGGGCGGTGGCGGTGTCCTCGACGGGGGCCGTGGAGAGCTGGGCGCGGGCGGCCGCGTCCTCGTTCGGCGCCTCGGCGGGCGCCTTGTCGGTCGTACTCATGTGCGTGTAGTCCTCAGATCCCGACCGTGAAGCCGTTGGCCCAGCCCTGCATCTCGTTGACGATGCTGAACCACATTCCTGTGACGAGCAGCAGACCGGTCAGGATCAGCATGCCGCCGCCGATGCGCATCACCCACGCGTAGTGCTTCTTCACCCATCCGAACGCGCCCAGCGCCTTGCGGAAGGCCACGGCGGCCAGGATGAACGGCACACCGAGCCCGAAGCAGTAGACCGCCGTCAGCAGCGCGCCGCGCCCCGCGGTCGCCTCGTTGATGGACAGGGTGCCGACGGCCGCGAGGGTCGGGCCCATGCAGGGGGTCCAGCCGATGCCGAAGAGCACACCGAGCACGGGCGCCCCGAGCAGACCCGCCGTGGGCTTGCGGTGGAAGCGGAACTCCCGCATGGTCAGGCCCGGGATCCAGCCCATGAAGAACAGGCCCATCAGGATGACCAGGACACCCATGACACGGGTGATGATCTCCTTGTTCTCGCCCTGGAGGACGTTGCCGACCTGCCCGAACAGCATCCCGGTGGAGACGAACACCGCGGTGAAGCCGAGGATGAACAGCCCCGCGCCGGCCACCATCCGCCCGCGCCGCGCCTCGGCGAGGTCGGCGCCGCTGACCCCCGTCACATAGGACAGGTAGCCGGGCACCAGCGGCAGGACGCAGGGGGAGAAGAACGAGACCAGCCCCGCCAGCAGCGCGATCGGCAGGGCGATCAGCAGCCCGCCCGACAGCACGGTCGTGTTCACGCCGGTCGGCTCGGCGGCGAGGAGATGAGCGAGGACCACGAGGTCACTTCTCCGCGAGGAGCGGGTCGATCATCGAACGCAGCTGCTCCTCGTTGACGGCGACCAGCGTGCGGGCCGCGATCCGGCCCTGCTTGTCCAGGACGATCGTGGACGGGATCGACTGCGCGTTCAGCGTGCCCTTGGGGAAGCGGAGCATCAGCTTCCCGTCCGGGTCGTACAGGCTCGGGTAGGTGATCCCGAAGTTCTGCTCGAAGGCGGCGGCGTTCTGCGTGCTGTTGTCGCGGGTGTTGATCCCCACGAACGCCACGTCCTTGCCGGCGTCGCCCATCTCCTTGGACACCGTGGCGAAGTAGGGGGCTTCGGCCCGGCAGGGCGGGCACCACGAACCCCACACGTTCAGGACGACGACCTTGCCCTTGAGGGTGGTGGTGTCGAGGGTCTTGCCGTCGACGGTCGCACCGTCGAGCTTGGGGGCCTCGACCCGGTCGGCCTGCGCGACGGTGGAGATCCCGCTGGGGCCCGTCACGTAGTTGCCTCCGGCGGAACCGGCCGACGTGCTGCCGCCGTCACCGCACGCCGTCAGGGTCAGGGCGCTCGCGAAGGCCACCGCGGTCAGCGCGGCGGCACGGCCGCTGGTCGAGCGGCGGCTACGGGGGGCGCGGCTAAGGCTCATGTGAAAAGTTTCGCATGAGCGATTTGCGGATCTTCCGCACCCCCCGACGGCGTCTCAATGCCCAGGTCAGCCCGCCCGGCTACGCGCCGAACGCCTTCGACTTCCCCTTCACCGGCTTGGCGCCGGCCAGCAGGTGCGCCGGGACCAGGTCCCGCGCCGGCTCGCTGTAGCCCACCGACACCAGCGTGTCGTCCTGGTACGTGAACGAGGTCAGCGAGGCCAGCGTGCACTGCCGGCGCCGCGGGTCGTGCCACAGCCGGCGCCGCTCCGCGAAGCTGCGCACGATCCAGATCGGCAGCTGGTGGCTGACCGCCACCGCCTCATGGCCGCGCGCCGCGTCCCGGGCCGCCTCGATCGCGCTCATCATCCGCACGACCTGCTCGACGTACGGCTCGCCCCACGACGGCTTGAACGGGTTCGTCAGGTGCTTCCAGTTGCCGGGCTTGCGCAGCGCGCCGTCCCCGACGCCGAAGGTCTTGCCCTCGAAGACGTTGCCCGCCTCGATCAGCCGGCCGTCGGTGGCGATCTCCAGGTCGTGCGTCTTCGCGATCGGCGCGGCCGTCTCCTGCGCCCGCTCCAGGGGGGAGGACACCACGTAGGTGACGTCCCGGTCCTGGAGGTGCTCGGCGACCCGGTCGGCCATCCGCCGGCCCAGCTCGGACAGGTGGTAGCCGGCGCGGCGCCCGTACAGGACCCCGTCGGGGTTGTGGACCTCGCCGTGCCGCATCAGGTGGACGACGGTGATGTCGCTCATGCGGTCGCCTCCGCGGCGGCTCGGGCGGCGGCGGGCAGCGCGGCCGCGACGCGCTCGACCGCGCGCTCGTCGTGGGCGGTGGACACGAACCAGGACTCGAACGCCGACGGCGGCAGGTAGACGCCCTGCGCCAGCATCGAGTGGAAGAACGCGTTGAAGCGGAAGCCTTCCTGCTGCTTCGCCTCGTCGTAGTTGCGGACCTCGTCCGGGGTGAAGAAGACGGAGAACATGTTGGACGCCGTCTGCAGCCGGTGCGCCACGCCCTCCTTGGCCAGCGCCGCCGTCACCAGACCCTGGATCTCCTTCGAGACCGCGTCGACCTTCGCGTACGCGGCGTCGTCGAGCAGCCGCAGCTGCGCGAGGCCCGCGGCGGTGGCGACCGGGTTACCGGAGAGGGTGCCCGCCTGGTAGACCGGGCCGGCCGGGGCCAGGTGGCCCATGACGTCGGCGCGGCCGCCGAAGGCCGCCGCCGGGAAGCCGCCGCCCATGACCTTGCCGAAGGTCATCAGGTCCGGCTTGACGCCGTCGACGCCGTACCAGCCGGCCTTGGAGGTACGGAAACCGGTCATCACCTCGTCGGAGATGTACAGCGCGCCGTTCTCCCGGCACAGGTCGGCGAGACCCTGGTTGAAGCCCGGGAGCGGGGTGACCACGCCCATGTTGCCGGGGGCCGCCTCGGTGATCACGCAGGCGATCTCACCGGGGTGCGCGGCGAAGGCCGCCCGCACCGCTTCGAGGTCGTTGTAGGGGAGCACGATCGTGTCGCCGGCCTGCGCACCCGTCACACCGGGGGTGTCGGGCAGGGCGAAGGTCGCCAGGCCGGAACCGGCGGCGGCCAGCAGCGCGTCGACGTGGCCGTGGTAGCAGCCGGCGAACTTGACGACCTTGGCGCGGCCGGTGAAGCCGCGGGCCAGCCGGATCGCCGACATGGTCGCCTCGGTGCCGGAGGACACCAGGCGCACCTGCTCGACGGGCTCGATACGGGCGACGATCTCCTCGGCGAGGGCGACCTCGCCCTCGCCGGGCGTGCCGAAGGAGGTGCCGCGGGCGACCGCGGCCTGGACGGCCTCGATCACCTCGGGGTGGGAGTGGCCGAGAATCATCGGCCCCCACGAGCAGACCAGGTCGACGTACTCACGCCCGTCGGCATCGGTCAGGTAGGGACCGGTACCGGACACCATGAACCGGGGCGTTCCGCCCACGGCACGGAAGGCGCGGACGGGAGAGTTCACGCCGCCGGGGGTCACGAGGGACGCGCGCTCGAAGAGCGTCTGCGAAACTGGGGCTTCATACGGGTACGGGTAGCTCACACCAGCCATGGTCTCAGAGGCCGCGACAGACTTGCGGAGGGGCGTTTCACCGCGCCGCCTCGGGGGAGGTCACTGCCATGATGATCAGGCTGCGTGGCGGCGGCCGCGGAGCCGGGGCAGGCAATACCAGTCGGGTGGAGATATGCAACGCGGTGGTGGACCGGGCGAGGGTACGGACGGCCTGGACCCGCAGCGCGCCCGCGAGGCCCGCCGCCGAGGCCGGCACCGCCGGGCCGCGGAGGCCGCGGAGGCGGCCGCCCCCGGGCCCTCCCCGCTCCACGACCGCACCCCGGACACCCCGATGCCGGCCCCTGCCCCGGCTCCGGTCCACGAGGACCCCGACAGCGGGAGCGGGGCGGCGGGGCGGCCCCGCAAGGAGGGGCGCGGGCGCCCGGAGCGGGCCGGTGAGCCCGCCGAGGCCCCCGAGGAGGCGGACGAGCTGCCCAAGGGCCGCGGTATGGGCGTGACGTACAAGTACTTCGGCGCCCCGGACGGCGCGACGGCCGCCCGCGTGCCGGTGACCATGCGGCCGGAGGAGCTGGGCGGCGACGAGCTCGGCATGGGCGGCATGTTCACCAAGATCAAGCCGGAGACGATGGCCGCGATGGTCCTGACCGGCATCGAGGGCATACCCCTGCACAAGGTGCCCCCGCTGGAACTGGTCGTCCTGCACCCCGACTACGCGGTGGTCAAGCTCCCGATGACGGTCGTCGACCCGCTGCGCGGGGTGGGCGAGGAGTCGGTGGGAGCGGCCGCGTTCATCTGGTCGACGGTCCCCGACCGCGGGGGCCCGCGGGACGCCTTCAACGTCTACCAGCTCCTGCACGAGTGGCAGGACTTCTCCCACCGCCTCCACGAGAACGGCCACCAGGCGTACTGCCTGGTCTGGCCCTGAGATCTGGCCCTGCGCTCTGGCCCTGAGGTCGGGCCCTGACCGCCCGGCCCTGACCGTGGGGACCTGGCCCCCGCGGCCCTGGCCGCAGGGCCCTGGCGGCCCCGAGCCGGCCGTGGGGCCCTGGCCGCCCGGGGTCAGGAGACCGTTCCGGGGCCAGGGCGCCGTTCCCGCGTCAGGACACCGTGAGGACCACGCGGCCGCGGGTGCCCGGGGCGGCCAGGGCGGTGTGGGCCTTCGCGGCGTCGTCGAGGTCGAAGGTGTCGGCGACGCGCAGCGTCAGGGCGCCCTCGTCGACCAGCGCCACCAGCCGGGCCAGGTGCGCCCCGTCGGCGGCGACCTCCTGCTCCACCACACGCACCCCCCGCTCCGCCGCCGGCGCCGCGCCGGGGATCAGGCCCACGTAGACCCCGCCGTCGCGGACGAGGTCCAGCGCGGGCGCTCCCAGTACGGCCGTGTCCAGCACCCCGTCGAACCGCGCGGCGGGAGCCGACCCGCGCGGTACGAAACCGGTCGCGCCCAGCGACCGTACGAACGCCTCGTCCCCCTCGCCCGCCAGGGCCGTCACCGCCAGCCCCGCCCGCGCGGCCAGCTGCACCGCGAGGCCGCCGACCGACCCGGCCGCACCGGTGATCAGCACCGAGCCGCCCGGGGCGAGCCCGAGCAGGTCCACCGCGCGGGCGGCCGTCAGCCCGCTCAGCGGGAGCGCCGCCGCGACGGTGTCCTCGACGCTCTCCGGCGCCGCCGCCACCGCCGAGGCGTCGAGCACCGTGTACTCGGCGTGCGTGCCGAGCGGCTTGACCGGGCCGTAGTGCAGCCCGACCACCCGCCGGCCGGCCGCCCACCCCTCGACCCCGGGGCCGACCGCGTCGATCTCCCCGGCCACGTCCCAGCCGAGCCCGATCCGCTGCCCGGCCCCGCCGAAGACGCCCGCGCGGACCGCGCCGTCCACCGGGTTGACCCCGGCGGCCCGCACCCGGACCCGCACCTGCCCGGCCGCCGGCTCCGGCACCGGCACCTCGGCCACGCGCACCTGCTCCGGGCCGCCGAAGTCCTCCAGGACCACGGCCCGCATGGTCGTGCCCTGCTCGCTGCGCTCGGTCATGATCTCTCCCCATCGGTGTCGTTCCCGCTGTGGTAACTAACTTATGGAGAGGTACTCTCTTTTCGTAAGTACGTACTTCGGGGTGCGTACCCGACCTGGAAGTGGGCAACCCATGGCCACACGCACCGCAGCCGCACGCCGTGCGGAGGAACGCGCCGCCTACGACGCCTTCCTCAAGGAGTGCCCCACCAGCCAGCTCCTGGACCGCATCAGCGACAAGTGGGTCGGCCTCGTCCTCGCCGCCCTCGGCCAGGCCGAGAACGGCTCGCTGCGCTACAGCGAGCTCGGCCGCCAGATCCCCGGCGTCAGCCAGAAGATGCTCACCCAGACCCTGCGCTCCCTCGAACGCGACGGCCTCGTCACCCGCACCGTCACCGCCTCCGTACCCGTCCGCGTCGACTACCGCCTCACCGAGCTGGGCGGGACCCTCGGCTGCCTGCTCTCCTCCGTCAAGCGCTGGGCCGAGAACCACTTCGACGAGGTCAGCGCCCACCGCCGCGCCTACGACGAAGCCGCCTCCGCCACCTGAGCCCGTCTGCGGAATTCAGCCGCGCCGCCCCGGCCCCCGATGGCATCCTGGGTCCGTGAACGGTCCCGGTATTGAGCTCACCCTCGCCCCCGAACTACGCCTCTTCGCGCCGCCCAGCCGCCGCGCCGACCGCGTACCGACCGCCACCGACGGCGCCTCCAGCCTCGGGCACGTCGTCGAATCCGCGGGCGTACCGCTCACCGAGGTCGGCCGGCTCCTCGTCGACGGCCGTGAGGTGCCCGTCTCGTACGTGCCCCGGGCCGGGCAGTCCGTCGAGGTGTTCGGCGTCGAGCGCCCCCAGCGGGTCCCCGGCGCACCGCTGCGCTTCCTGCTCGACGTGCACCTCGGCACCCTCGCCCGCCGGCTGCGCCTGCTCGGCGTCGACGCCGCCTACGACAACGAGGACCCCGGCGACCCCGCCCTCGCCACCCGCTCCGCCGCCGAGAGCCGCGTCCTGCTCTCCCGGGACCGGGGCCTGCTGCGCCGCCGCGAGATCTTCGCCGGCGCGTACGTCTACAGCGACAACCCCGACGACCAGCTCCGCGACGTCCTCGGCCGTTTCGCCCCCGCCCTCGCCCCCTGGACCCGCTGCACCGCCTGCAACGGAACCCTCCGGGAGGCCGACAAGGACAGCGTCGGCGACCGGCTGGAGCACGGCACGCAGCGCTCGTACGACGTCTTCGCCCAGTGCACCGGCTGCGAGCGGGTCTACTGGCGCGGCGCCCACCACTCCCGGCTGGAGCGGATCGTCGACGAGGCCATGGCCGAGTTCGGCGACGGCGCCACCGTCTGACGCCTCCGCGCGTTCAGAAGGCGTAGGGGTCCCCGGTGTCCAGCGCCAGCACCACGAGCTCGTTGTTCGCCCGGTTGCGGTCGGTCGCCCCGCCGTTCCACCCGGTGTCGATCCGTACGGCCACCTCCGCCGGCTTCTCCCGCAGCCCGAGCACCAGCCCGATGTGCCGCCCCGGGCCGTGCTCGGGCAGCGGGCCCGTCTCGCACACCACCTCGCGCACCCCGGCCCGTACACACCCCCCGGCCGGCTCCTGCACGTCCGCCAGGTCCGCCGACAGGCGCACCCGCACGGTCGCGTTCGCCAGCGCCGACGGGCCCTCGTTGCGCGGCACCATCCACACCGTCAGCCGCCCCTTCACCAGGGACACCCGCCCGTGGTACGCCACGTCCGCCTCCGGCCCGGCCCACGCCCCCGCCGGCCCGGCCCCGGCCAGCACCGCCACCAGCGACCCCGCCACCACCACACCCCGTACGGCACCACGGCGCACCGCCACCACCTCCTCGCGTCCTCGCGTCCTCGCGCGGACGGTAACCACCCCGGCGAACCGCCGGTCGGACCATCACACGGACGAGGGCGAGCCCACCCCCCATTCGCCGCCGCTCGCCTACGCGGCCCGTCAGCGCCCCGGCCTATGCTGGCGAGCGCCCGCACGTACGACCGAGAGCAGGAGCCCCGACCATGAGCACGGCCACCCGAACCGCCGTAGTCACCGGCGCGAGCAGCGGAATCGGGGCGGCCACCGCCCGTCAGCTCGCCGCCGCCGGCTACCACGTCGTCCTCACGGCCCGCCGCAAGGACCGCATCGAGGCCCTCGCCGCCGAGCTCACCGCGGCCGGCCACCAGGCCACCGCGTACGCCCTCGACGTCACCGACCGCGCGGCCGTCGACGCCTTCGCGGCCTCCCTCCAGCGCTGCGACGTGCTCGTCAACAACGCCGGCGGTGCGATCGGGGCCGAGCCCGTCGCCACCGGCGACCCGGCCGACTGGCGCACGATGTACGAGGTCAACGTCATCGGCACGCTCAACGTCACCCAGGCGCTCCTGCCCGCCCTCACCGCGAGCGGCGACGGCACGGTCGTCGTCCTGTCCTCCACCGCCGGCCACTCCACCTACGAGGGCGGCGCCGGCTACGTCGCGGCCAAGAACGGCGCCCGCGTCCTCGCCGAGACCCTCCGCCTGGAGATCGTCGGCCAGCCCGTCCGCGTCATCGAGATCGCCCCCGGCATGGTCAAGACGGAGGAGTTCGCCACCACCCGCTTCCGCGGGGACAAGGAGAAGGCGGAGAAGGTGTACGCGGGCGTCGCGCACCCCCTGTCCGCCGACGACGTGGCCGACACCGTCACCTGGGCGGTGACCCGCCCCAGCCACGTCAACATCGACCTCCTGGTGGTCCGCCCCCGGGCCCAGGCGTCGAACACCAAGGTCCACCGCGAGCTCTGACGCCCCCTACGGGTTCTTCGAAGCCGGGGCGAAGAAGGCCGGCCTGCGCTATCTCCAGGGCATCGGAGTATGGCTGCCGGCCGGGCCCGACGACTACGCCATCCCGGACTTCGCACTGGTGAGCAAGGACTTCTTGGACTTCAAGGGGCGGAACAACTGTTACTCGCCGGACGTATTCCGCCTCATCGTCGAGGTGACCTCGTCCAACTGGGCGGACGACCTCGGCTCCAAGGTCGATTCCTACGCGAAGGCAGGAATCCCCTGCTACGTCATCGCCGACCGCCGCCACGACGAAGTCGTCGTCTGCCGCGACCCGCACAACGGCGCCTACCGCCTGCGCACCTCCCACAAGCGCGGCACCACCGTCACCGTCCCGGAGTCCGTCGGCGTGACCCTCGGGCTCCCGGTGGACCTGCTCCTCGACGGCGAGTAGGACCGGGCGCCCGCAAAGGGCCCCGGACCGATCACGGTCCGGGGCCCTCCGCACCCGTCTCAGCCCTTGACGCAGATGACCTGCTTGAGCTTCGCCACGACCTTCACCAGGTCGGTCTGCTGGTCGATGACCTGCTCGATCGACTTGTAGGCGCCCGGGATCTCGTCCACGACGCCCGCGTCCTTGCGGCACTCCACGCCCCGCGTCTGCTCCGCCAGGTCCCGCGCCGAGAACCGCTTCTTCGCCGCCGTGCGGCTCATCCTGCGGCCCGCGCCGTGCGAGGCGGAGTTGAAGGACCGCTCGTTGCCGAGACCCTTGACGATGTACGAGCCGGTCCCCATCGAGCCCGGGATGATCCCGTACTCGCCGCTGCCGGCGCGGATCGCGCCCTTGCGGGTGACCAGCAGGTCCATGCCGTCGTACCGCTCCTCCGCCACGTAGTTGTGGTGGCAGCTGATCTCCTGCTCGAAGGAGACCTTCGCCTTGCGGAACTCCCGCCGGACGACCTCCTTGAACAGGCTCATCATCGCCGCGCGGTTGTACTTGGCGTACTCCTGGGCCCAGAACAGGTCGTTGCGGTACGCCTCCATCTCCGGGGTCGCGGCCAGGAACACGGCGAGGTCCCGGTCCACCAGGTTCTGGTTGTGGGCCAGGCCCCGGGCCACACCGATGTGGTACGCGGCGAGCTCGTTGCCGATCCCACGCGAGCCGGAGTGCAGCATCAGCCAGACCGAGCCCGACTCGTCGAGGCAGAACTCGATGAAGTGATTTCCGGAACCAAGTGTTCCGATCTGCTTCACGGCGCGTTCCTGACGGAACTTGACCGCATCGGCGATGTAGTCGAAGCGCTGCCAGAGATCGGCGTACCCGGTCTGCGAGAACCCGTACAGCCGCTCCGGATCCACCGGGTCCCGGTGGAGGCCCGTGCCCACCGGGATGGTCGCCTCGATGCGGGAGCGGAGTTTCGAGAGGTCGCCCGGGAGGTCGTTCGCCGTGAGGGAGGTCTTGACCGCCGACATGCCGCAGCCGATGTCCACGCCCACCGCCGCCGGGCAGACCGCGTCCTTCATCGCGATCACCGAGCCGACCGTCGCGCCCTTGCCGTAGTGGACGTCCGGCATCACCGCCAGGCCCTTGATCCACGGGAGGCCGGCGGTGTTCTGCAGTTGCCGCATGGCGCTGTCCTCGACCGACGCGGGATCGGTCCACATCCTGATCGGGACGTTCGCCCCGGGCACCTCGACATACGACATAACTAAACGATCCCCCGGAAAACAGCAGAAAGGTAGAAGTACGCGAAAAGCCGCGCTCATAACCCCAAACCAGACAGGGAACCGGCGCCGGCACCAGCGTGTGCGATAGACATTGTGTCCATCCGTGCCCGAGTCGCGGCAACGGAATTTCCCGAGCACGCCAAGGAAGCCAGGGGAGCGAGTGAAGCCGATGGACGTGGAGCGCACGCGGGTGCGCAGCCGATTCCTGCCGGGCGTCGCGATGCTCACCGCGCTCGCCGCCGGCGCGACCGCCTGCACCGGCGGCGGCGGAACCGGCAGCACCAGCGACCAGAAGAACGGCGGCAGCGCCGCCGCCCCCGCGCAGCCCGGCAAGTACCGCAGCCTCCCGCAGCCCTGCAAGGCCGTCGACGCCAAGCGGCTGCGGGCGATGCTCCCGGCCTCCGACTCCCTCACCACCGAACAGCGCGAGCAGCTCTACGCCGGGACCGCCGAGCCCTCGTACGACGCCGACCGGCACGTCGGCTGCCGCTGGAACGCGCAGGCCCCGGACGCGACCCTGCTGCTGTCGGTCACCTTCGAGCGGGTGGTCTCGTACGACCGCGCCACCGCGAGCGACGACGACAAGGCGCGCCAGGTGTACGTGCGCCGGCTGACGGACGCGCACCTGCCCTTCCCGGGGCCGAGTCCGAGCCTGACGCCGAGTTCTGGTTCTGGTTCTGGTTCCAGCCCCGGCCCCGGCCCCGGTTCCAGTGCCAGTTCCAGTGCGGTGCCGCCGGTCCAGGGGGCGAGCACCGCCCCCGGGACCGGGACGCCCGGGGCCGCGTCGTCCGCTCCGGCCGAGCTGGGGTCGCGGGTGCTGGAGGGGCTCGGGAGTGAGGGGTTCCTCGACGACAAGCTGGGCGCGGCCGGGGCCACGGCCGCGCAGGCGCGTACCGTGCGGATCGTCTTCCGTACCTCGAACGTGATCGCCACCGTCGAGTACAGCGTGCAGCCGTCGGGCCCGGGCAAGGTCCCGCCGGCCGCGGATACGCAGGACAAGGCGCGTCAGCTGGCGGAGGCCCTCGCGGAGCGTTTCAGCGAGTGAACGCGCCCCCGCAGGGGGGCGCGCACGGCCCGCGTGACGGCGCGCACAGCAGGCGGGCTCCGGGTCGGGCTACCGTTGCGGGGGTCCCACACCCCTGAGCACCACCCCGAAACAGGGCCCATAAGTACCGAGATGTCCCCAACGTCTGAAGGAACCATGCACCGATCAGCCTCGCGCCTCACCCGCGTTCTCGCCTGTGCCGCCGTCCCGGTGATCCTCACCGTCGCCGGCTGTTCCTCCGACTCGGGGAAGTCCTCCTCGGGCTCGGACTCCGGCAAGAAGTCCTCCTCGTCCTCGTCCGCCAAGCCGGGCACGAAGGGCGCGGCCCCGCTGGAGAAGGTGGCGTTCGCGAAGCTGCCGGACCCCTGCAAGTCGGTTCCGGCCAAGACCATAGAGGCGCTGGTCCGCGACGCGAAGGACAAGAACGGTACGGCCGCCAAGTCCAACGACCTCGCCAACCGCGCCAGCTGCTCCTGGAACGGCCTGGACACGGACGGCACGAAGGGCTCGCAGTACCGCTGGCTCTCCGTGTCCCTGGTGCGCTACGACTCGCACGCCTCCCTCGGCAGCGGCAACAAGCGCGCGGAGGAGCAGTACAACAAGCAGATCGAGCTGGCGAAGACCACCAAGGACGGGCACGACTTCAAGACCGAGCAGGCCGAGGGGGTCGGCGACCAGGCCACCTCCGTGGCCTACGGGATCAAGAAGGACGTGGACTTCTTCAACACCACGGTCGTCGCCCGCACCCAGAACGTCGTGATCACCCTCGACTTCAACGGTGCCGCCTACGAGGGCGCGGGCGCGCCCGACCAGGGCAAGATGCTCCAGGACGCGATCGCCGCGGCCAAGGAGGTCGTGACCTCGGTCGCCAACGGCGGCAACGAGCAGGCGCCTTCGGGGGCGGAGTCGCCCGCGGCCTCCGGCTCCCCGTCGGCCTCCGCCTCGCCCCAGCAGTAGGGGTCTACGGAGCGGGTGACGCAGGGTCACCCGTACGCTGTGCCTGCCTGTAGCTCGACAAGGGGAGGGGATCGCGAGTGGCCGCGATGCAGCTGACTCGTACGCACCGGATTCTCATCGGTGTGGTGGTCGCCGGAGCCGTCGTCATCGCGGGTATCGGTTTCGCGGGGTCGTACGCCGCGGTCCGTGCACTGGCGCTGAAGAAAGGCTTCGGCAGCTTCTCGCTGGTGTTCCCGATCGGTATCGACGCGGGCATCTGCGTGCTGCTCGCGCTGGACCTGCTGCTGACCTGGATCCGGATCCCCTTCCCCCTGCTGCGGCAGACGGCCTGGCTGCTGACCGCCGCCACGATCGCGTTCAACGGTGCGGCGGCCTGGCCCGATCCGCTGGGCGTCGGCATGCACGCGGTGATCCCCGTGCTGTTCGTCGTCACGGTCGAGGCGGCGCGGCACGCCGTGGGGCGGATCGCGGACATCACGGCCGACCGGCACATGGAGGGCGTGCGGATCACCCGCTGGCTGCTGTCCCCGCTGCCGACGTTCAAGCTGTGGCGCCGGATGAAGCTGTGGGAGCTGCGCTCGTACGAGCAGGCGGTCGGGATGGAGCAGGACCGGCTGATCTACCAGGCGCGACTCCAGGCCCGGTACGGGCGCGCGTGGCGGCGGAAGGCACCGGTGGAGGCGCTGATGCCGCTGCGGCTGGCCCGCATCGGCGTACCGCTGGCCCGGACGGCACCGGAGGGCCTGGCGGCGGCGGGCATCGACCCCGTACTGCTCCCGCCGGCGGCCCTGCCGGCGGCGCCGGGCCCGGCGGCGGCCGTCGCCGGCGGCCAGCCCGCCACGGGCCTGGCGGTCACCGCCGGTGCGGCGGGCGTCGCGGGTGCGGCAGGCGCCGCCGGTGCGGCGGGCGCGGCGGGCCAGACGGGCGCCGCGGGCCCGGCCGTCGCTGCCGGCCCGGCGGTCGCATCGGGCGCGGCGGTCTCTGCCGCCTCGGCCGGGCTCGCCGACCCGAACACCGCTGCCGGCTCCGAAGTCGCGGCCCGTCCTGCGGTCGCGGCCGGCCAGGCCGTCCCCGCCGGTCCGGTGGCCGTCGGGGATCCGGCACTCGCCGCCGCCCCGGCGGGCGTCGCCGGCCCGAACGCCGCCGGCGGCCAGGTCGCGGCGGGTCCGGCCATCGCTGCCGACCCGGCGGCCTTCGCCGGTCCGAACGTCGCTGCGGGTCCGGCGGCCGGAGTCGTTCCGGGGACGGCCGGCCCGGCCGTACCGGGGCCGGAGGCCCAGGCAGACCCCGCCACCGGCCCCGAGGTCCCGCAGCAGTGGGAAGGGCTCGACCGGGCCGCCGCGCGGCTGGGGCAGGCGAAGCTCGCGCAGGCCCCGCTCCCCTTCGCGGTGCCCCCGGAGGCCATGCCCGCCGCGCACGACAGCGCCTGGTTCGCCGCCCCGAAGGCCCCCCAGGCGGCGTACCAGGGTGACTACAACCCGCAGTACGTCGAGGGCCTGGAGCCCACCCCGGTGATGCCCCCGGCCGGCCCGGAGCAGCAGCAGGACCCCCACTCCCCGGCCGCCGACGAGGCCGACGAGGCGCATGACGCCCTCGACCAGGAGAAGTTCGAGGAAGCGGCGTACGAGGCGTACGAGGCGTACGTGGAGGCGAAGAACAGCCACCCCACCGCGCAGCAGGTGGACCAGGCCCTCACCGCCGCCCTTGGGTCCCTCCGCCCGGACAGCGTCTCGGTCATCGAGGCGATGATGCCGACCCTGAAGCAGCGCTACCAGCGCGCCCTGGAGCACAAGTTCATGCAGTGAGCCGGCGCCGCCCGCGCACGCGGAAGGGCCCGCACCCCCGGTGATCCGGCGGTGCGGGCCCTTCCCTTCGGCGTCCGGACGTCTCAGACCGCGAGCAGCTTGCGCACCCGGTCCGCCCCCACCGCGAGGAGCAGCGTGGGCAGGCGCGGGCCGGTCTCCCGGGTGACGAGCAGCCGGTACAGCAGGGCGAAGAACTCGCGCTGCGCGACCTTGAGCTCGGGCGTCGGCTTGGCGTCCGGCTCCAGCCCGGCCATGACCTTCGGGACGCCGTAGACCAGCGTGGTCAGCCCGTCCAGCGACCAGTGGCTGTCCAGGCCCTCCAGCAGCATGGCCAGCGAGCGGCGCGCCTCGTCGTCCAGGGAGGCGAGCAGTTCGGTGTCGGGCTCCTCACGGACGAGGGTGCGCTGGTCGGCCGGGACCTGGGTGGTGATCCAGTTCTCGGCGCGGTCCAGGCGCGGGCGGACCTCCTCCAGGGAGGTCAGCGGCTGCGAGGGGTCCAGGTCGGACAGGATGCGCAGGGTCTGCTCGTCGTGTCCGGCGGTGATGTCGACGACCGACGCGAGCGTGCGGTACGGCATCGGGCGCGGGGTGCGCGGCAGCTCGTGGGAGGCGACGCGGACGGCGCGGGAGTGGGCGGCGGCGTCGGCCGGCAGCACGGAGCCGTCGGCGACCTTGCCCTCCAGCTTGTCCCACTCGTCGTACAGCCGCTGGATCTCCTGGTCGAAGGCGATCTTGAACGACTGGTTGGGGCGGCGGCGCGCGTACAGCCAGCGCAGCAGCTGCGGCTCCATGATCTTCAGCGCGTCGGCCGGGGTGGGGACCCCGCCCTTGCTGGAGGACATCTTGGCCATGCCGCTGATGCCGACGAAGGCGTACATCGGGCCGATGGGCTGCTCGCCGCCGAAGAGGCCGACGATCTGGCCGCCGACCTGGAAGGAGGAGCCCGGGGAGGAGTGGTCCACGCCGGAGGGCTCGAAGACCACGCCCTCGTAGGCCCAGCGCATGGGCCAGTCGACCTTCCAGACCAGCTTGCCGCGGTTGAACTCGGACAGCTTGACGGTCTCGGTGTACTGGTCCTCGGTGCAGACGTAGGTCATCTCCGTGGTCTCGTCGTCGTACGACGTGACCTTGGTGAAGTCCTTGTTGCACATGCCGCAGTACGGCTTGTACGGGAAGTACTCGGCGCCTTCGGCGCTGCCGTCGTCCTCGCCGGCCGCGCCGGAGCCCTCGGCGGCCTCCAGCTCGGCCTCGTCCACCGGCTTCTGCTGGGGCTTCTTGCCGCCCGGCTTCTGCTTGGTGCGGTACTGGTCGAGGACGGCGTCGATGTCGCCGCGGTGCTTCATCGCGAACAGCACCTGCTCGCGGTAGGCGCCGGAGGTGTACTGCTCGGTCTGGCTGATGGGGTCGTACTCGACACCCAGCTCGGCCAGGGAGTCGACCATGGCGGCCTTGAAGTGCTCGGCCCAGTTCGGGTACGAGGAGCCCTCGGGGGCGGGCACGGCGGTCAGCGGGCGGCCGATGTGCTGGGCGTGGGACTCCTCGGTGACACCGGGGATGCCCTTGGGGACCTTGCGGTAGCGGTCGTAGTCGTCCCAGGAGATGAGGTGGCGGACCTCGTGGCCCCGGCGGCGGATCTCGTCCGCGACCAGGTGCGGGGTCATCACCTCGCGCAGGTTGCCCAGGTGGATCGGGCCCGACGGGGACAGGCCCGAGGCGACGACGATCGTTTTGCCGGGGGCTCGGCGCTCCGCCTCGGCGATGACCTCGTCCGCGAAACGGGAGACCCAGTCGGTCTCTGTGCTGCTCTGCGCGCTCTGAGCCACGACACGTCCTTCTATCTCGAATGCTGGCTTCGGCCATTCTCCCAGACGGAAGGGGCCGCTCCGGGGTTGCTTCCGTCTGGTGATACGACGGCCGATATGCCGAGAACCCGCCACCCTCCCCGTGGGATACTCGGCACTTGTCGGAACCCCCAAGACCCATTCGGGCACAACCTCACAGGAACGGCAGCTCATGGCCTCGGTCCCTTCCCTCGCTTCCTCCGTCGAACAGCGCCTCTCGGACGCCCTCGTCTCCGCCCTGCCGGAGGCCGGTGCGGCCGACCCGCTGCTGCGACGAAGCGACCGGGCCGACTTCCAGGCCAACGGCATCCTGGCGCTCGCGAAGAAGGCCAAGGCCAACCCGCGCGAGCTGGCCACGACCGTGGTCGAGGCCATCCCCACCGGTGACCTGATCAAGGAGATCGAGGTCTCCGGCCCCGGCTTCCTCAACATCACCGTCTCCGACGAGGCGATCATCCGGACGCTGGCGGCGCGCGCCGCCGACGACCGGCTCGGCGTGCCGCTGTCCCCGTCCGCCGGCACCACGGTGATCGACTACGCGCAGCCGAACGTGGCCAAGGAGATGCACGTCGGCCACCTGCGCTCCGCCGTGATCGGCGCGGCCATGGTGGAGATCCTGGAGTTCACGGGCGAGAAGGTGGTCCGCCGCCACCACATCGGCGACTGGGGCACCCAGTTCGGCATGCTCATCCAGTACCTGCTGGAGCACCCGCACGAGCTGGACCACAAGGGCGGGGAGGGCGAGGTCTCCGGCGAGGAGGCCATGTCCAACCTCAACCGCCTGTACAAGGCGTCGCGCGCGCTCTTCGACTCCGACGAGGAGTTCAAGACGCGGGCCCGGGCGCGGGTGGTGGACCTCCAGGCGGGCGACCCGGAGACCCTGGCGCTGTGGCAGCGGTTCGTGGACGAGTCGAAGATCTACTTCTACTCGGTCTTCAACAAGCTGGACATGGACATCCAGGACGCGGACGTGGTCGGCGAGTCCGGCTACAACGACATGCTCGCCGAGACCTGCAAGCTGCTGGAGGAGTCGGGCGTGGCCGTCCGCTCCAACGGCGCGCTGTGCGTGTTCTTCGACGAGTACAAGGGCCCGGACGGCAACCCGACGCCGCTGATCGTCCAGAAGTCGGACGGCGGCTTCGGCTACGCCGCCACCGACCTGTCGGCCATCCGCGACCGCGTCGGCAACCTGAAGGCCGACACCCTGATCTACGTCGTGGACGCGCGTCAGGGGCTGCACTTCAAGATGGTCTTCGAGACGGCCCGCCGCGCCGGCTGGCTGAACGAGAACACCAAGGCGGTGCAGCTGGCCTTCGGTACGGTCCTCGGCGCCGACGGCAAGCCGTTCAAGACCCGTGAGGGCGAGACGGTCCGGCTGGTGGACCTGCTGGACGAGGCGGTGGAGCGGGCGGCGGCCGTGGTCCGGGAGAAGGCCCAGGACCTCACGGAGGAGGAGATCGCCGAGCGTGGTGCCCAGGTGGGCATCGGCGCGGTGAAGTACGCCGACCTGTCGACGTCCGCGGCCCGCGACTACAAGTTCGACCTGGACCAGATGGTCTCGCTGAACGGTGACACGTCCGTGTACCTCCAGTACGCGTACGCCCGTATCCAGTCGATCCTGCGCAAGGCGGGCGAGGCCCGCCCGGCCGCCCACCCCGAGCTGGAGCTCGCGGCGTCGGAGCGGGCGCTGGGCCTGCACCTGGACGGCTTCGGCGAGCTGATCGCGGAGGCTGCGCAGGACTACGCCCCGCACAAGCTGGCCGCGTACCTGTACCAGCTGGCCTCGCTCTACACGACCTTCTACGCGGAGTGCCCGGTCCTCAAGGCCGCCACCCCGGAGCAGGTCGAGAACCGCCTGTTCCTCTGCGACCTGACGGCCCGCACCCTGAACAAGGGCATGTCCCTCCTGGGCATCCGCACCCCCGAGAAGCTCTGACCCACCACCCGACGGCCCCCTCCCCCACCGGGAGGGGGCCGTCGGCTATGCCGCGCCGAACACCTCGACCTTGCACCGGGCGCTGCCCGAGCGGGCGATCCGCGCGTCACAGGTGACCAGCGGGACCTGGAGCCCCTCCGCGAGGGCGATGCAGGTGGCTGCTTGTTCGACCCCGCAACACCGCTCCGTAGCGTTCCGTTCACACGGCCCTCCTACGTTCGGCCCGACCGTGCCGAACACCCGAGGGGAATCTCCCGCACATGCGCCGCAGACCGTTGAAGACGCTCACCGTCCTGGCCATAGCCAGCGCCGTCGCCGCCGGCACCGCCGTCACCGCGAACTCCGCGCCCCAGCAGAGCGACGCCTCGCACCAGGACATCCGGAACGTCATCTACCTCCTCGGTGACGGAATGGGCCGCACCCACGTGACGGCCGCCCGCGACCGGTTCATGGGCGCCGGCGGCAAGCTCACCATGGAGACCCTGCCCGTCACGGGCGCGGTCGCCACCTACGCCGTCGAGAAGAACAGCGCCAAGCCCTCCCTGGTCACCGACTCGGCCAGCTCCGCCACCGCCTGGTCCTCCGGCGTGAAGACGTACAACGCCGCCATCGGCGTGGACGCGTACGAGAAGAAGGTCACCACGCTCATGGAGCAGGCCCACGCGGCCGGCTTCGCCACGGGCAACGTCTCCACCGCCGAGATCACCGACGCCACCCCGGCCGCCGAGTTCAGCCACGCGCTGCTGCGCGGCTGCCAGGGCCCGGTGTACTCCGACGCCGCGTGCCTGCCGAAGAAGGACGACGGCAGCTACGAGGCGGCCCCGGCCGACAAGACGCTGGTCACCCCGATCGCCGAGCAGATCGCCCGCAACGGCACCGCCGACGTCATCCTCGGCGGCGGCCTGGCCCGCTTCGAGCCGGACGACCAGAAGGCCCTCCAGGCGCAGGGCTACCAGGTCCTCGGCAACTTCGGCGACCCGAAGCTGCCCGCGCAGACGGCCGCCAGCCAGCAGGTCGCCACCAAGGCGGACCTGGACAAGGCCAACGGCAAGAAGGTCATCGGCCTGTTCAACCGCGGCAACCTGACCGTGGAGCACAACAAGGCGGCCCTGCCCGCCGACGCCCCGCAGAAGCAGGAGCCCTCGCTCGCGGACATGACCCGCAAGTCGATCCAGCTGCTGAGCAACCGCAAGGGCGGCTCGTACGACCGCAAGGCGAAGAAGGGCTTCTTCCTCCAGGTCGAGGGCGCCCAGATCGACAAGCGTTCGCACGCCAACGACGCCGCGCAGACCCTCGACGAGATCAAGGCGTTCGACGACGCCGTCAAGGCCGCCTACGAGTTCGCGAAGAAGGACGGCCACACCCTCGTGATCGTCACGGCGGACCACGAGTGCGCCGGCTTCAACATCATCGAGAAGGGCACCTACACCAACGCCGAGGCCGTGGCGCCCCCGTCCAACACGGACGCCGGCAACCCCGCCAACAACAGCGTCCCCTCGCGTGCCGCCTCGGGCGCCAAGGACCCGGCGCGCTCCAGCGGCATCGTCAACGGCGCGGGCTCCGCCGACACGAAGAACTTCGCCCCGGCGACCTTCCGCACCCCGGACGACGCGAAGGACGTCAAGGACGGCAGCCCCGAAGCCAGCCTGTGGCTGACCTACCTGTCGGGCAACCACACCGGCGCGGACGTGCCGATCTTCTCCTACGGCCCGGGCAGCAACGTCTTCGCCGCGAGCCAGATCAACACCGAGCTGTACGGAAAGATGTACCGCTCGCTGTTCGGCCGCTCCCCGCAGCCGCAGCACTGATCCCCGGGCGGCCGGGGCCGGGGGCGCACTCCCCCGGCCCCGGCCGCCCGTGCCCGTTCCACGGCCTTCCCAGGAGCACTTCCGATGACGCTGACGTACCTCCCCCGCGCCGCTGCCGCCGCCGCGGCCGCCGCCGCCCTGTTCGCGCTCGCCACGGGCTGCTCGGGCGCGGCGTCGCCGTCGGCGGAGGCCAAGGACCCGGCCCCGGCCGCCGCCCCGGTGTCCCTGCCCGCCCCGCGCAGCGCGCCCGCTCCGGCCGCCGTCCTCACCCCGGCTCCGGCGGCGGGCGAGGTCCGCACCGAGCAGGGCCCGTTCACGGACCGCGTCAAGCTGACGGACCTGCACCTCACCGGCGCCCCGGCCGTCACCGGCCACATCGCCATCAGCTCGGACGTCAGCGACACCCTGGCCCTGGAGATCACCGCCGCCTACTACGACGCCCAGGGCCACCTCCTGGGCACGGGCACCTTCCACCACCAGGAGGAGGGCGAGGAGAGCCACGCCGGCCAGCCCCACACCGGCCCCCGCGCGGCCGGCGACGGCATCGACTTCACCGTCCCCGCCGACCACCTCACGGGCACCCCGGCCGCCGCCGTCCTCTCGATCCCGGTCCTGGTCAACGAGTAGCCGACTGCCGCCGTCGCCGTCGCCGCACGCGGGCGGCGACGAGGGCGAGGACGGTACCCGAGCCGAGCGCGGTGAGACCGGTGGCCAACGGCGCGGAGACGGAGTCCGCACCAGTGCGGGCGAGTTCACCGCCGGACGCCGGAGCCGCCGGGGCGGAGGAGGACCCGGGCCCGGCCCCGCCTCCCGGAACCGGGGGAGCGGCCGTGGCGGACGGTCCGGGGGTTTCGGAGCCGGGTTCCCCCGGGCCGTCGGAGGGACGGGCCGTGGGCGACGGCCCGGGATCCGCGGGACCGGTCGGGTCGCCGGGATCGGTCGGGGTCCCGGGATCCGTGGACTCCCCCGGCTCTTCGGGCTCTTCCGGCTTTTCCGGGGTGTCGCGGACCAGCCGGATGACCTTCAGGGGCTGGATCCCCACGACCTCGGTGGACCCGTAGTACGAGATGACGCCGATGTCGACCCGGTCGGCGAGCGGGCTGTCCGCGCCGAACCTGAGCCGGACGGGTATCTCGGTGACGTCCGCCGGCACCGGCTCCTCGCCCTCCGGGACCGGGAAGTCCTGCCAGTTGTCGCTCGGGTCGTTGAAGGACCGGGTGGACCGCCACCGGCCGTCCAGGAAGTACTCGACCTCGATCTGATCGGCCCTGAGGCCCGCCCCCTGGGTGTCGTGGACCTGGAAGAACATCCGGTTGAACTTCTCGGCCGTGTCCGCATGGTGCAGGACGACGGCGAACTCCTGCCATGCGGCACCGGGTACGAAATCGCGGGGCAGTCCCCGCAGTTCCAGAGCCGGCCTCGACGCCGTCCGCGTGGGGGAGGCCGTCGGCGACGGCTCGGCCGCCGGGCTGGACGCGTGCGGGACGAAGGGCGAAGGGCTGGTCTCCCCCGCCAGTGCGGCCGGTGCGGAGCCGGTGACGATGATCCCGCTGACTCCGGCCGCGATGACGGTTCTGACGGCCGTTCTTTTCAACTGCACTTGGGGTCCTCGTCCGTTGATGGGTGGTACGGAAGGAATCCTCCGCATTCCCACCCACTCCAGGTAGTACGCCTTGCCCTATCGGGTCATAGACCGGGCTTATGGCCCGCCCCGGCCGGCCCGTGCGGCGCCGGGGGATTCCGTCGGCGCCGGCGGCCTTACGGGCACCGCGCAGGACGGCACGCCCACGGCCCGGGAGGCCCCAGTTCACTCGGACGGCCCGGTTCCGCCCCCGCGGCCCCGGGTAGGGGTGGGCCCGTCCACCCCCGCCCCACCCCGGAGGCCCCCGTGCCCGACATGAACGGCCCCTACAAGCCCGGCACCCCCTGCTGGATCGACCTGATGGTCCCCGACCAGCAGGCCGCCCTCGACTTCTACTGCGACCTGTTCGGCTGGCAGGGCGAGGTGGGGCCGCCCGAGACGGGCGGGTACGCCGTCTGCACCCTCAAGGGCAAGCCGGTCGCCGGGATCATGAAGGCCATGAACCCGGACGGCACCGTCCCGGACCCGCTCCCGCCCACCGTGTGGACGACGTACCTCTCCACCGACGGCATCGACTCCACCCTCAAGTCCGTCACCGACGCGGGCGGCAGGGTCATGATGGGCCCGATGGACGTCATGGACCTCGGCCGCATGGCCGTGATCGCCGACCCGGCCGGCGCGGTCGTCGGCCTGTGGCAGCCCGGCACGTTCGACGGGGCCGGCATCGTCAACGAGCACGGCGCGCTCATCTGGAACGAGCTGAGCACGCCCGACCTGCCGGCGGCGTCCGCGTTCTACTCCTCGATCCTGCCCGTCACCACGCACCGCTCCGACATGCCCGGCGCCGAGGGGTACGTGGAGTTCCAGGTCGACGGCCGCGCGGTGGGCGGGATGATGGACCTGAGCTCGCTGCCGCCGGGCGTACCGCCGCACTGGCAGCCGTACTTCAGCGCGGACAGCGTGGACGACATCCAGGCGGCCGCCGTCCGCGCCGGCGGCACGGTCCTGGCCCCCGCCTTCGACATGGCGGCGGGCCGCATGGCCGTCCTGGCCGACCCCCAGGGCGGCGCGTTCTCCGTCATCACGGCGGCGACGCAGGAACAGCCGGCCTGACCCGCCCGTCCCGCTAGCAGCCGTCGGAGCGGAACTCCGCCCAGACGGCCTTGCCGGGGGAGCGGGGCAGCACCCCCCACAGGTCGGAGACGGCCTCGACGATCCTCAGTCCGGTCCCGGGCGGCCGCTCCAGCAGGCGCGACCGCCCGGGACCGCTGTCGTGCACCTCGACGCGCACGCAGCAGTCGAAGTTCAGCAGCCGCACCCGGTACGAGCGGCCGCGCGGCACCCCGTACCGCAGGGCGTTGGTCGCCAGCTCGCTGACACAGAGCACGACGTCGTCCCGCCGGGCGGCGACGTCCCACACCGCGAGCGTCTCGCGCGTGAAATCCCGTGCGGCCGAGACGGTTTGGAAGGCCCGGGGTAACAACCGCTCGCGCATGAGCCCGGGTTGCGTATTGAGGTTCACGGGGCGATGGTCGCTCGCCGTCACTACGCTGCCACAGAGCGCTGACCCGTACTCTGCGATGAGTACGGGTGCGCCAGGGGTAGTTCACGCACCAAGGCGGGGAGTTCATCGCCATGCCACCGAAGAAGCGACCACGTCCCAATGCGACGACGATGAAAATGGTCGGCAAACAGGTCGCCGCCGCCCGCCTCGCCAAGAACCTGACCCAACGGCAGCTGGCCGACCTGGTCAAGCTGGACGAGGAGTCCATCGCCTCCATCGAGCAGGGCCGCCGCATGCTCATGCCGAACGTGGCCGAGTTGCTCGATCTCCACCTGGGCCTGCCGGGCATGCTGACCGTGGCCGCCGTCGAGATGCCCGCCAAGGACGACTTGCTCCCGTGGGCCGAGGGCTTCTTCGACCTGGAGAAGCACGCCATCGCGCTCAACTGGTTCGAGACCATGGTCATCCCCGGACTCCTCCAGACCGAGAACCACATGCGGGCCCTCTTCCGCTGCCGCGTCCCGGTGTTCTCGCCCGAGGAGATGGAACGGCTGACCGCCCGGCGGCTCGCCCGGCTGCAGATCCTGCACCGCAAGGAGCCCCCGAACCTGAGCTTCGTCATCTGGGAAGCCGCGCTCCTCGACCGCATCGGCGGCGACGCCGTCTACAGGGAGCAACTGCGCCACCTCGTGGACTGCATGGAGATCCCCCATGTGACCATCCAGGTCCTGCCCCTCGGCCAGACCTGCCAGGCGGGCCTCGCGGGGCCCTTCACCGTTCTGGAAACCCCCGACCACATGCTCGCCGGCTACCTGGAATGCCAGCGCACCAGCAAACTGGTCACTGATCCCTATGAGGTCAGCCTGCTGGCTCAGCGATATGCCATGCTGCGCACGCAGGCCCTCAACCCCCAGGAAACGAGGGGCCTGTTGGAACGCCTGCTAGGAGAGCCATGAACACCACGCTGAAGTGGTACAGGTCCAGCTACAGCAGCAGCGACGGCGACAAATGCGTCGAGGTGGCCACCACCCCCACCACCGTCCACGTCCGGGACTCCAAGGTGCCGGACGGGCCGACGCTCGGGCTCGCGCCCGGGAGCTGGGCGGCGCTGACCGGCTGGGTCAGCCGGTAGCGCCGCCCGGGGCCCGGGTCAGCGAGTGATCGGGTACGAGGTGCGTCCCGACGCGTCGTCGATCTCGGTGTGCGCCTTGCTGAGCAACTGCTCCTTCAGGTCGTTCAGCGCACGCGCCGCCGCGATCTCCTCGCCCACCCGGGGCTGGTTGCCGTCACTGGGGTGACGGCTCGCGTAGCCGTGCGAGCGGATCTCGCTCCCGTCCGGTAGCCGGACGAGGGCCGCTGCGCGGGTGCGCCTGTTGTCCTCCTGGAACTCCATGTCGACATGCCATCCGACGGCATCCTTCATGGCGATCACCTCCGTGGCCGCTGATTACCAGCGTGCACCCGCGGACGCGCCCCCGCACGGCGGACGGCCCCGCCGGCGGTGCCGGGGTCACCGCTGCTCGCGCAGCCAGCCCGCGACCTCGGTCGCCCAGTACGTCAGGATCGTGTCCGCGCCCGCCCGCTTGATGCCCAGCAGGGTCTCCAGGACCGCCCGTTCGCGCTCGATCCAGCCCTTCTCCGCGGCCGCCTCGATCATCGCGTACTCGCCGCTGATCTGGTACGCCGCCACCGGCACGTCCACCGCCTCCGCGACCCGGTACAGGATGTCCAGGTAGGGGCCCGCCGGCTTGACCATGACCATGTCGGCGCCCTCCTCCAGGTCCAGCGCCAGCTCGCGCAGGGACTCGCGGGCGTTCGCCGGGTCCTGCTGGTAGGTCTTGCGGTCGCCCTGGAGGGAGGAGGCGACGGCCTCGCGGAAGGGGCCGTAGAAGGCGGACGAGTACTTGGCGGTGTAGGCGAGGATCGACACGTCCTCGTGGCCCGTCTCGTCCAGCGCGTCGCGGATCACGCCGACCTGGCCGTCCATCATGCCGCTCGGGCCCACCACGTGGGCGCCCGCGTCGGCCTGGACCTGGGCCATCTCCGCGTACCGCTCCAGCGTCGCGTCGTTGTCGACCCGGCCCTCGGCGTCCAGGACCCCGCAGTGGCCGTGGTCGGTGAACTCGTCCAGGCACAGGTCCGACATGATCACCAGGTCGTCACCGACCTCCGCGCGCACGTCGCGGATCGCCAGCTGGAGGATGCCGTCCGGCTCGGTGCCCGCCGTGCCCAGCGCGTCCTTGTTCTCGTCCGCCGGGACACCGAAGAGCATGATCCCCGACACGCCCGCCTCGACGGCCTCCACGGCCGCCTTCCGCAGCGTGTCCCGGGTGTGCTGGACCACGCCCGGCATCGACGAGATCGCCACCGGCTCGCTGATGCCCTCCCGGACGAACGCCGGCAGGATCAGGTCCGAGGGGTGCAGCCGGTACTCGGCGACCATCCGCCGCATCGCCGGGGTGGTCCGCAGCCGGCGGGGCCGCGAACCGGGGAAGGATCCGTACGCGCTCATCTTCTAGTCGCCTCTTCGAGCATCGACAGCAGTCGCCCCCAGCCTAGGGGGTGCCGGAGACGACGAAGGGGCCCGGGCGCTGTGCGCACCCGGGCCCCTCCTCCGCCTTAAACCGGACGGCTCCGCCGGCAGGCTCACGTCGTACGACGGCGCCGCGCGCCCGGACGGCGCTCGCTGGGCCGGGACACGGTCTCGCCCGCCTCCTTGGCGGCCTCGCGGCGGGCCTCCCCGTACGCGGCCAGCGCCTCCGCCAGCTTGCCCACGCTCGGCTCCGGCGACAGCACGTCCACGCGCAGGCCGTGCTCCTCCGCCGTCTTGGCCGTCGCCGGCCCGATACAGGCGATGACGGTCACGTTGTGCGGCTTGCCCGCGATACCGACCAGGTTGCGGACGGTCGAGGAGGAGGTGAAGAGCACGGCGTCGAAGCCGCCGCCCTTGATCGCCTCACGGGTGTCCGCCGGCGGCGGCGAGGCCCGCACGGTCCGGTAGGCGGTGACGTCGTCCACCTCCCAGCCCAGCTCGATCAGCCCGGCCACCAGGGTTTCCGTCGCGATGTCGGCGCGCGGCAGGAAGACCCGGTCGATGGGGTCGAAGACCGGGTCGTACGGCGGCCAGTCCTCCAGCAGACCGGCGGCCGACTGCTCACCGCTGGGCACCAGGTCCGGCTTCACGCCGAACTCCACCAGCGCGGCGGCGGTCTGCTCGCCGACCGCCGCGACCTTGATCCCGGCGAAGGCACGCGCGTCGAGCCCGTACTCCTCGAACTTCTCCCGCACCGCCTTGACGGCGTTGACGGAGGTGAAGGCGATCCACTCGTAGCGGCCCGTCACCAGGCCCTTGACCGCCCGCTCCATCTGCTGCGGGGTGCGCGGCGGCTCCACGGCGATGGTCGGCACCTCGTGCGGCACCGCGCCGTACGAACGCAGCTGGTCGGAGAGGGAAGCGGCCTGCTCCTTGGTGCGCGGCACGAGCACCCGCCAGCCGAACAGCGGCTTCGACTCGAACCAGGCCAGCTCCTCGCGGCGCGCGGCGGCGCCCTGCTCCCCGACCACGGCTATGACCGGGCGGGAGCCCTCCGGGGAGGGGAGCACCTTGCCCTGCTTGAACACCTGGGCGATCGTGCCCAGGGTCGCCGTCCAGGTCCGCTGCCGGGTCGTCGTACCGCCGACGGTCACCGTCAGCGGGGTCTCCGGCTTGCGGCCGGCCGACACCAGCTCGGCGGCCGCGGCGGCGACCGTCTCCAGCGTGGCGGAGACCACCACCACGCTGCCCTCGCTGGCCCCCACCTCGCTCCAGCAGCGCGGCGAGGCGTGCCGGGCGTCGACGAAGCGCACGTCCGCGCCCTTGTCGCCGCGCAGCGGCACACCGGCGTACGCGGGCACGCCGACGGCGGTCGCGACACCGGGCACGACCTCGAAGGGGATCCCCTCGTTGGCGCAGGCCAGCATCTCGGCGGCGGCGTTCCCGTCCAGCCCCGGGTCACCGGTGACGGCACGGACGACCCGCCTGCCGGAGCGCGCGGCCTCCATGACAAGATTGGCGGCGTCACGGATCACCGGGACCCCGGCGGCAACTGACTTCTCGTCAGCGACCGTCAGCTGCGGCGTGTCGACACCCGTGCGCGCGTGGGTCCGTACGACGTCGAGCACCTCGGGCTCGGCGATCAGCACGTCCGCGGCACCGAGCGCCTCCACGGCGCGCAGCGTCAGCAGACCCGGGTCGCCGGGGCCGGCACCCAGGAAGGTGACCAGACCCTGGGCCGCGACGGCCGGGAATGCGGAGGTGGTGGGGCGTGAGGGGTTCACAGGGATCGCTCCCCCATCAGACCGGCCGCGCCCTTGGCCAGCATCTCGTCCGCGAGTTCGCGGCCGAGCGCCATGGCCTCGTCGTACGACTGGGGCACGGGACCGGTGGTGGACAGCTGGACCAGCGTGGAACCGTCGAGGGTTCCCACGACACCACGCAGGCGCATTTCATTGACGGTCTGGCCGTCGGCCAGGAGGTCGGCGAGCGCGCCCACGGGCGCGCTGCAACCGGCTTCCAGAGCGGCGAGCAGGGCGCGCTCCGCGGTGACGGCGGCGCGCGTGTGCGGGTCGTCGAGCCGGCCGAGCGCGGCGACGAGCTCCGCGTCGGAGGCCAGACACTCCACGGCCAGGGCTCCCTGGCCGGGGGCCGGCAGCACCGTGTCGACGGCCAGCAGGTCGGTCGCCTCGTCACCGCGCCCGATCCGGTTGAGCCCGGCGGCGGCGAGCACCACGGCGTCGAGCTCCCCGTCCCGCACGAACTGGATCCGGGTGTCGACGTTGCCGCGGATCGCGACGCACTCGACGGACTTCCCCAGTTGCTTCGCGTACGCGTTCAGCTGCGCCATCCGGCGCGGCGAGCCGGTACCGACCCGCGCGCCGTCCGGCAGCTGCTCGAAGGTCAGCCCGTCGCGCGCCACGAGGGCGTCGCGCGGGTCCTCGCGCAGCGGCATGGCGGCGATGACCAGCTCGTCGGGCTGGGTGGTCGGCAGGTCCTTCAGCGAGTGCACGGCGAAGTCGACCTCGCCTCGCACCAGCGCGTCGCGCAGGGCGGTGACGAACACGCCGGTGCCGCCGATCTGCGCGAGGTGCTCACGGGACACGTCGCCGTACGTCGTGATCTCCACGAGCTCCACGGGCCGGCCGGTGACCGCCCGGACCGCCTCGGCGACGTGCCCGGACTGGGACATGGCCAGCTTGCTGCGCCGCGTGCCAAGCCTGAGGGGCTGGTCGGGACGTGAGTTCATGATGCCCGTCCTGGGTCGTCGTTCTTCGGATCGGCCGCGTCCGCCCGGCTGACGGATGCCACCGTCTGAGGGTCGAGGTCGAAGAGTTCACGCAGCGCCTCGGCGTACCCGGCGCCGCCGGGCTCGCTCGCGAGCTGCTTCACGCGCACGGTCGGCGCGTGGAGGAGCTTGTCGACGACGCGGCGCACGGTCTGGGTGACCTCCGCGCGCTGCCGTTCGTCGAGGTCGGGTACCCGCCCGTCGAGCCGTGCCACCTCCATGGCGACGACCTCGGCGGCCATCGCCCGCAGGGCGACGACGGTGGGGGTGATGTGCGCGGCCCGCTGCGCGGCCCCGAAGGCCGCGACCTCCTCGGCGACGATGGCGCGCACGGCGTCGACATCGGCGGCCATCGGCGCGTCCGCGCTGGCTTCGGCCAGGCTCTCGATGTCGACGAGCCGCACACCGGGGATCCGGTGCACAGCGGCGTCGATGTCGCGGGGCATGGCCAGGTCCAGCAGCGCGAGCCGCACGGGCGCCCCGTCACCGTGGCTGCGGTTCCCCCGCCGGGGCTGCCGCTGCGCGGCGGCCTCCCCCTGGTCGGCCCAGGCCCCGTGCAGCTCCAGCGAACTGGCGTCCACCCCCGCCAGCGCGGACCGGCCGTCCCCGACGGGACACGCCTCCTCCGCCGCGGCGGGAGCGATGGTCCGAACGGCCCCGGCATCAGCAAGCCGCCGCCCACCTTCAGCGGCAGCCACCAGCCGAGCCAGCACATCGGCATCGATCTCAAGCCTCCCAGCGGTAGCCGGGGGAGCCTGGGGCGCGGGGGTCCGGGGCGCGGCCCCGCCCGCGGCGGAGCCGCTCATGGGCGCTGCGGGAAGGGGCGGGGTGGGGGAATGCCCCGCAGGGCCCCCCGACACCGCACCGGCGACGTCGTCCCCGGTCAGCACCAGCCCGGTGGCCCCCGTACAGGACACCACCACATCGGCCAGCGCCAGCTCGTCCGTGACGGCGGCCATGGGCACGGCCCACGCCCGCACACCGGTGCCCGAGGCAACCAGAATCTCAGCGAGCCGCTCCGCCCGCTCAGCGGTCCGGTTGGCGACAGCGATCTCCGCGACCCCCACCCGGGCCAGCGTGGCGGCGGCCAGCGAGGACATCGACCCGGCCCCGATCACCAGCGCCCGCTTCCCGGCCGCCCACTCCGCGACCGGCTGCCGCACGGCCAGCTGCTCCAGCCCGAACGTCACCAGCGACTGCCCGGCCCGGTCGATCCCGGTCTCGGAGTGCGCCCGCTTGCCGACCCGCAGGGCCTGCTGGAAGAGGTCGTTGATCAGCCGGCCCGCCGTGTGGAGCTCCTGCCCCAGCGCCAGCGCGTCCTTGATCTGCCCGAGGATCTGCCCCTCGCCGACGACCATCGAGTCCAGCCCGCACGCCACCGAGAACAGGTGGTGCACCGCCCGGTCCTCGTAGTGGACGTACAGGTACGGGGTGAGCTCCTCCAGCGCGACCCCGCTGTGCTGGGCCAGCAGCGTGGACAGCTCGGCGACACCGGCGTGGAACTTGTCCACGTCGGCGTACAGCTCGATCCGGTTGCAGGTGGCCAGCACGGTCGCCTCGGCCGCCGGCTCGGCGGCGAGCGTGTCGTGCAGCAGCTTGACCTTGGCGTCGGCGGACAGCGAGGCCCGCTCCAGCACGCTCACCGGCGCACTGCGGTGGCTCAGGCCAACGACGAGCAGACTCATGCCGGCATCACCGCCGGAACGTCACCCTCGGGACCGCCCTTGCGCGCGGCGGCGGCAGCCCGCCCGGCCGGCGGCTCGACGGCGGCCACCGGTGCGGCCCCGGTACCCGCACCCGCACCGCCCGCGGCACCGGCAGCCGCGCCCCCCGGCTCCTCGCCGGCCTTGCGCTGCTCGTGGAACGCCAGGATCTGCAGCTCGATCGACAGGTCGACCTTGCGCACGTCCACCCCGTCCGGCACGGACAGCACGGTGGGCGCGAAGTTCAGGATGGAGGTCACACCGGCGGCGATCAGCCGCTCGCTGACCTGCTGCGCGGCGCCCGCCGGGGTCGCGATGACCCCGATGGAGACCCCGTTCTCCTCGATGATCTTCTCCAGGTCATCGGTGTGCTGCACGGGCATCCCCGCCACCGGCTTGCCGGCCATGGCCGGATCGGCGTCGATCAGCGCGGCCACGCGGAACCCGCGCGAGGCGAAGCCGCCGTAGTTGGCCAGGGCGGCGCCGAGGTTGCCGATGCCGACGATGACGACGGGCCAGTCCTGGGTCAGCCCGAGCTCGCGGGAGATCTGGTAGACGAGGTACTCGACGTCGTAGCCGACGCCCCGGGTGCCGTAGGAACCGAGGTAGGAGAAGTCCTTGCGCAGCTTCGCGGAGTTCACTCCGGCGGCGGCGGCGAGCTCCTCGGAGGACACCGTGGGCACCGAGCGCTCGGAGAGCGCGGTGAGGGCGCGCAGGTACAGCGGAAGCCGGGCGACAGTGGCCTCGGGAATACCTCGGCTGCGGGTCGCCGGTCGGTGAGTTCGGCCAGTTGCCACGATGCTCCTGCGGGATGAGCGGGGCTGCAGGCGGCCTCGTGTCGCAGGACCGCCCCGTCGACAGCAGGCTATGTCTTTGTGAACGCGTGCACAAAGATTGTGTCCGCTTTGTCCGACCAAAGTGACCGGGGTCACGCGGGGTGGGCACAGAGGGCCGGAACCGGGAACGGGCCGAACCCGTTCAAATCCCGAGGGGGGCAAAGCGGTACACACTCCTCATCGATACGCCCCCGAGTCCCCATAAATCGCCCATGATGGTAACGGCCCGGAGGGTCAGACTCCCAATGCCCGCCGCAGGCGGTCGGGGTTCACCCTCCAGAAGGTGTGCTGCTCACCGTCCACCAGCACGACCGGAATCTGTTCCCAGTGCCGGCGGTAGAGCTCCTCGTCCTGCGAGATGTCCTTCTTCTCCCACCGCGCGCCCGTCTCGGCGCACACCTTCTCGATCACTTCCTGGGCGTCGTCGCACAGATGGCACCCCGGCTTCCCGATGAGCGTCACCACCCGCTCCTCGGGACGCTTCTTTTCCTTACGTCGCAGCAAAGGGCTCATGCCGCCATTGTCCCGCGCCGGGGCGGCGTGCCCGAAGAGTTAACCGCTCCGTTTCCCGGCGGTTCGGGAACTCCCGAACACAGTGGCTATGCTCGCGTCATGGCCGCTCTGGGATGGCTCACCCCCCGTAGACGCTCCGCGACAGCGCGGAGCGTGCTGGCAGGCGAAGCCTCGGCCGAGGCCGCCCGCAAGACCGCGTGGTCCGACTCCCCCTCGCAGGCCGACGAGGCGCCGGCGGAGGCCCCCGGGACCACGACCGGAACCGGAACAGACACCACCGCCACCGCGCCGGAGACGGACGCGGCCGCCGAGGCGGCCGAGCCTGCCTTCCCGGTCCCCGGCGACGACCTCGCCGCCGCCTTCTTCGACCTCGACAACACCGTCATGCAGGGCGCCGCGATCTTCCACTTCGGCCGCGGCCTCTACAAGCGCGAGTTCTTCCGCCGCCGCGAACTGGCCCGCTTCGCCTGGCAGCAGGCATGGTTCCGGCTCGCCGGGGTCGAGGACCCCGAGCACATGCAGGACGCCCGCGACAGCGCGCTGTCCATCGTCAAGGGCCACAAGGTCTCCGAACTCATGGCGATCGGCGAGGAGATCTACGACGAGTACATGGCGGAGCGGATCTGGCCGGGCACCCGCGCCCTGGCCCAGGCCCACCTCGACGCCGGCCAGAAGGTCTGGCTGGTCACCGCCGCCCCCGTCGAGACCGCCACGATCATCGCCCGCCGCCTCGGCCTGACCGGCGCCCTGGGCACCGTCGCCGAGTCCGTGGACGGGATCTACACCGGCCGCCTGGTCGGCGAGCCGCTGCACGGCCCCGCCAAGGCGGAGGCGGTGCGCGCCCTGGCCGCCGCCGAGGAGCTGGACCTCGCGCGCTGCGCCGCGTACAGCGACTCGCACAACGACATCCCGATGCTGTCGCTGGTCGGCCATCCGTACGCGATCAATCCCGACACAAAACTGCGCAAGCATGCCCGTGCACACGACTGGCGGCTGCGCGACTATCGGACCGGCCGCAAGGCCGTGAAGGTCGGCGTCCCGGCCGCCGCCGGCGTCGGCGCGCTCGCGGGCGGCGCGGCCGCCGCGATCGCCCTGCACCGCCGCCGCAAGTAGCGACGCCGGGCCCCGCCCCGCCGCGGGCGGCCCGGTGTCCATTCGCTCCCCTCTACCCGCGCCGTCGGCGCGGCACTCCGGCCTGCCCGACTCGGTCGCCCGGCACCCCGGAAGCTTCCATTCCGCGCACCCAAGTGATCAGTAATCGATCACCAACCCGCTCTGAATATGCCCTGGACACGCAACAGAAGCGTCGGAACCGGTGATTTCAGCAACTGGGTGTAGCACTGCCTGTACGAAGCGTTATTCTCCTCAAACGCATGCCGCCGCCCGCCTGTCGCCACGACGGGTGAACGGTCCCGCACTGCACGTGATGGAAGCTCTGCCTCTGGGAGTCCCGTGTACCCACCTGTCGGGGTTGACGCCTCGGGCCTGGCTACGCTGCGCGCAAGGGTCCTCGACCACCTGCGCGGCTTCGTCCCCACCGCGTACGCCGTCCCCGCCCTCGCCGCCGCGGTCCCCGCCGGACTCGGTCCGGCCGGTCCCTGCTACGCCCTGACCGACGGCGGAGCGACGGTGGGCAGACGAGGTCGCACCAGCGCTGCCTCCGCCGCCGGCGGCGGCACGACCGCGCCCGCCGCCCGCCGCCCCACCGCGGACAGCGACCAGGCCCGCATGATGGACCTGGTCGAACGCGCCCAGGCGGGCGAGGCAGAAGCGTTCGGCCGCCTCTACGACCAGTACAGCGACACGGTGTACCGCTACATCTACTACCGCGTCGGCGGCAAGGCGACCGCGGAGGACCTCACCAGTGAGACCTTCCTGCGCGCGCTGCGCCGTATCTCCACCTTCACCTGGCAGGGCCGGGACTTCGGCGCCTGGCTGGTGACCATCGCGCGGAACCTGGTGGCGGACCACTTCAAGTCCAGCCGGTTCCGCCTGGAGGTCACCACCGGCGAGATGCTCGACGCCAACGAGGTGGAGCGCAGCCCCGAGGACTCCGTGCTGGAATCCCTCTCCAACGCGGCCCTGCTCGAAGCCGTCCGCAAACTCAACCCGCAGCAGCAGGAGTGCGTCACCCTGCGCTTCCTCCAGGGCCTCTCGGTCGCCGAGACGGCCCGGGTCATGGGGAAGAACGAGGGCGCGATCAAAACGCTCCAGTACCGCGCGGTCCGCACCCTGGCCCGCCTGCTCCCCGAAGACGCCCGCTGACCGACGGGGCGGACCCGCCCCGCGCCACCACACGACAACCCACACCCGGTGACCCCTCGATGACGCTGTGGTCCGATCATCCTTCGTCCGTAACCCAAGTGCCGCGCCGCTCGTTGTGCGGAATGCAGGCTCCCTGTGGACAAGCCCTGCCCGAAGCCGCTCACTCGAAAGTGTGGATGTGCTCAAGGAAGGCAACCTTCCGGACACCTGGGGGAGTCGATCGTCATGACGAGAGGAGGTGCCGCCAGTGATCGCGAACGTGACCCCGCACCGGCGGGCGAACGCCTTCGCCCAGGCCCTGGAGGATCGGACCCCTTCCGACCTTTCGGAACCGGAACCGGCGGCCGAGCAGTCCGAGGCACCTGCCGAATCTGCCGACCACGACCGGTTGTTGGCCCTGGCGAGCGTGCTCGGCGAAAGAATGCCGCGCCCGGTGCTGGACCCCGAGGTCAAAGTGGTGCAACGAGCCCAGCTCGTCGCCGCCATGGAGGCCATGGTGATGGAGGAGAGGGCCGGGGGCGGTGCCGCCGCGGACCCTCAGGTGCCCGAGCAGCGGACCGGCCGCGGCGCCCACCGGGCGACCTCGCTCCGGAAATTGCGGCCCCGCTCCCGCTGGTCCAAGGGCATCGCAGCGGGTGGCCTCACCGTGGGTGTGGCCGCCGGGGCCTTCAGCGGAGTGGCCGCTGCCAGCACCGACGCCCTGCCAGGTGACTCCCTCTACCCGGTCAAGCTGGGCATGGAGGACCTCAAGCTGGGTCTGGCCGATGAGGACGCGGACCGGGGCGAGCTCTACCTCGACCAGGCGTCGAACCGCCTGTCGGAGGCGCGCAGGCTGATGGAGCGCGGCCGCTCCGGCCCCCTGGACCACGAGGTCCTGGGCGAGATCCGGCGCGCCCTGGCCGGGATGAAGCACGACGCGGCGGAGGGCCACCGGCTCCTCCAGGCAGCCTACGAACGGGACGGCTCGCTCGGCCCGATCCAGACGCTGTCCTCGTTCTCCCGCTCCCACCGCGACGCGTGGGGCCGGCTCCGCTCCGACCTGCCGCCGCAGCTGCACGACGTGGGCGACCAGGTGACCTCGGTCTTCCAGGCCATAGACGAAGACGTCGAGCCGCTCCAGGGCCTCCTGCCGAAGCCCCCCGAGCAGAGCCGCGGCGGACCGGGCTCCGGCCGCTCCACGCCGGACACCACCACGGCCCCGGGCAAGCACCAGCAACCCGCCCCCGGCGCCAGCTCACAGCCGGCCGCACCCACCCCGCCCAGCACCTCCGGAAGCCACACCCCGGCTCCCGGAAGCGGCCTCCTGGGCGGCACGGGCGATCTGCTCCACCCCCCGGCACAGGGCCAGCCCACCCCGGGCACCCCGGCGGCCCCGGACCTCCCGCACCCGGACATCACCCTCCCGCCCCTCCTCCCGGACCTCCTCCCCGGCCTGGGCCTCAAGGCGGAAGACGCCGAGTAGCAGCAAGCTAAAGGGGGTGGGACCACACCACCAGGTGTGGTCCCACCCCTGAAGCCTGCCCTCAGAAGAACACCGACCGCCGCTGCACCAGCAGTTTGTACAGCGTGTGCTGGATCCGCTCCCGCACCTCATCGGTCAGGTTGAACATCAGCATCGGATCCTCGGCCGCCTCCGGCGCGTACCCGTCCGTCGGGATCGGCTCCCCGAACTGGATCGTCCACTTCGTCGGCAGCGGCACCGCTCCCAGCGGCCCCAGCCAGGGGAACGTCGGCGTGATCGGGAAGTACGGCAGCCCGAGCAGCCGCGCCAGCGTCTTCGCGTTGCCGATCATGGGGTAGATCTCCTCCGCCCCCACGATCGAACACGGCACGATCGGCGTCCCCGCCCGCAGCGCCGTCGAGACGAACCCGCCCCGCCCGAACCGCTGGAGCTTGTACCGCTCACCGAACGGCTTCCCTATCCCCTTGAAGCCCTCCGGCATCACCCCGACGAGCTCCCCCGCCTCCAGCAGCCGCTGCGCGTCCTCCGCGCACGCCAGCGTGTGCCCGGCCTTGCGCGCCAGCTCGTTGACCCCCGGCAGCATGAACACCAGGTCAGCCGCCAGCAGCCGCAGGTGACGCTCCGCCGGATGGTGGTCGTGCACCGCGACCTGGAGCATCAGCCCGTCCAGCGGCAGTGTCCCGGAGTGGTTCGCCACGATCAGCGCCCCGCCCTCCTTCGGGATGTTCTCCACACCCTTGACCTCGACCCGGAAGTACTTGTCGAACAAAGGCCGCATCAGGGACATCAGGACCTGGTCCGTCAGCTCCTTGTCGTAGCCGAACTCGTCGACCTCGTACTCGCCCGTCAGCCGCCGCCGCAGGAACGCCAGCCCGCCCGCGATCCGCCGGTCCCAGTCACCCCCGCCGCCCGTACGGCCCGCCGGCGCCCGCCCGGGCTCCACCAGCTCGACCGGCCCGCTCTCCTGGGCGGCCGGCGGCTGCGCGGGAGCCGCCACCGCGTCCACGGCCCGCGCCGCGCGCGCGGAGCCGCCGCGCCGGCGCGGCCGGTCCTCGCCGAACGGAATGACCTTGGCGTCCGCCACTACCGCTCCACCCTCTCGTCCACGTACCCGTCCACGTCCACGTCCAGCAGCCCCGCCAGCCGGTCCACGGCCCGCCCCACCCGCTCCGGCGGCAGCAGCCCGTTCGCCCGGCTCCGCGCGAAGTCCGCGAAGGTCTCCACGGTCGTGTACCGCGCCCGGAACCCGAGCACCTCACGCATCTGGGTGGTCTCCACGACCCGCCCGTGCGTCAGCAGCCGGATCTGCTCCGGCGAGAAGTCCGTCGCCCCGACCGCCCGCAGTGCCTGGCCCACCCAGGTCACCGCCGGCAGCAGCAGGGGCACCGCCGGCCGCCCCAGCCGCCGCGCGCACTGCGACAGCAGCAGGACCCCGTCCCCGGCGATGTTGAAGGTCCCGCTGTTCAGCGTCCCCCGCCGCGGCTCCCCGGCCGCCAGCCGCAGCACGTCCACCACGTCGTCCTCGTGGACGAACTGGAGCCTGGGGTCGTAGCCGAGGACCGTCGGCATCACCGGCATCGAGAAGTACTCCGCCAACGCCGAGTCCGCGAACGGCCCCAGGATGTTCGCGAAGCGCAGCACGCACACCGCCACATCCGGCCGCCGGCGCGCGAAGCCCCGTACGTACCCCTCGACCTCCGCCGCCTCCTTGGCGAACCCGGCCGCGGGCAGCGACTTGGGCTGCGTGGTCTCGGTGAAGACGGCCGGGTCCCGCGCTGTGCCCCCGTACACGCTGGTGCTCGACTTCACCACGAGCCGGCGTACGGTCGGCGACTTCTGGCAGGCGCCCAGGAGCTGCATCGTCCCGATGACGTTGGTCTCCTTGACGGCGCTGCGGCCGCCCGGCGTGCCCGGCGCGCCTCCGGTGACCGCCAGATGGACCACCGTGTCCACGGCGTGCTCGGCGAGCACCCGGGCGATCGCCGACTGTCTGATGTCCGCATGCACGAACTCGGCCGAGCCGAGCCGGTGCGGCGGGGTCACGGCATCGACCGCGATGACCCGCTCCACCTCCGGGTCGCGCTGGATGCGCCGCACGAAGCGGCCCCCCAGCTGCCGGGCAGCCCCGGTGACGAGCACGACCTTCCCCACGAGCTCAGCGCCTCCCTCGAAGAAGTACCCCGGCTGCACCGCAGCCCCCCCACCAGGATGGTGGAGGGGCTGCGGAAAACACGTACAGCTGCCGTTTACTTCTTGTTACGGCGCTGGACGCGGGTGCGCTTGAGCAGCTTGCGGTGCTTCTTCTTCGCCATCCGCTTGCGCCGCTTCTTGATAACAGAGCCCACGACTACCCTCGCTCACTTCTCGGAACATCCCCGCGCCAGCGGGGATCGGTGCGGGGCGTCTGGGCCCACACGACCTACGTCGGCCTAGCCTACCCGCCCGAGCTCTGAGCTTGTAATCCGAGGCTTCCGCAGTGTTGCCCGAGCCTCACTCTCAGGCCGACTCCACCCCCACGAAAGACTCCCGGAGGTACTCGTGGACCGCGTTTTCGGGGACCCGGAAGGACCGGCCCACCCGGATCGCGGGCAGATGACCGTTGTGCACCAGGCGGTACACGGTCATCTTCGACACTCGCATCACCGAGGCGACCTCCGCCACGGTCAGGAACTGAACCTCACTGAGAGGTCGATCGCCAGCAGCCATGACACCCACCTTGACCTCCTGCGCATGACGGGCACCGGCTTCCCCTCCGGTTACTCCTCGTCGTCGCACGCTCACTCCCCAGAGTAGGGGCGCGTGATACGGCTGGGGAAGAGGAGCTACGGCCACTCCTGACGCACCGGCAGCCCGGCGTGCTGCAACACGAAACGCGTGAGCGGCCCATAGGCGGCCGAACGCACCGCGTCGTCAACCGGAACCACCGCCGCCACCCGCCCCTCGGCCTCCCCCACGAACAGCGCGGGATCGTCCGTATCAGCCAGACCGATCGCCTCCACACCCAGCTGACCTGCACCGCAGACCCACCCGTGGTCCCCGACGACCAATTCCGGGAGCGGCCCGCCCGACTCAGCCAGCGCCCCCAGCGCGACCCGAACCGGGAGCGGCGAATGCGAGTGTGCGCCGGTGGCACTCCCCGCTTCCCGCGCGCCGGGTTCCCGCACCAGTGCGACTCCCCGTACGTAATCGATCGTGTGCCCGCGTACGCCGAACCGGGTCGCCATGTCGACATGGACCCCCTGCGCCGGAGTGAGGACAACACAGCCCGCCGCCGACATCGCCCCCGCCAAAGTGGCGTAGAAACCCAGCAGCCGATGCGGGTGCCCCGTCCCGAACAGCACCGGCGCCCCCGCCCCCGCCGCCTCCCGCAGCCGCTCCGCGAACACCCGCAGCCCCGCCACCGTCCGCCCCGGATCGATCACGTCCGGCCCGCTGACCTGCGCCGGATCCGCCGAGACCCCGCACCGGTCCGCCATCAGCCCCAGCAGCGCACCCTCGTCCCACCGGCCCACGGGATCCAGCCCCAGCAACACCCGCGGATCGCGCGCCGCGAACAGCCGGTAGCTGCGCAGGCTCTGCTCCCGCGTGGTCGCGACGGGCCCGGCCAACCGGGCGGCCAGCAGATGCGCGCGCAACGCGCCCTCGCTCAACACCCTCCGATGCTGCCGCACGGAATCTGTCGCGCCCTCAATTCAGCTCCAGCACCCCACCGTTGGGCTAACCGGCCGAGCCCTGCTCAGACGTCACACCAGCATCCCCCGCAACGGGAACACCGCCCGACGCGTCGCGAGAACGGCCTGATCCGTACGGTCCGCCGGGTCGTACCCCGCGTCCCACTCCCGCCACGCCACCTCACGCCCGTCCGTCATCCGGGCCGGCCCCCGCTGCCGCGTCCGCGCGTACACCTGGTCCCGCCAGGACTGCGGGACCATCTCCCGCGGATCCACCGGCCGGTGCGCCGCGATGCCCACCAGGTGCGTCCACGACCGCGGGACGACGTCCACCACCGCGTACCCGCCGCCGCCCAGCGCCAGCCACCGCCCGTCCGCGTACGTGTGGGCGAGGGTGTGACACGCCGCCTGCACCGCCCGCTGCGCGTCCAGGGACACCGCCAGGTGCGCCAGCGGGTCCTCGAAGTGCGTGTCCGCCCCGTGCTGGGTCACCAGCACCTGCGGCCGGAAGTCCGCCAGCAGTTCCGGCACCGTCGCGTGGAACGCCCGCAGCCACCCCTCGTCCCCCGTCCCCGCCGGCAGCGCCACGTTCACCGCGCTGCCCTCGGCGTCCGGACCGCCCGTCTCCTGCGGCCACCCCGTCTGCGGGAACAGCGTCCGCGGGTGCTCGTGCAGCGACACCGTCAGCACCCGGGGGTCGTCCCAGAACGCCGCCTGCACCCCGTCCCCGTGGTGCACGTCCACATCCACGTACGCGACCCGCTCCGCCCCCAGCTCCAGCAGCCGGGCGATCGCCAGCGCCGCGTCGTTGTACACGCAGAAGCCCGCCGCCCCGCCCGGCATCGCGTGATGCAGCCCGCCGGCGAAGTTCACCGCGTGCCGGGCCTCCCCGCGCCACAGGGCCTCCGCTCCCGCCACCGACTGCCCGGCGATCAGCGCGGACGCCTCGTGCATCCCGGCGAACGCCGGATCGTCCATCGTCCCCAGCCCGTACGAGCCGTCCGCCAGCCGGGGATCCGCCGACACCGCGCGGACCGCCGCGACGTAGTCCTCCCGGTGCACCAGCCGCAGCGTCGAATCCCCCGCCGCCCGGCCCGCCCGTACCTCCATCTCCCGGTCCAGCCCGAAGGCACGCACCAGGCCCATGGTCAGCGCCAGGCGCACCGGGTCCATCGGATGGCTCGGTCCGAAGTCATACCTCGTTACCGCCTCGTCCCACATCAACAGCCCGGTCACCGGCTCGCCGCTCATGCGGCACACCGTATCGGGCCCTGTCCGCCGTGCCGAACGAGCGGGCGTAGAGCAGCGTGACGAGGACCAGCGCCATCGGCACCACCATGGCGCCCCGGTAGTTCCAGGCGTCCCCGATCCCGCCCACCAGCGGCGAACCGACCAGGAAGCCGACGTAGTTGAAGATGTTCAGCCGCGCCACCGCCGTGTCCGAGGCGTACGGGAACAGCCGACCCGCCGCCGCGAACGTCTGCGGCACGATCACGCACAGCCCGGTCCCCAGCAGGGTGAACCCCAGCATCCCCACCCAGGCACCCGGAGCCACCGCCACCACCGCGAACCCGCCCGCGGCCACCACCGCCCCGCAGCGCACCACGGCCACCGCCCCGAACCGCCGCACCCCGAGGTCCCCCACGGCCCGCCCCACGAGCGTGGTCACCATGTACACGTTGTAGGGGACGGTCGCCAGCTGCTCCGAACTCCCCAGCACGTCCTGGAGGTACTTGGCACTCCAGTTCGCCACCGTCGAGTCCCCGATGTACGCACACGCCATCACCAGGCACAGCGGCAGCAGCAGCCGCCCGCCCCGCGCGGGCCACCCCTCGCCGGCCTCCCCCGCCCCGCCGGACTTCGTGTCCACGTAGTACCGGCTGCCCGCCAGCGCCAGCGGCAGCACGACCACCACGGCCGGCAGGTATCCGGTGAAGAGCGCCAGGTGCCAGTGCGCCCCCGCCCAGGCGGCCGAGGCCCCGAGGATCCCGCCCAGGCTGTACGCGGCATGGAAGCCCAGCATGATGGAGCGCCCGTACGCCCGCTGGAGGCTGACCCCGAGCATGTTCATCGAGGCGTCCAGCGCCCCCACCGCCAGCCCGAACACCCCGAGCGCCACGGCCACATGCCACATCCGGCTGCCCGCCCCGACCCCGAGCAGCGCCAGCAGCACCACGGGCTGCGCCCACCGCAGCACGGCGCTGGGCGCGACCCGCTTCACCAGGTGCTCGGTGGCGACGCTGGACACCCCGGCGAGGACGGGCACGGCGGCGAGGAAGGCGGGCAGCAGCCCGTCGGATATGCCGTACTGGTCCTGGATGGCCGGAATGCGGGTCACGAGCAGGGCGAAGGCGACCCCTTGCGCGAAGAAACTGAAGCCCAGGGCACCGCGTCCCCGCCGCAGCCGCACGTCATCTGTCATGGCCGCACAGCGTAGGCCCCCCTCCTACCGGTGGGTAGAGAGATCACGTACCCAATCCGAGCAGGGCGGACAGCTCCTTCATCTCCCCGAAGCAGGCGGTGGCCCCGGTGAGCCGGGACGCGGGGACCATGGAGGTGAACCCGAACACGTCCATGCCGGCGGCCCGGGCGGCCTCGACGCCGAGGGGGCTGTCCTCGATCACCACGCACTGGGCGGGGTCGACGCCCATCATGTCGGCGGCGTGCAGGAACAGGTCGGGCGCCGGCTTGCCCCGGGCGACGTCGTCCGCGCTGAAGATCCATTCCTCTTCGAACCACTCGTCGAGCCCGGCGCTGCGGTGCCCGACACGGATCCGCTCATGGCTGCTGGAGGAGGCGACGCAGTACGGGACTCCGTACGCGGAGAGCTCCCCGAGCACCTCGGTCACCCCGGGCACGGGCTGGAGTTCGCGCGCGAACGCCTCGAAGATCCGCTCGTGCAGGATCCGGTCGAAGTCGTCCGGCAGCCGCTGACCGGTGCGCTCCTGGACGAGATCGTGGATCCGGTGCACGGCCCCGCCCATGAAGTCGCGAAGGGAATCCTCGTACGTGGTGGGGTGCCCGACCTCCGTCAGGTACGCGGCGAGGATGGTGTTGGAGAGCGGCTCACTGTCCACGAGGACGCCGTCGTTGTCGAAGATGACCAGCTGGTAGACCATCAGTCCACCCTACGATCGCCCGCCCGGGCTTCCCGGCAGGGCGGTGCGAGGTAAACGGCTGAAAACGCAGAAAAGCCCCGCACCAGAAGGTGCGGGGCTTTCCCACAATGATTGTTCGGCGGCGTCCTACTCTCCCACAGGGTCCCCCCTGCAGTAC